>UQQQ01000099.1 GCA_900543165.1 uncultured Dialister sp. | reverse complement strand
CTGCAAGTCCCCCGCGGCAGATGGAACGCGAAAATGAGATGATCGTTATTTCACAGCCCCTCTTTTGTATGAAACGGCGAGACTTTTTCATTTAAAGGAATACCGATCCATAGTGCTACGAGGCTGCCGCATCATGAAAACACTTCAGCAGGGCAGCCACCAGTCACTCATACATTACCTTTTCAAGGCAAAGCCCGCAGGGAGGCGCGGTGAAGCCGGCGCGGCTGCGATCGCGAGCCGCGAGGATCTCCCCCATCTCAGAAGGTCTCCTCTTCCCCTCGCCCACTTCGACAAGCGTCCCCACGAGGATACGGATCATATTCTGCAGGAAGCCATCCCCGATGAAATCCATGACCAGCTCTCCCTCCGTCACGTGAAGAGAGATCTCCTTCACGTCACGCACGCAGGACTTCTTCATGTGCCGATTCCCACAGAAGGACTTGAAGTCGTGCCTGCCCTCCAGAAGATGCGCGGCCTCTTCCATAGCGGGAATATCGAGCGCTTCTCCCAGCTGCCATACATAGCGCCGCTCGAAGACGTTCTTTTCACTGCTGGTGCGGATGCGGTAGCGATAGAATTTTCCTGTCGCGGAAAAACGACTGTGAAAACGCTCACCCACCACCCTCATGCGCGACACACCGATGTCATCCGGCAGAAGACGGTTCAGCTCGTCCTCCAGCTGCCTGACGGGCAGCGCCACAGAAAGCTGAACATTCGCACGCTGCCCCCGCGCATGGACTCCGGCATCCGTCCGCCCTGCGCCGATGACCTGCACCTCTTCGCCCGTCAGCTTTCCGAGAGCCTTTTCCAGCTTGCCCTGGATCGTTTCTTCCGTGCGTGTCTGCCGCTGCCAGCCGTCGTAGCGGCTGCCATCATAGGAAACGATAAATGAATAGTTTGCCATAACGTTTCTCCTTACGAAATCAGAATGAGGAGTTTAAAAGCAGGGATTAGTAGCTAGGGATTAGGGATTAGACTAGGCGACTGAGAGACATCAGAGCTCTGACTTCTATCCTCCGGCCTTCGGGCATTGCCCATATATATTTGCTGCGAAGCCACCCCCTTCATTCCTAATTCCTCACTCCTCACTTTGAGTTAAAGCGTTTAACAGCTTTGTTGGCTCATATCCAGTCACACCAGTCCCTTGATCACCTGTTTCCCTACCGCTTTGTACACCGCGAGAAACAGTCCCACTTCCATGGGGAAGCAAAGGAGATTCTTGATGACGCGGGACAGGAAGATCGCCGAAGCCGCTTTGTCATAGTAGAGGACAAGCCAGAGAGTATTGAGCCCCAGATGGATCAGGAGCATGACAAGAAGAAATGGTACACAGACATAGGGAAATCGGATTTCCTTATGATAGAAGAACCATCCAAACAGAAAGCCTGTCAGAAAATCAGACAGCGTGAAGCCGGGAAAGAAAATGCTCGTCCCGATGATCGCAGTACCGATGAGGTTATCCAGCGCGCCCACCAGCCCCGCTTTCCACGGTCCGTAGAAAGCACCCGCGAGTGCGATGGGCAGAAATCCGAAGGTGATGCGCACAAAGGGCGTCTGGATGGCAAAGACGTAGGACAAAAGCACGGCAAGCCCGGTCAGAATACCGAGCACGACCCACTCATGAATTTTATTTTTAGGCATGAAAAAAGACCTCCTCCTGCTCGACTTGCTACAGGAGGAAGCCTTCTGCAGCAGCGGGATGCAACTTCCGTACCGCGAGACAGGATGACGATGACGGACTCATCGCATCCCTGTCTCTTCGTCCGAGTGACAACTCCCTGTCCACTCGGCACTTCACGCACGGAAGCTTACTCTGCCTGATATGTTTTTAATTAATACAGCTTTGCACCGGCCGGGATATGACGATCGACCATGAGCAGGTGGAGCTTTTCTTCGCCCTCTTCCTGATGGATGGCCGAGAGGAGCATGCCGCAAGAGTCGATCCCCATCATCTTCCGTGGCGGAAGGTTTGTGATCGCGATCAGTGTCTTGCCGACCAGTTCTTCCGGTTCATAGTAAGCATGAATGCCGGAGAGAATGATACGGTCTGTGCCTGTGCCATCATCCAAAACGAACTTGAGGAGCTTCTTGCTCTTCGGCACAGCGCTGCATTCCTTGACCTTGACGGCGCGGAAGTCAGACTTGCTGAAGGTATCGAAATCCACGAAATCCTGGAAGAGAGGTTCGATCTCTACCTTG
>UQQQ01000098.1 GCA_900543165.1 uncultured Dialister sp. | reverse complement strand
GATACACTCCATGATTTCATCAAGCACGGTGTAACATATGTTTGACAAACCAACACAGGAGGGCGGGCGCATTTCCGTTTTCCCTCTTGAAAGCGATAAACCAAAGATGTGTAATCTGTGTAACAATAATAAACTGAATCGAAGTATCTGTGGTTTTGAGAATACCAAAACAGGGCAAAGACGCCATTCCGCGGCTTTGCCCTGTTTTTTATTTTCTTCCCGTAGATTTCTTTTCAGGGGTGTGGAAATGGGAGGCCGTGCGGCTTTCCAGCTTCTAAAAAGGGGGATGAATGATGGATGAGATTTTGCGCCATACGGCGAGTATCAATGACCAAATGGCCCGATACGGCGTCCAGTTCGGTTTGTACAAGGACGGGCAATTTTTAGAACGTCTCTTTCCGTTTGACCCGATCCCGAGAATTCTGAAAAAAGAGGAATTCGGAAAGCTCGAGAAGGGGCTTGCCTAGCGTGTCCGGGCGCTGAATGCCTTCCTCGCCGATGTCTACGGAAAGAAGCAGATCATCAAGGACGGCGTAGTACCGGAGGAATTCGTGTATCGTTCGCCGGGGTATCTGGCGCAGTGCGAGGGGATCCTTCCCGCGGAGAAGATCTACAGCCATATTTCAGGCATTGATCTGGTGCTGGGGAAAGAGGGCAACTGGTATGTCTTGGAGGATAATCTCCGTATCCCGTCCGGTACGTCATATCCCCTGATCGCGCGCCAGCTGTGCCGCGACTGCAGTCCGGAGACGTTCCGTAAGCACAAAGTACGGGATAACAGAAACTATGGCCGGCTGCTGAAAGAAACGATGGACTTCGTGAATCGCGGCGGGATCAATGTCATTTTCACACCGGGGCGCTACAATGCAGCGTACTTTGAGCATTCGTATCTGGCCGAGCAGGCGGGCGCGGTCCTGGCAGAGTGCGAGGATCTCTTCGTGGAGAATGATACACTCTACTATCGAAGCGATGAGGGGGCGATCCGCGTCGGGACGCTCTATCGCCGCGTCAGCGATGAATACCTCGATCCGCTCTATTTCGAGCCATCGTCCCTGATCGGAATCCCGAATCTCATGAGCGCGTACCGTGCCGGTCATGTCGCGGTTATGAATGCGCCGGGCAATGGCGTCGCGGATGACAAGGGCATTTACTACTTCGTGCCGAAGATGATCCGCTATTATCTTTCCGACGAGCCGATCCTCCTCAATGCACCGATGTACCTGCCTTTCTATGAGAAGGACCGCGAGTATACGCTCTCGCATATGGATAAGCTCGTCATCAAGGACGTCGCGGAGGCGGGCGGCTATGGTGTCGTCTTCGGGCGCGACCTTTCGAAGGAAAAGCAGGAAGAGCTGAAGGCGCTCATCGAAAGAGAGCCGTGGCGTTTCATTTCGCAGGAAATCATAGATTTTCAGGATCTGCCCGTCATGGATGGAGACAAGCGCGTCATGCGTAAAGCTGATCTCAGAGCTTTCGTACTGACAGGAAAGGATACGGTGGTCTGGCCGAGCGGCCTTACGCGGTTCTCCCGCATCGAAGGCGGCATGGTGGTCAATTCATCGCAAGGAGGAGGTTTCAAAGACACATGGGTTATCTCTCTATAAATAAAGACAACCGTCTCTTCTGGCTGGGACGATATCAGGAACGCGTACTGACGACGCTCTCCTACATGCTTTCCAAGTACGACCAGATGATCGACGGCGAGGACTTCGACTACGCGAAATACTGCGAAGATTTAGGCATCGCGAACCATTATCAGGATGCTTCGCATTTCATGGAGTGCTACCTGTTCAATAAGGACAATCCGGACTCTGTCCGCGCCGCAGCGGAGATGATGATCGGAAATGGCATCGTACTGCGTGATACGATTTCCAGCAAGACGCTCTCCTATCTGCAGATGGCCGTATATGCCCTCGATCTGGCGGCCGAGAGCAAGTCGCCGATCGTGGAGCTGCAGCAGGTCATCGACGACCTTATGGCTTTCCGCGGCAGCTATGATGATTTCATCGAGAATGAAAACATGCGAAACATCATCAAGTGCGGCTCAGGCGTGGAGCACATCAGCCTGTCGCTCTCCCTCTCCTATCATCTGAAGGCAGTCGCGACGGAGATCCATAAGCTCCTTCGCCGTCTGGAAAAGACGAAGCTCAAAACGGATCCGGCGGCTTTGAAGATCCTGTGGGATGCAGAGCTCGCAGAGCCCGGACGGGAGCCGATACCTGTCAAAAAGCTCATCGAAGCGGATGAGAATCTCTTCCTTGTGTGAGAAAATGCAGCCTGCGGGCTGCATTTTGGCATGGGGAACTAGTGACTGGTGACTAAGGACTAAAAGACTAAGAGACGAAGAGGCATCAGACTCTCCCGTATCGTCATTTCGAGCGCAAGCGAGAAATCTTTGTCATTCGCGGCTAGGGAAACGCTGATTCAATCGCAGAGTCAGATTCTACAAGAATTTTTATACATA
>UQQQ01000097.1 GCA_900543165.1 uncultured Dialister sp. | reverse complement strand
TCAGTTTGGAGATCGCATCCTTCCAGAAGATCTGGAAATTGTAATGTGATTTATTCTTCTAAGAAAGTGAAGAAAAATTTACACAAAGCATTTGACACTACCTCTGATGTCTTCTAGTCTCCTAGTCCCCAGTCCCTAGTCCCTAATCCCCAGCCACCAGTCACCAGTCACCAGTCACCCAATTTATACGAAAGAAGCGCATACTATGTCCTTTGAAAAAGTAAAATCCTATTTCGATACCCTCGGCATGGGGGATCGCTGCATCGATCTCAAAGAATCTTCCGCGACAGTGGCGCTGGCGGCACAGGCGCTCGGGACGGAGGAGGCGCGCATCGCGAAGACGATGTCCTTCCTCTTGGCTGACAAGCCGCTTATCATCGTCGTGGCGGGAGATGCCAAAGTGGATAATCACAAATTCAAGATGACCTTCCACAAGAAGGCGAAGATGATCCCCGGCGCGGAGTGCGAGCAGTATATCGGCCACCGCCCCGGCGGCGTGTGTCCCTTCTGTCTGCCCGAGGGCGTGCCGGTCTATCTGGATGTTTCTTTGCAGCGTTTCGACATCGTCTATCCGGCAGCAGGCACAGACCACAGCGCTGTGCGTCTCTCGATCCCTGAGCTCGAGTCCTCATCCAAAGCCCTGGGCTGGGTCGATGTGTGCAAGAATTGGGAGAGCGAAGAGGGTTAGCCCAAGGGGCGAGCCGCCCCTTGATTACGATTAAAAGCCTCACTTGAATGAGAAATTAGAAATGAGAAATGCGAAATGGTAGTGCGGCGCGAAAAATAATGAAGCGCCGCAGAATTTTGACAGCGCTTCGCGATGTTGTCATCTCGAGCGTAGCCGAGGATTTTCCTTGCAGAACGGTCAGTGTGCCAACCGCGCGATTTCAATCACCTCTTGCTTTCCATTCCTAATCCTTGCTTTCAAACTTAACAGGTTCTAAGGGGTCTAATGGTTCAACGGGGAATGTGGCGGCTTCGCCGCAAATATATAGTCGACAAAGCCGCCATATTCCCCGTTGAACCCTGAACCCTATTCACTCATATTTTTACGGAGTATCCCTATGATCGTTTCACAGTTCGGTGTCGAAAGCTGGATGGACCAGTACGAAGAAGGCGCCAAGTACAATATCACGGACACCTGCGCGAAGCCTCTCTCGCTCGCAGAGCTTTTTTCGCTGGCGGGCGAGGATCGCGCAGATTTCATGGAGCGCTTTTTTGCAAGAGAGCAGACATACGGCACCATCTTCGGCTCGGAGAAGGTCAAGAAGGAAATCAGCCGTCTCTATGAGAGCATCTCTCCGGAGGAAATCCTGACGGAGCATGGTGCGACGGGTGGGAACCAGCACATTTTCTTTTCGCTCATTCGCCCGGGGGACCGCGTGATCGCATTCTCCCCGAGCTATCAGCAGTTTTACTCTGCACCGGAAGCGCTCGGGGCGGAGGTGACGGTGCTGCGCCTTCGAAGAGAGAATGGCTATCTGCCAGATCTTGATGAGCTTTCGCGGGCAGCGGCGCGCGGCGTGCGCATGATCTGCCTCAATAATCCGAACAATCCGACGGGCTCTCTGATCCCTGCGGATATGATGGAGGACATCGTGGCCATCGCGCGCAGGGCGGGCGCGTACCTTTTCTGCGATGAAGTGTACAGCGGCGTTTCCATCGACGGAGCATCCACTCCCTCCGTTGCCGATCTCTATGAGAAGGGGATCGCGACCGGGTCAATGTCGAAGGCCTTTTCGCTGGCCGGGCTTCGTCTTGGCTGGCTTGCGACCCATGACCGGCAGGCGCTCGCCCAGTTTCGCCGCGTGCGGGACTATGACCTTGTGAGCTGCGGGCTCTTCGATGAGGAAATCGCGGCGCTCGCCTTGGCGCACAAGGAAAAAATCCTCGCGAGAAATCGCGCCATCCTGGCAGCGAATCTGCCCATCCTGGACGGCTGGGTGGAAGGGGAGCCGCATGTCTCTTATGTGAAGCCGACGGCCGGTACCATGGCGCTCGTGCATTACGATCTCCCCATCGGTTCGCGTGATTTCTGCCGCCGCATGTATGAGGAGACCGGCGCCTTCTGCGTCCCCGGCGACTGCTTCGATGAGACATTCTCTTTCCGTGTCGGCTACGGCCATGATGGGGCGCTGCTGAGAAAAGGGCTGGATGCAGTGAGTGAGTTTATCAGGCTGGGGACTAGGGACTAGTAGCTAGTGACTAGTGACTAGGAGACTGGGAGATTGGGAGACATCAGACTCCCGCTTCGTCATTTCGAGCGAAGCGAGAAATCTTTTTTTGCTTGCGGTCAGGGACTCACGCTTTCCCCACATGTGCCGCGCACCTCACCGCTTTTCTCATCTGTCTTTCATGCCGCCAGTGCCCTATCCGCCCCTTCGAGGCACCTTCCCCTCGAGGGGAAGGCTATTAAGTTCGGCGTTTCCTTACCATACGACGTTTTTCCCCGTGTTGGTTTGTCAAACATATGTTACACCGTGCTTGATGAAATCATGGAGTGTAT
>UQQQ01000096.1 GCA_900543165.1 uncultured Dialister sp. | reverse complement strand
GCTATTCGCGTCAGATGATTCCTTGCTCTGTATAAAAATCCAAGAATGAAATCAGACAACGATTGAATCCGTGTTTCCCAAACATTGCAGCATTTACTATGAAGGAAGAAATAGTGATTGATAGTTCAGAGAGACGCTTTCCGGCGAGCTATCAACAGCCTTTTTTTACAGGAGGAATTCATCATGGCAGACGTAAAACATTATCATTTCGAAACTCTTCAGCAGCATGCAGGCCAGGTACCGGATCCGGTGACCGGCGCCAGAGCGGTTCCGATTTACCAGACCACTTCCTATGTATTCAAGGACGCACAGCAGGCAGAAGACCGCTTCGCCCTGAAGGATGCCGGTTATATCTATGGCCGCCTGACGAATCCGACACAGGATGTACTCGAAAAGAGACTGGCCGCTTTGGAAGGCGGCACGGCGGCTCTCGCCGTTGCTTCCGGGGCAGCTGCTGTCACCTATGCGATCCTGAACATTGCCGGTGCCGGGGATGAGATCGTTTCCGCCTCTACCCTCTACGGCGGCACCTATGAACTCTTCACCGACACCCTGCCGCAGCTCGGCATCACCACCCATTTCGTTAATCCGGACCATCCGGAAGAGATCGAAGCAGCGATCACAGAAAAGACCAAGGCAGTCTATATCGAAACACTCGGCAATCCGGCCATCAATATCCCGGACTTCGATGCCATCCGTGACATTGCTCATGCTCATGGACTGCCGGTCATCATCGATAATACCTTCGCGACCCCATACCTCTTCCGTCCACTGGAACATGGTCTGGATATCGTGGTTCACTCCACCACGAAATTCATCGGCGGACACGGCACGACCTTAGGCGGCGCGATCGTAGAAAATGGCAAGTTCAACTGGAACCAGCCAGAAAGATACCCGCACTTCGCTTCTCCGGATGCTTCCTATCACGGCATCAACTTTGCGACTGACGTACCGGGCGCAGGCTTCGTGACCCGTATCCGTGCGAAGATTCTCCGTGATACCGGCGCATGCATTTCCCCGATCTCCTCCTGGTTCTTCATCCAGGGCCTCGAAACCCTGTCTCTCCGCGTAGAACGCCACGTCTACAATGCCACCAAGGTCGCTGAATTCCTCGAAAAGCACCCGAAGGTTGCCAAAGTCAACTATCCGGGCCTTGCATCTTCCCCGTACCACAAGCTGCAGCTGAAATATCTGCCGAAGGGCGCCGGCTCCATCTTCTCCATCGAACTCAAAGACGGCTTCGATGCAGCTAGAAAATTCATCGATCATCTGGAAATCTTCTCCGACCTTGCGAACGTCGGTGACTCCAAGTCCCTCGTCGTTCACCCGGCTTCCACCACCCACCAGCAGCTTTCCCCGGAAGCTCAGCTGGCAGCCGGCATCACCCCTGGCACCGTCCGCATCTCCGTAGGTATCGAAAATATCGATGACCTTCTGGCGGATCTCGAACAGGCGCTGGCGAAAATCTAAGGAAACACTGATTCTGTGATTTAATCAGCGTTTCCCCAAATCAACTAAAATTAAAAAAGACGTAGGATGCATGATTCTACGTCTTTTTTTCATGGGAAGATTTCATAAAAAAGACGGCGCTTTTGATTTTCGCGCCGCAAATAAGTTTGAAAGCAGGGATGAGGGATGAGTGGCTAGGGATTAGACTAGGAGACTGGGAGACATCAGATATCAGACGCCAGACATTAGACATCTGACTTCTATCCTCCGGCCTTCAGGCATCGCCTCATATATATTCGCGGCGAAGACGCCACCTTCATTCCTAATTCCTCATTCGAGCAGAGCTTTCATTCACAATCAAGGAGCGGCACGTCCTAGTCCCTAGTCACCAGTCACTAGTCACTATCTCACCATTCCCTCGGGATTTCCGAGAAATGATCCACCACCATCATTGTCGCGAGGATATTTGCCATCAGGTGGTCCTCTTCGTCGAACATGTCCGCCTCGATGACGATCGTGGTGCGGCCATTATGCGTGATGCGGCTCGTGACGCGGATCGTTTCTCCCGGCTGGGCGGTGCGGATGAAATTCATCGTCATCGCGACCGTCACGACAGAGGCTCCGACGGTGGCCGAGGTCACGCCTGTGACCGAGTCGGCGAGAGCTACCAGTACGCCCCCGTGCAGGCGTCCTCTATGGTTGTTGTGCTTCAAAGGGTCGGTCTTCAGGCTGACGGTCGCACTCCCGCAGTGAATGTCCGTGATCTTTATATGGAAATAGTCACTCATGAAATGGTTTTTAGAATAAATATCTAAAATGTGTGCGCGGATTTCCTCCGCGGTCTGTAATACCGATACGTCTTCGCTCATGGTTTTCCCTCTTTCGTTTTTCTCCTATCATACAGGGAACGGGGGAGGAAAGCAAATAAGTTTTGGGGCAGGGCTCAGGGGGGAATCAGCCCGCATCCCGGCGGGCTCATTATCCTACGCGGAGCGAAAGGTGGTATATCGGGAAATGTTTACCTGAATCATGAGTACAAAGGCTAAGGATCTCGATCAGCGTTTTCCTAGGGAAACGCTGATTCAATCGCAGAGTCAGATTCTACAAGAATTTTTATACATGACTTCGTCATAGCCTTC
>UQQQ01000095.1 GCA_900543165.1 uncultured Dialister sp. | reverse complement strand
TTTATTTCTTCTAAGAAAGTGAAGAAAAATTTACACAAAGCATTTGACACTACCTGCAGAGCAGGTTTCCCGTTTCGGATTTCCAACCATCGACCGCCTGGCCGCGGATGACAAAGATTTCTCACTTCGCTCGAAATGACAGTGCGAGAGAGTCTCTTAGCCTCTTAGTCTTCTAGTCACCAGTCACTAGCTACCAGTCACTAGTCACCAGCCACCAGTCACCAGCCACCAGTCACTCCTTCTTCATCGCCTGCTGGATTTCTTCGAGCGACTTCACATCCACTGATGAGATGAGCTTTTTGAATTTTTCGAGCTGCTCCGCGATGTCCGGCGCCAGCGGCGGGAACTCGGGATTGATTTTTTTCAGCGCCTGCAGTGTGATCTGTGAGACGACGTAGCGGGTATACCACTTGTTATCCGCCGGAACGATGTACCATGGCGCATAGTCCTTCGATGTCTTAGAGATCATTTCTCCGTAAATTTCCTGATACTGGTCCCAGTACTGGCGCTCACGCATATCCGCCATGGAGAATTTCCAGTTTTTCTGCTGGTTGAAGATGCGGTCCATGAGACGCTTCTGCTGCTCTTCTTTGGATACATGCAGAAAGATCTTGACCATGGGAAAGCCATTGGCTGCCAGATATTTTTCCCAATTTGTGATCTGCTCATAGCGCTCTTCCCAGATGTCCTTGTGAATGAGATTTCTCGGAAGCTGGCCCTGATGGATGAGGTCATGGATGCGCGTCACGATGACATCCTCATACTGCGAACGATTGAAAATACCGATATTTCCGCGCTCCGGCAGGGCTTTATTGATACGCCACATATAGTCATGGTCTTTTTCCTCGCTCGTCGGCTGCTTGAAGGAGACGACCTTCACGCCGCCCGGATTGAGGCTCGCAAAGACATGATTCACCGTACCGTCCTTGCCGGCCGCATCCATCGCCTGCAGGACGATGATGAGGCCGTAGGTATTCTGGGCATAGAGCTTTTCCTGAAGCACCTTCAATTTTTCGATGGTTTCCGGGAAATATCGTTCTTTCACTTCTGCTTTCTCGATCTTCACATCACAGGCAGTCGGGAAATCCTTCAGTGAAATCTTTTCCCCTTCTTTGACACGATACTGATCGATATCGATTTTGCCGTTCTTGCTCTCTATCATACAGATCCTCCCTTTCTCTCTGACGGGCTGCGTGCCCTTGGAAAAATCATGCCGCTTTCTTTCGCATTTGCTTTTATTATAGTGCATTTTCCCCGTATCTATTTAATAAAAAAGCAATAGAGCCAGTTATAGAAAATTTATTCACAAAGCCGGAAGAAGGCAGGCTATAGTATAATAGAAGTAATAAGCAGCTGGTGAACAGGGACTAGTGACTAGGGATTAGGGATTAGGCTTACGATCTTTTTCCCCAGCGCAGTAGCCCCCTACTATGAAATGAGCCTGTCAGGTTCAGATTGGACGGAAGGGGCGCACAATTCATATAGCCCCCTTATATGTATCTTCGCCGCGCTTATCATTCTTATGCGCTGCACCAGCATTTTTCATTTCGCATTTTACATTTCAACGGAGGCCTTTATGGACGAAGATAAGAAACCCACCGGAAAACGGTTTCGCCGGATGGAGAATATTTCCAGCGTATTTTCCTCCTCCGACCTGAACCATCGGCTCTTCGGACACGAAGGATTCCAGTTCTTCCTCTTTCAGAAGCGCTGGGAAAAGCTGGTGGGGCAGGTGATGGCGAAGGAGTCCTATGTCTCAAGTTATAAGAAGGACGTGCTCTTCGTGACTGTCACGAATTCCGTCTTTCTCCAGCAGCTCTATGTCATCAAGAACGATATCCTTTCGCGCCTGTTTGAGGATGAATTTGGAAAGCGATTCACAGACATCCGCTTCATCGCCGGTCCGCGAAAGAAGAAATACCAGACCTTCACCACCTTGGATCCCATCAACCGCGCGATCGAAAAGGAGCAGCGCATGTACGACCAGCCGCTGACAGACAAGGAAACCGACTGGATCCAGCACTGGGTCGATGCGCATGTGGAAAAAGAAGCGCTGCAGGCTCCCTTTTCCGACATGATGAAGGCTGTCCTCCAGATCCGAAAAGGCGAGCTCGCCGCCGGATACCACCCCTGCCCTCACTGCGGCGCACTCACGCCGCCGGATACCGCTCTCTGCAGCAGCTGCGAGCGCAAAAACCGGCAGGAAAAACGCGCCCGCGTCATCGAACTGCTGCGAAGAAATCCGCATTTCACCTTTCAGGAGGTCACGAGCCACTTTCCCTGCACCTATCCGCTCTATGAATCCTGCGTGAACCAGCTGATACATGGCTACAAGGAGCGCATTTTTCATCAATTTGCCCGCCCGGATGAGAAGCGCCGCCTCCTCGCTCTCCTGACCCACCGCCCCATCGAGTCCATGACAGACAAAGAGGCGGAAGAGGCGCTGAAAAAATTGCCGGAGAAAAAGTGGTAATCCATGGAGTGGGTCGCCCCTTGGGCTCCTCTGAAGTTTGAAAGCGGGAATGAGTGGCTAGGGGTTAGGAGTGACTAGTGACTTGCATGCTGCTTTCGGGCATTGCCCCATATACTCGCGGCGAAGCCGTCGCCACCATTTCTCATTCCTCATTCGAGCAAAGTTTTCATTCCCCAATCAAGGGGTGGCACGCCTTCGGGGCTAACCCTAGGGAAACGCTGATTAAATCGAAGAATCAAATTTCATATGGATTTGTATACATAGCTTCGTCATCATCTTCCTTACATAGCTCGCTATTCGCGTCAGATGA
>UQQQ01000094.1 GCA_900543165.1 uncultured Dialister sp. | reverse complement strand
TATCGCAGCCTTCCCCTCTAGGGGAAGGTGCCCCGTAGGGGCGGATAGGGTGACTATGGCATGAAAGACAGCTGGGATAAGGTTTCCCTGTCACTTCTATGAGAGCTGCGAGTCCCCCGCGACAGATTGAACGCGAAAATGAGATGATCGTTATTTCACATCCCCTTTTTTGAACGATCGTGAATGCTGATCACTTCTTACTTCTTTTCGTATACCACCAGATAGCCGCATAAATGATAGCGACAGCGATGATGATGATCGTCAGGCGAAGCGAATTATCTCCGAAGTTCACCACATCATGCCCCAGAATGACTTCGAGAGCCACCGAAGGGAATTTCCCGATGAAGCAGCCCAGCGCGTAGTGGTAAAAGGACATATTCGAAAGAGCGCCCACAGCCGTAACGAGGCCATTCGGCATGTAGGGGATCGCACGCGCGATCGCCATCGCCTGCCAGGAATCATAAGAGTCGAGCTTCGTCAGCGTCTTGCTCTGCGCGATCACATGCTTCGCCATCCCGCGGAAGAGTGTACGCATCATGTAGAAGGAGATGATGACACCCACCGTTTCTGCCAGCCAGGAAATGATCGTCCCCCAGAAGAGCCCGAAGATAAGCCCATTCGCGGTCGAAATGAAGATGGAAGGAAGGAATCCGACCACATTGATCACGACATCGATGAAGAAACTCATGAAGGCCGCATACACGCCGAAGGTTTTGAGGTAGGCGATGGTGCCTTTGAGATCCCCGTCCATGGAGAGCTGGTAGATCGTCGGATAGAAAGAGGGATCTACAAAGTACACGCCCGCTAGTACGAGCAGCAGCACCCCAAAGAGCGCGATACGGAAACGCCGCTCCGCTCTTTCATCCCCATTTCTTTGTATCATAAAATCAGACCTCTTTTGGTTATTTGTTATTGGTTGCTATCGACTTGGCAAAAGCGCCCCCCTTCCCTCAGAAGAAGTCTAAGCGGAGTGGCGCTTCACACCCTTTTATTTAAGGAAACGCTGATTCAATCGCAGAGTCTGATTTCATATGGATTTTTATACATAGCTTCGTCATCATCTTCCTTACATAGCTTGCTATTCGCGTCAGATGATTCCTTGCTCTGCAAAAAAATCCAAGAATGAAATCAGACAACGATTTAATCAGTGTTTCCTTAGGGTGATACCCAAAGATGGCACCCCTTCTGTTCGCCAGTCACTCCTGCTCCCCAGCTACCAGTGACTAGCCACCAGTCACTAGTCACTAGTCTTTTTCACAAATCTCGTCCACATACCCTTCGATCGCCTCTGCCATCTCCGTGCGATCGACCACCTCTGTGAATCGTTTCTCTCTATTTTCAAGTTCACCGAGCTGTCTGGGAATCGCGATGCCCGTCTTTTCTGCGATCATACGAAGGGTATCATACGGATCATCCTTCGGCGTAAGACCGAGTGACTTTGCCACGACACCCGGGAATTTATAAGGATGCGCCGTAGAGACGATAACGGTATGGGTATGACGCGGGATCTCTCCCTTTCTCTTCATCTCATCATAGACTGCATAGGCGACAGCCGTATGCGGATCCATGAGGTAGTCATACTTGTCGTAGACATTCGCCATCGCTTCTTCCATGGCCTTTGGCGATGCCCAGCCGCCCTTCATCTCGCCGGCGACCTTTTCCATGGCCTCTTTCGAAAGAGAGTAAATACCGGTGTCTTTCAGTGCCTGCATGTCAGATGCCACGGTTTCCTGCGAGCCGGTCATGAAGTACAGGAAGCGCTCGAAATTCGAAGAAATCAGAATATCCATCGACGGGGCTTCTGTCAGGTGGAAGTCGCGGTTGATATCGTAAGTACCTGTCTTAAAGAAATCGGCAAGGACCTTGTTTTCATTGGAGGCGCAGATGAGCTCGCCGATCGGAGTACCGATCTGTTTGGCGATCCACGCCGCAAGGATATTTCCGAAATTGCCAGTCGGGACGACGACATTGAAGGTCTCCTTCGGCCCAATGGAGTTCTGCTTCAAAAGCGAGAGCCACATCCAGACATAGTACACCACCTGCGGGAAGAGACGTCCGATATTGATAGAGTTCGCGCTGGAGAAAAGCACGCCCTTCTCTGCAGATCTCTCACGCAGCGCACTGCCGAATACTTTTTTCAGCGTACTCTGCGCGTCATCGAAATTCCCTTCAATGCCGACGACCTTCACATTATTTCCGAGCTGCTTCTGCATCTGATCCTGCTGCAGCGGGCTGACACCGTGAGACGGATAGAAGACCATGATGTGTACGCCCGGCACATCGCGGAAGCCTTCCAGCGCCGCTTTGCCGGTATCCCCGGAAGTCGCGGTCAGGATCAGCACCTCCTTGCCATCCTTCTGCTGCTTCTTGGCATAGACCAAAAGGTACGGGAAGAGGGAGAGTGCGAGATCCTTGAAGGCACAGGTTCTTCCATGGAACATCTCTGCCATGGAGAAGGACTCCGACATCGTCTTCACCGGCACGATCTCCGGTGTCTCGAATGTCCCGGTGTAGGCATCATGCGTCAGTTTCTTCATATCCTCTTCCGGGATATCGGTGAAAAAATGGGACAGCACATACGCCGCCAGCTCTTCATAGGAAAGATGCATCAGATCATCAGCTGTCAGAAAAGGCGCCGGCAACGCCGATGGCACATAGAGCCCGCCGTCGCTCGCCAGCCCTTTCACCAGCGCTTCCAGTGCGGTCACGGTCTCACTGCTTCTTGTACTTCTATATTTCATAGGACACCTCCATCGAGATAAACTTAGCTTTATTGTAACATAGACGGGAATGGGATGCTACAAATTTAGAAGGTTCAGGGCTTGGGGTTCTGTTGGTTTATCAAACATATGTTACACCGTGCTTGATGAAATCATGGAGTGTATCTTTGGAAGATTTCCATCCAAGCGGTCGCATTGGGAAGCAGTTATAATCTCGATAATTATAT
>UQQQ01000093.1 GCA_900543165.1 uncultured Dialister sp. | reverse complement strand
ACCATTAGCCTGTTGGTAACCAATCCACGTATAACAGAATGGCCACCTGCCGGAGGCTGTTAAATCCAGGACCCTTTTTAGATGCCGTCAAATAGAAGAAAGCGAGTGTGGGGGCGCAAATTCCCGCTTGACAAAAGTCACTTCATAATAGAAATGATGGTGTGGCGCTTAAAAATATGGAAGCGCCGCGGAGTATAGATGGTGGCGATACCCGAAGGTGGCATTTCAGTCACTAGTCGCTTGTGGCTCCTAATCCCTAGCCACTAGTCACCAGTCACTTCTCCCCCAATTTTTCAAAGAACGCCCCGCCGAATCTGTGCGAGAGTTCTTCTCTGAAGTCCATGCCACGGTCGACAGCTTTCTTTGCTTCCTTTCTCGCTTCTTCGAGGAGCGGGAGGTCTTTCACGATATCTGCCGCTTTGAGGTCCGGCATGCCGTGCTGGTGATAGCCGAAGAATTCACCGCTGCCACGCAGGATAAGATCTTTTTCAGACAGGAGGAAACCATCCTGGATCTCGCACATCAGCTTCATACGAAGCTGTGTGATTTCATTCTGGTTATCTGAGTAGAGAATGCAGTAAGCCTGCGCCTCTCCGCGCCCGACACGGCCGCGGAGCTGGTGCAGCTGCGAAAGGCCGAAGCGATCGGCTCCGTAGACGAACATGATGGTGGCATTGGGCACATTGACGCCGACTTCGATGACGGACGTAGCGACGAGGAGTTTCTTCTCTCCCCGGTGGAAGGCCTGCATGACTTCCTCTTTCTCGCTGTTTTTCATCCGCCCATGGACAAGTCCCACAGGAAACATGGGAAATACGCGGTCGCGCAGCTCTTCATACACGGAAACGGCGGAGGCGAGATCCTGCTTCTCACTCTTTTCGACGAGCGGACAGACCACATACACCTGATGTCCCGCTTCCATTTCCCGTCCCATGAAATTGAAAACGCGCTGAAGCATATCACTCCCGATGGCGTAAGTCTTCACCGGATGTCTTCCCGGCGGCATCCCGTGGATGGCTGAGACATCGAGATCCCCATAGACAGAGAGCGCCATGGTCCGCGGGATCGGCGTCGCTGTCATGACGAGAATATGCGGTGAGGTGCCTTTCGTTTCCAGCGCTTTTCGCTGCTTCACGCCGAAGCGGTGCTGTTCATCGGTGATGACGAGACCCAGATGGGCAAAGATGACATCTTTCTCGATCAAGGCATGGGTACCGATCAGCACATCAATGTCGCCTGCTGCCAGCTGCTTCAGGATCTCATGCCGCTCAGAGGTCTTCGTATTTCCTGAGAGGTAAGCGACGCGGATGGGAAGGCCTTCGTAGAAATGCTGGAATGTCTCATAGTGCTGCCCTGCCAGAACCTCAGTCGGTGCCATGAGTGCGCCCTGATAGCCATTCTCTACGATCTTGGCGAGCGAGAGTGCCGCGACAGCCGTCTTGCCGCTCCCGACATCCCCCTGCACCAGACGGTTCATCGGGACAAGCCCTTCCATATCGTCTTCGATATCGCGAAAAGCCTGCTGCTGTCCTTCTGTCAGCCTGAAAGGGAAATGCTCGCGCACCTTTCGGACGAGCTCACCGGATGGCGCGCACTTGATGCTCTCGCTCCCCTCTTCTCTTTTTTTACGCAGGAGCAGAACGCCGGTCTGCATGAAAAACAATTCCTCAAATGCGATCCTTCTGCGCGCTTCTCTCTGCTCGGCCCAGTCCTTCGGATCATGCATCGCGCGGATGGCGGCGAGCCGTCCCATCAGTTTCTCTCTCCGGACGGTATCCTCCGGAAGATTCTCATCGGCATCCTCCACCAGCTCGAGCGCCCCCTCGATCATGCGCCGAAGTTGCGGCGTCTTGATGCCCTCGGTCAGTCCATACACAGGGACGAGCTTTTGAAAGGACGGCAGCTTCTCCGGCTCGATGGCCTCGATTTCCGCATTGCTGATCTGGTTCCTGTTATAGCCATACTCCACCTTGCCATATGCCAGCACATGCTTCGAACGATGAAAAAGATCCGCTTTCCACGGCTGATTGAAATACGTGAGCACCACCGCACCCGTATCATCGACGATCATGACATTCAGGATCGACATGCCTCTACGGGGATGGATCTCCTTCATGTTCACCACTTCCCCGTAGACCACAGCCTCTTCATCAGGTACGAGATCTCCCATCGGCGTGACCTTCGTCCAGTCCTGATAGCGCCTCGGGAAATAGGAAAGGAGATCTTCCACGGTATGAATGCCAAGGCGTTCCAGCTTCTCCTTCATCCGAGGGCCGACGCCCTTCAGATACTGGACGGAATCAGATAGTTTCATGGATGACCTCCTTTGAATGGTTACGGGTTCGGGGTTGTGGGTTCAGGGTTAGCCCTAGGGGCGTGCCGTCCCTTGATTGTTTGCGAAAGAGGGGGAGCGGGTTCTACAGGTTCAGAGGGTTCAGCAGGGGTGGTGCCCGCGAAGGCCGTATTTAGTCACCAGTCACTTGAGGCTCCTAATCCCTAGCCACTCATCCCTGCTTTCAAACTTGTAGTGGCGGCTTCGCCGCAATGTTAGATGATGGCATTCCCGTATCGTCAGCCCCCCTTGCGGGGAAGGCGTCCCGAAGGGGCGGATAGGGCACAGGCGGTATGAAAGACAGATGAAGAAAGCGGAGAGGTACGCAGTACATGTGGGAAAAGCGTGATTTCCAGACCGCGAATGACAAAGATTTCTCGCTCCGCTCGAAATGACGATACGGGAGTCTGATGTCTCCTAGTCACAAGTCACTAGTCACTTTCGAGCAGAGCTTTCATTCATAATCAAAGGGCGATACGCCCCATGGGCTAACCGTGAATCCTGAACCTGCCCCCCCTATCTCTTTTCTCCTATTATAATTCTTCAAATACTCTGATGTAAATGTTGGTTTGTCAAACATATGTTACACCGTGCTTGATGAAATCATGGAGTGTATC
>UQQQ01000092.1 GCA_900543165.1 uncultured Dialister sp. | reverse complement strand
CATTTTCTAATATACGACGTTTTTCTCCGCTCAGGATGACGAAATGCGCCGCACCTTCCCTTCAGAACCCGGCGAACCCTCTGAACCTGTTGAACCTGCTGAATCCGTTGCACCTTTCAAATATGTTGCGCATTTTCACGAAGCGCGCTCCTTGTGCTATACTAAGGATGAATCAACATGAAAGGCGGTGCTCTCATGCTTTGGGACAGAAAATCGATCCACACCATCCACTGCTTCGGGGACAGTTTGACGGCGGGCTACGGGGCGCTTCCCTGCGAGGGCTGGGTGGAAGTGCTCGCGAAGCGGCATCCGAAGATGGGCTGGTACAACGACAGTCAGTGCGGCGCGCTCACCGAGGATATCCTGGATGCGCTTGAAGGCACGGCGGCTCTTGCCGGGCCCAAGGAAGGCTTCTTTTTCATGGGCGGTACGAATGACATCCTCTGTGGTTTCCGCCTTGCTGTGGTGGAAGCTGAGGTGAAGGAGCGGCTAGCACGGCTTTCAGAAAAAGTCCCGCTTGCGATCGGTATCCCGCCGCTTGCGACGAAGGAGAGCATTTGGACGGGCTGGCAGAGTGAAGCGGTGTATGAGAGAAATCAGGTAGATCTTGCGGCGTATGGGGATTTCTTAAAAAAGCTCGCAAAGGACATCGGCGCGCTCGCCATCGATTTTTCGAAAGCCTTCCCGCTGGAGGATGTCTGGTACTATGACGGCCTCCATCCGAATGGGAAGGGGTATGAGCGCTTCGCGGAACTGGCAGAGAAAGCTTGGAGTATCAAGCAGAGGTAGAAAGGAAAAGATAGGATGAATAATAGAGAAGAACGTACAAGGGAACTTATGAAGCAGCGCGTCCTGACATGGAAAGAAGCGGAAGCGCAGATCGCAGCATGGAAAGCGAGCGGCGAGACTGTCGTATTTACGAATGGATGCTTTGACATGCTCCACCGCGGTCACATCACCTACCTCGCGCAGGCGGCTTCGCTGGGCGACCACTTGATCGTAGGACTGAATTCGGATGCGTCGGTGAAGCGGCTCAAAGGAGAGTCGCGCCCCGTGAATGGAGAAAACGACCGTGCGCTCATGCTTTCGGCTCTCCGCAGTGTGGACGGCGTCGTGATCTTTGGAGAAGATACCCCGACCGAGCTCCTGTCTCATCTGAAGCCGGATATTCTGGTCAAAGGCGGGGACTACAAGGTGGGAGAAGTCGCCGGACGAGAGTATGCCGGCCGCGTGGAGATCCTCTCCTTCGTCGATGGATACTCGACAACGAAACTGATTGAGAGAATCAGGGTGTGATGGGGGCTGGTAGCTAGTGACTGGTGACTAGATATCAGACGTCAGACATTAGACATGGGGCACTAGACGTCGGACGTAAGTCGTTAGACGTTTAATCCCTAATCCCTAGTCACTAGTCACCAGCCACTAGTCACTTTTTGAAGAGGCATTGATACTATGCAAAACTGGAAACGAATCGTGTATACCATGGCGGCCATACAGATCTGGACGGGGATCTCGATCATCGGCGTCGTCGCCTTCATTCCGCTCTTTCTGACATCGGAGCTGGGGGTCACGGATCCGGGAGAAGCGGCGTTTTGGGCGGGACTGATTTCCGGTGTGACGCCTTTCTTTGTCGCGATCGCGGCGCCTTTTTGGTCCATGCAGGCCGATCGCCGGGGACCGCGTTTTGCGCTGTCCATGATCCTCTTCATCTTGGGCGTGGTCATTGCTTGGATGTATTTCACGCGATCGCCCGTAGAACTTCTGATCCTTCGCATGATCCAGGGCATGTCCGGCGGCTTTGTCGCAGTCGGCATGTCTCTTGTCATGAATGTGACGCCCAAGAAGCAGCTGACGTGGGCGATGGGGGTCTTTCAGGCATCCATGGTCATGGGGGTCATGTTCGGCCCGCTCGTAGGCGGCATGATCGCGGATACTCTGGGCTATCGCATGCCCTTTGTCATTTTCTGCGCCCTTTCATTTCTCTGCCTTGTCGCGGTGCGTCTCATGGTGCCAAAGCGGATCGGACTGGAACAGGCACGGGGGCGGGAGCCTTTCATGAAGCAGCTTTCTTACTTCATGAAGAATCCCGTCGTCCGTCTGATGGTCATGCTGCAGTTTCTCTGCAACTGCGGCATGACAGGGATCGGGCCAATCCTCCCGCTCTATATCAAGGAAATGATGGGAGGCGATGCCATGGCAGTCGCGACGATCGTAGGGATCATCATCTTCGTCGCAGGCGCCACGAGCGTCACCTCTTCTCTGAATGTCTCGCGTCTTGCTGCACGGATCTCCATGCCGAAGATTCTTATCTTTGCGTCTCTTGTGACAGGCGTGAACTTCATCCTCCAGTATCTGATGCCCGAAGTCTGGACGCTGGGCTTCATGCGCGGGCTCACCGGCTTCTCCCTCGGGATGATCATGCCGCTCGCAAATACCATCCTCGCGCAGGCGGTGCCGGCGGAAAAGCGTACAATGGTGGTGGGATTTTCGACCAGTTTCGCACTTATGGGCAATGTCGCAGGCCCCATGGCATCGGGCGCCATCGCCATGCAGTGGGGCTATGGTATGGTCTTCTGGTCGACAGCTTTCTGCTTTTTCCTCGCCGCATGCGTGATCTATAGGGAGAGGAAAATCATATAATGGGTTCAGGGTTCAGGTTGATGGGTTCAAGGTTGTGGTGGCAGCTTCGCTGCAAAATATATATTTGCGGCGGAGCCGCCACCACCATTTCTCGTTCAAGTGAAGCTTTCCAACGGAATCAAAGAGCGACACGCCCGTGGGCTAACCCTGCCCCCTGAAGTTTGAAAGCAGGGATGAGTGGCTAGGGATTTGGGATTAGGAGTGACTAGTGACTAGGAGACATGAGACTCTCGTATCGTCATTTCGAGCGAAGCGAGAAATCTTTCTTGCAGACCGTTAAACGAAGGATGTGTGAAAGTAGAAATACGCAGCGCCAAGGCGTCGTTTCCGTACCGGTGCTTATGTGATACTGACCGCAGTGCAAGAAAGA
>UQQQ01000091.1 GCA_900543165.1 uncultured Dialister sp. | reverse complement strand
AAGCTTGTGTAAACTCAAGAAAAATCTTATTTACACAAACCATTCTACACTCTCCTGGTAACTGGTGACTAGCGATCTAGAGACTAAGAAACATCAGACTCTCTCGTATCGTCATTTCGAGCGCAAGCGAGAAATCTTTGTCCTTCGCGGTCAAATAGCCGATACCAGAAAACCACCAATGGGAAACCTGCTCCCCCTGACCTTCGGGCATCGCCCCCATATATACTTGCGGCGAAGCCGCCACCTTCATTCCTAATTTCTCATTTCTCATTTCTCATTTTCAAGAGGCCCCTATGAACGACAATCTCCCCCATTTCCTCACTTCCCTCTCCGCCTACGAGGGCGAGAACGTCTTCAACCCATGGCGTGATACGGACGCAGACTACGAAGTCAATGGCGCCGTCTCCATCCGCAAAGAACAGCTTACGGACTACCTCGCCCGGCGCATCGGGCGGGCCAAGATCCTTCTCATCGCCGAAGCCTGCGGCTATCAGGGCGGGCACTTCTCCGGCATCGCCATGACCTGCGAGCGCATGATTTTGAACCGGCATCCCAAAGTCACAAGCCAGATGATCCTCTGCCGCGAAGGCAAGCGCACCAGTCGCATAGACAGCCCCTTCCTCACGAAGGCGACGCAGAGACAGAAAGGCTTCAATGAACCCACCGACTCCGTCGTCTGGAGTGCATGCCTCGAAGCGGGTCTTGCCCCTGATGAATTCCTTCTCTGGAACATCTTCCCCTTTCATCCTTATAAAAAAGGAAATCTCCTCACGAACCGCACACCAACGAATGAAGAACTCGCCATCGGCCTCACGTATACGAAAAAACTTCTCTCCCTCACCGGTGCGCTTCCGCTCTTTGCAATCGGCAGGAAGAGTGAAATGACACTCACCGAAGCCGGCTTTCCCGTCACAGGTCTGCGCCACCCCGCAAACGGCGGCGCGGGCATCTTCCGCGCCCAGCTCAAAGAAGCGATGGGATGATGCAGCGTTAAAAACCCGCTCTGTTCTGCAGGGCGGGTTTTTGATTGGGGCGATCTTGTGACTAGTGACTGATGACTAGGGACTGGGAACTCTCTCGTATCATCATTTCGAGCGCCAGTGAGAAATCTTTGTCATTCGCGGTTTGGCAGTCAATGTCAGAAAACCGAAAACGGGAAACCTGCTATCCACTGACCTTCTGGCATCGCCGCTTACAAAAATCGACGCGGAGCGGCGCTCCGCCTAAGCCTTCCCCATGGGGAAAAGGATTTTGGACTTCTCCCTCCTTCCGTTTCGTCATCCTGAGCGCAGCCGAGGGATCTTTCTTGCCGTAGCGGTGTACGACATGCATGCGGCTGCTCAGAAAACCGCTCGGACGCTCATCTCACACTCTCTGTTTCACCGGTGTGCAAGGAAGATTTCTCGCTTCGCTCGAAATGACGATACGGGGGAATGCGGCGTTCTCATTTCCCGCCTGCTTGAGACGCTTTCCCCTCTCTCTATCATACCGCGAGCCCCCTATCCGCTGCGCCCACCTGCTGCCTCTCACCTTGAACCCCGACCCATCGCATGCTATAATACGTACCTACGCACTTATGCAAATACATGATCAAAGGATGGTTCATTTATGACTTTACGTGAATGGCTGCCACTCGTCGGCATCACACTCTCCGCCTTTATTTTCAATACCTCGGAATTCATGCCTATCGGTCTTCTGACAGATATTGCGGTGGACTTTGGCATCACCGAAGCCCGCGCAGGTATGCTGATTTCCATCTATGCCTGGGTCGTCATGGCGATGTCGCTCCCGCTCATGATCCTCTGCTCACGCATCCCGCTCCGCCCATTGCTTCTCGGCGTGATCGCCCTCTTTGCCGTATCACAGGTACTCTCTTCGATCTCTACGGGCTACTATACTCTCCTCGCCTCCCGTATCGGCGTCGCTTTTGCCCACTCCGTCTTCTGGTCCATCGCGACCCCCATCGCGACACGCATCGTCCCCGCCTCTCACCAGTCCACCGCCATGGGCATGGTCGTCACCGGGACATCCGTTGCGATGATTTTCGGACTTCCCATGGGCCGCTTCATCGGGCTCGCCGCCGGATGGCGCATGACTTTCGCCTGCGTGGCCGTCATTTCCTTTGTGACACTTGCCTACCTCTTCTTCCTGCTCCCGAAAGTCTCCGGCAATGCGCCTTTCGCCGTGAAAGACGTGCCGAAGCTTTTCAGAAATAAAGTCCTCGCAGGCATTTTCCTCCTCTCCTTCCTTGTCTCCTCCGGTTACTACACCTGCTACAGCTACATCGAGCCTTTCATGCTGCAAATCTCTCACTTCCCGGCTGACTGGATCACCATGCTTCTCACCGTCTTCGGCTTTGCCGGACTTCTCGGCAGCTTCCTCTTCTCGAAGCTCTATAACGCGCACCGCTATTCTCTCCTTACGATGACGATCCTCCTCCTCGTCATCGCGCTTTCCCTCTTCTATCCGCTTGCGGGAAATCTCTACGCCATCTGCGCTCTCTGCGTCCTCTGGGGCATGGCCGCGACCGCCTTCAACGTCGGACTACAGGCAGAGACCATTCAGGTCACCACCAGCGCCGAAGCTCCCGTCGCCATGTCCATCTTCTCCGGCATCTTCAATCTGGGCATCGGCTCCGGTACATGGCTGGGCGGCCTCCTCTGCACATATGTCTCGATCACATGCATCGGCTTTGCCGGCGCGGCCTTCGCCTTCCTCGCCTTCCTGTACTGCGTGTTGAAATTGATCCCTGATATGAAGAAGGAAGGGTAAAAGAGCTGTACCGGATTTTTCGGGATACTTCATGCTGCGGCGTGAAGTATCCCGTTTTTCTATGCACTATGCCGGAAAAGAGCCGATACGGGAATACCGCTTTCTCACATCCGCAGTCAGTCTCACATGGACTGCCTTTACTGCCTGCTCACCCGTCTCCCTCCCCCCTGCTCCCTTCCCGATGGGAAGGGGGATTTGGTGTACCGCCTGCTTTCACGCACACGTCGTTTATCGGTCTGCAAGGAGGATCGAGGGCTTCGCTCGAAATGACGATACGCAGGAAACAGCATTCCCCCATTCCAGCCCCTTCCGCTAGAATGGATACCCGAATTCTGTCTTGCATACCGTCTGTACCCTATCCGGCCCTTCGGGCCACCTTCCCCGCATGGGCAATGCTATTAAGTTAAGGAAAATGTTAGCGCCGTAACGA
>UQQQ01000090.1 GCA_900543165.1 uncultured Dialister sp. | reverse complement strand
GCGGGACAAAATCATTTATGGCACAGTGAGACAATATCATATATGGTTCATACACCCTGAACCCTTCCGCCTGATTCCTCTTGCTGAAATCCCGCAAGGCTTCTATACTAATAGAAGTAACTCATTCCTGATAAGGAGATTCCTATGAAAAATTTCCTCGCGCAGGAGCATGAGAAGCTCTCGCTGTGGTGGGCGGCGATTTCCGCGAAAGAGATCGCGCTCTACCTGCTGCTCACCTTCGCCCTTCTCCTTCCTGTCTATCTATACTATGCCGCGCTCGGCATCACGGGACTCACAGAGTGGTACCGCTGCCTTCGCAGCTTTGCGGAATGCGGCCTGCTCTTCTTCCTGACCGAGCTCGTCACGAGGCGCAGCCTTCTGCATCCCTTCTGGCGGATCGGATACATTCCCTTCTTCTCATGGATCCTCATCTTCCCCTATGTGCTGACGCACGCAGTGAACGGCATGAAGGACGCCTCCTTCAATCACCTCTCGCCCTACTTTCTGACTGCGATGGCGATCCTGCTCCTCCTCTTCTTCGTGATGAACGTGATCAGCCGCGTCTATGTCGGCAAACGACTCGCAACGCTGATCTGCCTCGCGCTCGTCTGCTTCTTCACCTTCAATGCCTTCATCTTCCTCACGCACTACAAATTCATGGGGATCATGATGACATCGAAAGAAATGTTTTTCGCTCTGACAAACACCAGCCGCTGGTGCGAGCGCATCGTGCTCTCGCA
This sequence comes from uncultured Dialister sp., assembly GCA_900543165.1. Lineage (GTDB taxonomy): Bacteria > Bacillota > Negativicutes > Veillonellales > Dialisteraceae > Dialister. The sequence goes on along the minus strand of UQQQ01000090.1, from coordinate 2,481 downwards.
CATCTCGCTGCTGTTGCTCCTCTTTTTCCTCGCGCTCGCCCTCTCCTTCGCGGCGCTCTACGCGAAATGGATCTACCGGAGTGCCTACGGTCTCTCTCCGAAGTGGATCCCGAAGAACAGGAAGTCCTACTCCGTCATTCACCGTATGCTGCAATTTCTCGTTTTCTTCGGCTGTCTGTGGCTCTTCCTGCGCTGGGCGAGCGAATGCTTCCCCCTCCACGACTACGAAGCCGCCAGACAATATAAAGAGTATATCGATATGATCAGAAATACGACATTGTAGCTTGATGGGTTCAGGATTAGTCCGTGAGACATGCCGCTCCTTCCTTGCGAATGAAAACGCTGCCAGGGAAGCACTGATTAAATCGTTGTCTGATTTTACTCTTGAATTTTTATGCATGGTAAGGAATAGCCTGACGCGAATAGCGAGCTATGTAAGGAAGGCTATGACGACGCTATGTATAAAAACTCTTGTAAAATCTGACTCTGCGATTAAATCAAACTTTCCCTGGAACCGGAATGAAGTTGGCGGCTTCGCCACAAGTATATATGAGGCGATGCCCGAAAATCTCTTGCTAACAGATTTCCCTGCCATCATTCTCCCAACCGCGAATCACAAAGACTTTTCGCTTTCGCTCAAAATAACAATACGAGAGAGTCTAATATCTCCCAGTCACCAGTCACCAGTCACTAGCTACCAGTCACTAATCTCCCCGAAAGGATCCTGCCATGAACATCAAAGAAGAAACCCGCAAAATGAAGCTCGCCTCCCCCATTCTGGCTGCGTCTTCCCTCGAAAAAAGAAACCACGCACTCGCCCTCATCCGCGAATCGCTCCTTGCGAATAAGGAAGAGATCTTTGCAGCCAATCACAAAGACCTAGCACTGGCAGAAGAGAACGGCATCGCCCCTGCCGTCAAGAAACGTCTCAAATTCGACGGAGGAAAGCTCGCCGACGTCGAAGCAGAGCTCACCGGCCTCATCAGTCTGCCGGATCCGATCGATCGCGTGACGCTCGCCCGCGAGCTCGACGAAGGGCTCTCTCTCTACCGCGTGACCTGCCCCATCGGCGTCATCGGCGTCATCTTCGAAGCCCGTCCCGATGCGCTGGTACAGATCTCCTCCCTCTGCCTGAAGAGCGGCAACTGTGCCATCCTGAAAGGCGGCAAGGAAACGACCTACACAAACCGCGTCCTCTTCCGCCTGATCCGCGAAGCCGCCATCTGTGCCGGCCTTCCCGAGAATGCGCTGCTCCAAGCCGAGCAGCACAATGAGATCGACGAGCTCCTCGAATGTCACGAATCCGTCGACCTCCTCATCCCGCGCGGCTCGAATGCCTTCGTGCAGTACATCATGTCTCACACCGCGATCCCCGTCCTCGGCCATGCGGACGGCGTGTGCCACATCTACGTCGACAAGGACTATGAGGAAGAAATCACCATCCCCGCCATCGTGGACGCCAAGGTGCAGTACCCCGCGGCCTGCAATGCGGTCGAGACCATCCTCGTCCATCGAAGCATTGCGAAGGATTTCCTGCCGAAACTCGCACGCGCCCTCACCGATGCCGGCGTCACAATCCGCGGCACACAAGAAGTGAATACCATCATCCCTGTCGATGTCATTCCTGAAAGCGAAAGTTTCCACAAGGAATACCTCTCTCTCACCCTTGCCATCAAGCTCGTCGGCGATCTGGACGAAGCGATCTCTCACATCAATACTTTCGGCAGCCATCACACCGACTGCATCATGACGAAAAACGAGGAAGTTGCCAAACGCTTCATGGCACTCGTCGACTCCGCCGGCGTCTATCAGAATGCCTCCACCCGCTTCGCCGACGGCTTCCGCTACGGTTTCGGCGCAGAAGTCGGCATCTCCACCTCCAAGATCCACGCCAGAGGCCCTGTCGGTCTCGAAGGCCTCATTTCCTACAAGTACAAGCTCTTCGGCCACGGACAGACCGTAGGCGACTACGCATCGGGGAAAAAGCAGTTCCATTTTAAGGATCTGAAGTAATGAGCTACTAGTAACTAGTGACTAGTAGCTAGGGATTAGGGATTAGGTGCAACGGGGGACGGTGCGGCGCTTCGCGCCATCCCCCACGCAAAAAACGGGCGGCAGAAACGAAATCGTTTCTGCCGCCCGTTTTCCCATTGTATGACACCCGATGAGGTTCAGGGGTTAGGGGTCTCAAGTGACTCGTGACTCTCTCGTATCGTCATTTCGAGCGTAAGCGAGAAATCTTTGTCATTTGCGGTCAGGCGGTCGATATCAGGGAATCTCAAACGAGAAACCTGCTTATCCCGCAGACCTTCGGGCATCGCCATTATTTATACTCTGCAGCGCTTCTATATTCTGATGCGCCGCACCACCATTTCGCATTTCGCATTTCTGTTATGAAGTGACTTTTGTCAAGCGGGAATTTGCGCCCCCCACACTCGCTTCCTTCTATTTGACGGCATCTAAAAAGGGTCCTGGATTTAA
>UQQQ01000089.1 GCA_900543165.1 uncultured Dialister sp. | reverse complement strand
AAAGTAAAAAGGGGCTGTGAAGAAATGAGGATTCATTTCTTCACAGCCCCTTTTTTATTCATATCATCCAACGCCGCACGCGTTCGGCAAAGGCTTTGAAGAGCGGATCCATCACTTTTTCCTCCATATTTTCCGGATGCCACTGGACGGTGGTGATGAGGTCGTTCTTCACGCTCTCGGTCGCTTCGATGATACCGTCTCTGCTTCTTGCCGTGACACGGAGACCGTCAGCGAGCTTCTTGATGGCTTCGCGATGACGCGAATTCACGTAGAGCCCGTCTCCTAAGACATCATGCAGGCGGCTTTCCGTGTCGATTTCTATATAGTGGGTCGCAATGTTTCCCGGCGCTTTCTGCATATGCTGGATGGTGGCCTTGGGATTCTGTGCCTGCATGTCCTGCCAGAGCTTGCCGCCTAAGGCGACATTCAGGATCTGATGGCCGCGGCAGATACCGAGGATCGGCTTGTCTGCTTTGAGACAGGCTTTGATGAGCCCGATCTCGAAAATATCTCTCTTCTCGTAGGTCGGCCCGATGCACCAGAGCGGCTCTTCTCCGTAGAAACGGGGCGCGGGATTTGGCCCGCCGGAGAGGACGAGTGCATCAAAGCTGTCCACATATTCCTCGGGGCCGACGTAGTCATCATAGGCCACAATGATGGGGAGCAGACCGGCGCGCCCGAGCGCATTCAAAAGCGGGCGCGGCGCATAGTCTGCCATTCTCTGATTGATCGGTTTCATATCCGCCAGAAGCGTGTCGGCTGTGACGGCGACGATAGGTTTACGCATAAGAAACTCCTTTAGGGTAATAGGTGACTGGTGACTGGCATTGCGATTTATCAATTTTTGGACTTAGTGAGAAGTATTTGAAGGGGCGCACCATTCATAGAGCACTGCATTTTAGGATGCAGGAAACACGTATCATCATTTCGAGCGAAGTCGAGAAATCTTTCTTGTAGACAGATAAACGATTCATGTGTGAAAGCAGGAATACGTAGCAGCAAGGCGTCGGTTCCCTGCCAATGCCTATGCGATACCGACCGCAGTGCAAGAAAGATCCTTCGACTACGCTTTCGATGACGGCGGCGTAAAGCACTATCAAAATTCCGCGGCGCTTCTGAATTTTATGCGCCGCACCACCATTTCGCATTTCTCATTTCTAATTTTTAAGTCAAGCGACGCTTTCACACATAATCAAAGGGCAGCACGCCCCACGGGTGACCCTCAAACCACTTATGAATATCTCTAAACAACATGTATTATACTAAAAAAGATGCTTCTTTCGAAGCATCTTTGTATGCAGGGAAGCAATGATTAAATCGCCATTTCCTTAAACCATATCCAGATTTCTCATGATCTGCCCTAAGACACCTTTGAAGATACGCATATCGCTTTCCGATACACCTTCGTAGAAAGTCTTGTCCAGATCCTTGGCTGCCTGACGGCTCGCCTGCTCGACCTGCTTGGCTTTTTCTGTCAGGAAGAGACGGTACTTTCTCGCATCTTCCGGCACGCGCTCCTTACGCACAAGGCCTTTGTCGATCATGGACTTCACCATGACTGTGATGGTGGGATTCGTCAGATGCAGATGTTCTTCCAGTGTCTTCTGTGTGACCAGATCCTTCTTATGGGTAGAAAGATAGGCAATAATCAGAGACTGGCGCGCAGTCAAGCCAAACTTCTGCATGATACCGGACTGCTTGAGGAGCATTCTTTTATGCGCCTGACCCAGATTGTAGGTCAGCCCCAGCTTGTCGCTCTTATTTAAATCTTCCGGTTTTAAATGGATCTGTCTCTTCATACCCCTCACCTTGCCGCTGTCTAAAATGGATAAAATAACACCTGAATTTCACGAATAGAATTTTATATATATTATGCGTTATGCGGAATCGGAATGATCACACGGGAAGAGGACTTGTGTCCTGCACGATTTTTCTCTTGCACTCGGAGACGCTCCATCGGTCGTCTCTGTCAATGCGTGCGCGATACTCTTTCTCCCCTGCCGAGATCAGAAAATAGACCTCTCCCATCGACTCTTCACGCACCACGGAGAAGCAGCCGGCGCCGGGAAGATATCCCTGCCAGACCACGCAGCCATTCTGACGAATGGAAAGCTCCGTCGTCTGGTGATCCGTCGTCAAATGGAACTCGATCAGCCGGCCGAAGCCATCATTGAAATAGAGCGTCGTCTCATCGTGCATCTGTGGGACGCCTGTGATATGCGACGAATACTGGTACTCTGCGGCATTCCCCATCGCGAAATCGCTTCCCCATGCGGATGCAAAAACTGCTTCCGAAAGCAGGAGAGCCGCCAGAAGAAAGGCAAGTCGTTTCTTTCTCTCCACGCCGATCCTCGCTAAACATTTCATAAACAAATTGTCATAGTTTGTATCTATATTATAAACCAACGGCCGCTTTTCGGGTAGTCCGCCGCCTTCCATGCGAAACTCCATAGATACCTACATAGTATCGAATATATTCCCGCTTTTCATAAGCAGGTATAGAAAAGTTCTATCAGAAATATCTCCAGTCATTCGTCCCCCCCAAAAGGGAAAGCAGGGGTAGGGATGCGTAGCTAGGGATTAGGGATTGGGGATTAGGGGCGCAAAGTGACTAGTGACTAGTCACTGAAATACCACCTTCGGGCATCGCTCTATATATACTCCGCGGCGCTTCCATATTATTTTATGCGCCACACCACCATTCCTAATTCCTCATTCCTAATTCCTCATTCGAGCAAAGCTTTCATTCAGAATCAGTGGACGGCACACCCCAGGGGCTAACCCTGCGCCCCTAGTCACCAGTCACTAAATCTCTTCTATATCCCCCTATTGATATATGCTATAATAATGACAGGAAAGAATATCCCATCGGATCCCCGATGATTCTATTTTTTTGAAAGGAGAATTCCTATGAACTCGTTTAACAACGACATGGCCTGGGAGCGGGAGAAGTCCCTCTCCATCAATATGCCTGGCCTCATGAAAGACATCTATCTTTGGGTCGCTATTGCCCTTGCCATCACCGGCTTTACCGCGTACACCGTAGCGGGCAGTCCGATGCTGCTCTCTCTGGTTTTCGCCGGCAAATTCACGATGTGGGCGCTCCTCATCGCGACGGTCGCCCTCGTATGGCACCTTTCTTCCGCGGTTGCCCGCATGTCTCTCAAAAAAGCGGCCGCCATGTACATCATCTATGCCGTCCTGAACGGCGCGATGATGGCCTCCATTTTCCTTGTTTACACCATGACCTCTATCGCGAGCGTCTTCTTCATCACCGCAGGCACCTTCGCTGTCATGTCCGCCTATGGCTACCTCACGAAGACTGACCTTTCGAAGATGGGAAATCTGTGCCTCATGGGGCTTTTCGGACTCATCATCGCTACCGTGGTGAATCTTTTCCTTGATAATTCTTTCCTGGAAATGATCCTCGCCTACGCAGGCATCCTGATCTTCGTCGGCCTCACCGCTTATGATACGAAGCGCATCCGTGAGATCGCTTTCGCAAACAACACGAACACCACCGATGAAGGAGTGAAGCTCGCCATTCTCTGCGCGCTCACCCTCTACCTCGACTTCATCAATCTCTTCATCTACATGCTCCGGATCTTCGGAGAGAAGAAGTAACTGGTGACTAGTGACTAGGGATTAGACGTTAGCCCTCAGACTTCTGACTTCTGACTGCAAAAAAGGGGCTGTGAAATAACGATCATCTCATTTTCGCGTTCAATCTGCCGCGGGGGACTT
>UQQQ01000088.1 GCA_900543165.1 uncultured Dialister sp. | reverse complement strand
AGAGCGCCAGCCTTCCAAGCTGGTTACGAGGGTTCGATTCCCTTCACCCGCTCCATTTTTTTATCCGCTCAGTGAGCGGATTTTTTATTGGGAGAATAGGTGACTGGTAGCTAGTGACTGGTGACTAGTCACTAAGAGACTAAGAGACTGGGAGACATCAGATATCAGACTTCTGACTTCTGACGTCTAATGTCTAACGTCTTAAGCGGGCATCGCCCCATATATATTCGCGGCGCTTCATTATTATTTGCGCCGCACCACCACTCCTCACTCCTTACTCCTCACTAGAGATGGCAAACGTAATCATGGGCATCACGCCCCTTTACATTTTCATCGCGATTTGCTACAATGTTTCCATATACGGCGATGAGGAAGAGGAGTATGTCCGACAAAGCGAGCCGGCGGTGGTGAGAGGCCGGCGATGGACAGAAGGCGTTTCTGAGCTGTTTCCTGAACAGAGTAGGGAAATAAGAGAAATCAAGGTGGGCCTTTGGCCAATGAGGGTGGAACCGCGGGTTAATGATCCCTGTAACTCGTCCCTGTAACTTTTTGTTACAGGGATTTTTATATTGTTTGGAAGGAGTGGAGTGACTGGTGACTAGTGACTAGTAGCTAGGGATTTGTAGCTAGGGATTGGGAATGTGCTCTCTCCCAGTCGAGAAGTCCCTCACTATGAAAGTAGAGAATCTGGTTCAACGGGTTCAATGGGGAAGAAGGGGTGCGCAATTTATAGAGCGCTCGATACCCCTTTATAAATAATTCGCGGCGCTTCTTGTTTTTATGCGCCGCACCTTCCCCGTTGAACCTATTGAACCCATAGGACCTGCCAAACCTATCCACCACACCCCATTTCATCGATCAGGAGGAACAAATGACTTTTCAGCAGATCGTCTTAGCACTCCAGAAGTTCTGGTCCAAGCAGGGCTGCGTACTCGGAGAGGCTTACGACACAGAAAAAGGCGCAGGCACGATGAATCCGGCTACCTTCCTGCGCACCATCGGACCGGAACCGTGGAACGTAGCCTATATGGAACCATCCCGCCGTCCGGATGACGGCCGCTACGGAGATAATCCGAATCGTCTCTACCAGCACCACCAGTTCCAGGTCATCATGAAGCCGTCTCCGAATAACATTCAGGAAACCTATTTGGAGTCCTTAAAAGAGCTCGGTATCAATCCGGAAGAACACGACATTCGCTTTGTCGAAGATAACTGGGAATCCCCGACACTAGGCGCGTGGGGCATCGGCTGGGAAGTCTGGCTCGACGGCATGGAAATCACCCAGTTCACCTATTTCCAGCAGGTCGGCGGCATCGACGAGCATCCTGTTTCCGTAGAAATCACCTACGGCCTTGAACGTATCGCGATGTACATTCAGGAAGTCGACAATGTCTATGACCTCGAATGGACCGACGGTGTCACCTATGGCGACATCTGGCACCAGAATGAATACGAGCAGTCCGTCTACAGCTACGAGCTCTCTGACCACGACATGCTCTTCAAGCTCTTCGACATGTACGAAAAAGAAGCACAGCGCGTCGTGAAGGCCGGCCTCGTACTCCCAGCCTACGACTACGTACTGAAATGCTCCCATTCTTTCAACCTGCTGGACGCTGCCGGAGCGATCTCCCTCTCGGAACGTACAGAATATATTTCCCGTGTCAGAAACCTGGCCCGCATGTGCGCCAAGGCTTGGCTGAAAAAGCGCAAAGAGCTGGGATTCCCCATGCTTAAAGGAGGCGAAGCGAAATGAGTAAGAATCTTCTTTTAGAAATCGGTACAGAGGAAATGCCGGCTAATATCATGTCCGGCGTCGTTGACCAGCTGAAAGCGCTCGCTGCTTCCCAGTTCGAAGCCCACCGCATCGCTGCCGAAAACATCACCATCTACGCGACCCCGCGCCGTCTCGCCGTCCTCGTCAAGGACGCCGCAGACCGTCAGCCGGATGAAGAAGTCAAGAAACGCGGCCCGTCCATCAAAGCTGCATTTGATGCCGATGGAAATCCGACCCGCGCGGCCCAGGGATTTGCTCGCGGCCAGCACATCGATCCATCTGAACTCGTCAAAGAAGGGGAATACACATGGGCGCATGTCGTACATGCAGGCAAGAAAGTCGAAGAGGTCCTTCCCGAGCTCTTCCTCTCCCTCATCACCGGTCTGAATTTCACCAGAAGCATGCGCTGGGCCGATGAAGAAGCCCATTTCATCCGTCCTGTCCGCTGGATCGTCGCCCTCTGCGACAAGGAAATCATCCCGATGGAATTTGCTCACGTCAAGAGCGGCAATGTCAGCCGCGGACACCGTTTCCTCTGCAAGGAACCTGTCGTGATCTCCGACCCGCTCTCCTACCAGGAAACCATGCGTCACGCCTTTGTCATCGTCGATCAGGATGAACGCCGCGAAATGATTCGCACCGGCCTTCTCGCCGTCGCAGACAAGCTCGGCGGCCACGTCTGGCACAATGCAGACCTTCTGGAAGAAATCAACTACCTCGTCGAATACCCGACCCCGCTCTATGGCAGGATCGATGATGAATTCCTGAAGCTCCCGGTTCCCGCCGTCGTTACCCCGATGCGTGACCACCAGAGATATTACCCTGTCAGAAACGAAGACGGCTCCCTCATGCCGTACTTCCTGACCGTTCGAAACGGCGGCACCAAGGCCCTTGAAAACGTTCAGCACGGCAACGAAAAAGTCCTCCGCGCCCGTCTCGACGATGCGAAATTCTTCTTCGAAAACGACCGCAAGAAGACACTGGAAGGCCACAGAGACGATCTCACCCGCATCAACTATCAGGAAGGCATGGGCGACATGCGTGATAAAGCAGACCGCCTTCAGAAACTGACGGAAGCTATCGGCAAAGACTGGAATTTCGACGCGGAAAAAACCGCTGACGCTGACCGCGCTGCCTTCCTCTCCAAGTCCGACCTCGCGACCGGCATGGTCACCGAATTCACCGAACTGCAGGGCGAAATGGGGAAGGAATATGCGCTCCTCGACGGAGAAAAACCGGAAGTCGCACAGGCCATCTTCGAACAGTACATGCCAAGATTCGCCGGAGACATCCTCCCGCAGCAGGAAATCGGCCGTGCGCTCTCCCTCGCTGATAAACTGGATAACCTTGCCGCCACCTTCCTGCGCGGCCTCATCCCGACCGGCTCGCAGGATCCATTCGCCCTCCGCCGTCAGACCATCGGCGCCGTGAATATCCTGACCGACGGAAAGATCCACTGGGATATCCGCCGCGGCATTGAGGCAGCCCTTGCCCTCCTTCCGAGCGAAGAAGAGACAAAGAAGACCGTCCTCTCCCAGATCGAAGACTTCTTCCGGCAGCGTATCAAAGCCATCATGCTCGACGAAGGCATCGCCTATGATATCATCGACGCCGTCCTCGCCGGCCCTGTCGACGACATCTACGCCCTCTTCCTGAAGGCCCGCAGCATGGCAGAAAGCCAGCTGAAGGACGAAGCCGACCTCCGTCAGGCCGTCACCCGTCTTGCGAACATCACCAAGGGCAAGACCGGCGGCAAAGTCGATCCATCTCTCTTCACCGAAGACGTAGAAAAGAAACTGCAGGACGCTTTCGAAGCCGCATCTAAGAAAGTTCTCCCGCTCTTCGCCGCTTACCAGTATGGAGAAGCCCTCCCAGTCCTCAAGGGACTCACTGCTCCGATCAACGACTACCTTGACAACGTCATGGTCATGGTCGATGACGAAGCCGTCAAGAACAACCGCATCTCCCAGCTCCTTGCCACCCTCGCCCTCTTCAATACATGGGGTGACTTCAGCAAGCTGGTGTGATCGGCTCTCTGGAAATCGTCTTTTCGATAGACTGCTAAAAAAGGAAATCGCCTGCGCGATTTCCTTTTTTGCGTTGGGGGTGTGACTAGTGACTAGTGACTAGGGATTAGGGGGAAGCGTTTTACCCTTATTCCCC
>UQQQ01000087.1 GCA_900543165.1 uncultured Dialister sp. | reverse complement strand
GAGATAGTAATTATCGACAGTCAAATGAATTACCGAGGAAAACTTGACACTTACTTTTCCCATTTTCCCTCTTGACGGCGGCGGCTCTTAGCGTTATCATATCTGCATATTCAGCAATGAATGACAAGTACACAGAGGACAAAGAGGTCTTGATGCATGGGCATCGAGGCTTTTTCTTTTGGACGATGAAGCCCGGGCAGATGCCCGGGCTTTCTCTATGTACGGGAAAGTTCTTATTTCTTTTTTTAGAAGGGTGTGGTAAAAATGAGAAAAATTTTAGCCAAGTGGCCGCTTTTGGCGGCGGCCTTGTGTACGCCGACTATGATCATGGCGGCGGGCGCGGAGGGCAAGTACTCCGCTGTGGATACGACCTGGACACTGCTGGGGGCTATCCTGGTCTTCTTCATGCAGCCGGGGTTTGCGATGGTGGAGACAGGGCTCACGAGAGCGAAGAATGCAGGTAACATCGTCATGAAGAATTTCATGGACTTTGCGCTGGGCACCATCGTTTTCTGGATCTTGGGCTTCGGGCTCATGTTCGGCACCGATATCGGCGGTATCATCGGTACGCCGGATTTCTTCGTCACTCACTATGACACGGGCGATGCAGGCTATCCTCCGCTGGTCTACCTCTTCTTCCAGACCGTCTTCTGTGCGACTTCTGCGACGATCGTCTCTGGCGCGATGGCAGAACGCACGAAATTCTCCTCTTACTGCATTTATTCCGTGGTCATTTCTCTCCTGATCTATCCGATCTCCGGACACTGGATCTGGGGCGGCGGCTGGCTCTCCGAGCTTGGTTTCCATGACTTCGCAGGTTCCACCTGTGTACACATGGTCGGCGGCGTCTGCGCTCTGGTTGGTGCCTCTCTGCTTGGACCGAGAATTGGCAAGTACAATAAGGACGGCAGCGTCAATGCGATCCCCGGTCATTCCATCACGCTTGCCTGCCTCGGCATGTTCATCCTGTGGATGGGCTGGTTCGGTTTCAATGGCGGCTCCACCGTTTCCATGACGGGCGATGATACGATCCTCTCCGTCGGCAGCATCATGGTCACCACGAACATGGCGGCTGCTGCCGGTGCTGTCACCACCATGCTTCTCACCTGGGTGAAATACGGCAAGCCGGATGTCTCCATGACACTGAACGGCGGCCTCGCTGGTCTTGTAGCCATCACCGCAGGCACGGATGTTGTTTCTGTCGCCGGCTCCTTCTGGATCGGCCTCATCGCTGGTGTCGCGATCGTCTATGCGGTCGAATTCGTCGATCAGAAGATGAAGATCGATGACCCGGTCGGCGCCATCTCCGCTCACGGCGTATGCGGCGCGCTCGGGACCATCCTGACCGGCGTCTTCTCTGTCAAAGACGGCCTTCTCTACACAGGAGATCCGCATTTCCTCATGATCCAGATCTTAGGCGTTGCCGTTGTAGCCCTCTACGTATTCGTTGCGATAAACATTGTATTCCGTATCATCAAAGCCACGAATGGTCTTCGCGTCACCCGTGAAGAAGAGATCAATGGCCTTGACTTCGAAGAACACGGCCTCGTCTCTGCGTATGCAGACTTCATGATGGCACCGGACACCACAGTCGAAGCACTGGAAGCAGGCAAGGCGCCGAAAGATGCTGTCGAAGTTCCTCTCGCAGAAGAAAAGAAAGCGGAAGCAGAAAAGATCGTGCCGAAAGAACTGCCGGCCGATGGACACCGCCTCTACTGCGTCACCATTATTACTTCGGATAAACGCTTCGAGATCCTGAAGGCTGCCATGGAAGCCATCGGCATCACGGGCATGACCGTCACGAAAGCGCTGGGCTACGGCCTTGAAAAAGGACAGACCCAGATGTACCGCGGCGCTGCCGTCTCGGCAAAACTTCTGCCGAAGGTCCGCATCGACATCGTGGTATCCAAGATCTCTCCTCGTACCATCATCGAGGTGGCGAAGAAGGCCCTCTACACCGGCAAGTATGGCGATGGCAAGGTCTTCGTCTCCACCATCGACAATGCGGTGAAGATCCGCACGGGCGAAGAAGGATACGATGCTCTGCAGGACTATCCCATCGAAGAAGAAAAGAAATAAGAAATAGATATGCCAAAAGAGCAGCGGCTTGTCCGCTGCTCTTTTGGCTTGGGGTTAACCCGTGGGGCGGGGTGCCCATGGATTGCGGATGAAAGCGTTGCTCGAATGAGAAATTAGAAATGCGAAATGGTGGTGCGGTGCATAAGAATATAGAAGCGCCGCGGAGTATAAAATAATGGCGATGCCATGAGCTGGCATTCCAGTCACCAGCCACTAGTCCCTAGTCCCTAGTCACTCCTAATCCCCAATCCCTAATCCCTAGCCACTAGTCACGCCTCCCCCCCGATATCCACGTAACGCGGACAGGGGGCGCTCCTTTGTCTCTCGCTCATTCGTTATATTTCTCTTGATTTCTCATTTTTTTACGTGAGCGAACTTCCTCTTGACGAATGTTTTACAAAAAAATGGAACAGCGCACCGGGATGTGAATAGGCTATTCACAGAATCCACAGTTGTGAACAAGAGAATGGGGACGCGCGAGAACGATGAAATCTTGCGGTTTCAGAGATACCGACGGATGCTGATTTCACTTATTCACAGATATTCACAATTTTCTGTGTATATTTAAGGTGGACAAGTGTGGGATTTGCCTCACTGTCGAAACTATGAACAGGTGACTTTTCACAGTTATTCACAATTTTGTGAATAACTGTGAACAACTCTGTGGATAAATAAAAAACGATCCCGTGTGGATTCATCGCACAGGATCGCTAACCGTCAATGGTTAACCACACACTGTTTCCCTAGCAGCGCGCGGCAGCCTTCTACGAGATCGTCATACGTTTCTTCGAAGTCTCCGGTATACCAGGGATCGGCGACTTCGCTGCGCCGTCCTGCCCAGGATAGGAGGAGGGAGACTTTCTTCTCCGGATCACCGCGCGTGAGGCGGGAGAGGTCGTAGAGATTTTCTTCATCCATGCAGACGATGTAGTCCGCGCGCTCGTAGTCTTCCTTCGTGATGAGGCGGGCGCGCCGGGGCGTGAAGGGGATGCCTTTCTTCGTGAGCATACGTTTCGCGGGCGGGTACATGTCGTGACCGATCTCTTCCGTCGTCGCGGCGACGGAGTCCACGGTGATCTCCTTCTCACATCCGGCTTTGCGGATGAGATCTTTCATGATGAATTCCGCCATGGGCGAGCGGCAGATGTTGCCGTGGCAGACAAAGAGAATGTGTGTCATGATGGGTTCCTTTCTGTTTTTTGGTGACTAGGGACTGGTGACTGGGGATTAGGGATTAGGGGAGGGGAGACCAGGAGACCAAGAGACTAGGAGACAGTAGAGGTCAGAAGTCAGAAGTCAGATGTCAGAGGTCTGAAGTCTGAAGTCTGAAATCTGAAGTCTGAAATCTGAAGTCTGAAGTCTGAAGTCTAAAGTCTAAAGTCTAAAGTCTAAAGTCTCCTTGTCTAACGTCTCCGAGTCTCTTAGTCTCCATGTTTCTTTTCCAGCGCGAGAAGAGAGGCTTTTCGATGAAGGCCTCCGGCGTAGCCGGTGAGGCGGCCGTTCCTGCCTATGACGCGGTGGCAGGGGATGATGAGGGAGATGGGATTTCTTCCGACGGCGCTTCCGATCGCTTGCGCGGACATCTGGGGAAGGCCGCGCTCTTTGGCAAGGCGCTTTGCGATGGCACCGTAGGTCGTGGTCGCTCCGTAGGGGATCTCTAAGAGGATGTGCCAGACGGAGAGCTGGAATGCGCTGCCCATTGGGTGAAGCGGCGGCAGGAAGCATGGCTCGTTTCCGGCAAAGTAAAGATCCAGCCAGCGACAGGTTTTGGAAAGGGCGGGCGTATGGCCCTCGGTGTGTTCCGGCGGAAGGCCTCTGGCAAAGCAGGTCTGCCCTTCGAACCACAGGCCGGTGAGGCCGGCATCGTCTGCGGAAAGGAGAATGCGGCCGAGCGGGGAGTCGTAGTGCTGTATGAATGTCATAGTGATACCTCGTGACTCTCTTGGGATGGGACGTTGCGCCTTCATTATAGCGCGGGCGCAGCGATTATTCTATCTTGGCGTTTTTCTAGGGAAACGCTGATTCAATCGCAGAGTCAGATTTTACAAGAATTTTTATACATGA
>UQQQ01000086.1 GCA_900543165.1 uncultured Dialister sp. | reverse complement strand
CTGAACCAAATGAAAGCAAAGTAAAAAGGGGCTGTGAAGAAATGGGGATTCATTTTTCACAGCCCCTTTTTGCGTGCATCATTTCTTGATACAAATATCAGACAGCGCGCGCTTCGGCACGCAGTAGTCTTTTTTCTCATCGAGGAAGTACTTGGTCGAGCCATTTTCAGGCACGCCCACGATATGGCTCTCGCATCCCGGATAGCCGAGGGCGATGAGAAGGCGCGGATTCCAGTTTTCAGGAAGCGCAAGAAGTTCTTTCATCTTCGGGAATTCCACCGCGCCCAGCATGGCTGAGCCGATGCCGTGTGCATACGCATTCAGCGTGATCGTCCGTGCGGCGATGCCCACGTCGATGTCGTCCCATGGATTTCCGCGGCCCTCTTTGCAGATGAGGACAAAAGCCACGGGCTTTTCGCCCTCTTTCGGCGTACCAAGCTCCGGCGGGAGCGCTCCCGCCCAGTGGATCAAGGGCTGCATGGCGGCGGTGAGAGCGGTATCCTTGACCAGCACGTAGCGCAGCACCTGTGCATTCATCGCACTGTTTGCGATGCGGACATTTTCCATGAGTTCATCCAGAATGTTCGCGTCGATTTCTTTCGGCTGGAACCTGCGGTACGTCCGGCAGCCGATGCATAGTTCATTGAAATTCATTTGATGTGCTCCTTTGCGTAGTGACTGGTGACTAGGGACTAGGGACTAGGGATTAGGGATTAGGGATTAGGGATTAGGGATTAGGGATTAGAAGACTAAGAGACTGGGGGACTCTCGTATCGTCATTTCGAGCGAAGCGAGAAATCTTTGTCATTCGCGGTCAGGCGGTCGATGTTTGGAATTCCGAAACGGGAAACCTTCGGGCATCGCCCCCATATATACTTGCGGCGAAGCCACTACCACAACCCTGAAGTTTGAAAGCGGGTAATAATCATCTTCCCTTTATATGAATCCTCATAGGTTAAACGGGTTCTGAAGGTTCAAAAGGTTCACCGGTTTCTCATCTTACGTGAATACCATATATTCTAAAACTCCGCGGCGCTTCCATATTTTATGCACCGCACCATCATTCCTAATTCCTCATTTGAGCAGGGCTTTCATTCGTCATCACGGGACGACACGTCCCACGGGCGAACCCTGAACCCTGAACCCTCAATCATGAATCAGCCGCATGACCTGTGTGACAGTCTGACGGAGATTGGCCGTCGTGACATCCCTGCGCATGGCCTCTTCGGCATCCATCGCTTCATGCAGGATAGGGAAATAGGCGTCGATGCCATGCTCATTGACAGAGGCGGCTTCTTCTGCTGCACAGCCGCAGAGAGCGATGGTGCGGCAGAAGGGCGCACAGCGCTTGGCGAGCTGCGCGACACCGACGGGCGCCTTGCCCATCGCGGTCTGATGATCCATTCGTCCCTCGCCGGTGATGACAAGATCGGCGGATGGAAGTGCATCGGCGATGTGGATGGCTTCGAGGACCAGCGTGATCCCGGGCGTCAGCGCTCCATCCAGAAATGTATGGAAAGCGAAGCCAAGACCTCCGGCGGCGCCCGCTCCGGGGAGCAGAGATGCCGTTTTTCCGGTGAAATGTTCGGCGAGCGCGGCAAAGCGGGCGATGTCAGCATCCATCTTGGCAGCGATCTCGGGAGTCGCGCCCTTCTGCGGGCCGAAGACATGCGAGCAGCCCTCTCTGCCGCAGAGCGGATTCGTCACATCACAGGCGATGTCGAAGCGGCATTCCTTGAGGAGCGGGGATACCTTGCTGTCATCGATGCGCGCGATCTTCGCCAGATCCCGGCCGTAGCCCTTGACACGGCTGCCGTCTTCCTGATAGAAATGGTAGCCCAGCGCCGTCAGCATGCCGATGCCGGCATCATTCGTCGCACTTCCGCCGATGCCGATGATGAAGTGGCGGCATCCACGGGACAAGGCAGCGCTGATCAGCTCGCCGAGGCCGTAGGTGGTGGTATTCATCGGATTTCTAAAAGCCGGCGGCACAAGAGGCAGTCCGGAGGCATCCGCCATCTCGATGATAGCCGTGTGGCTCTTCGGAAGCCAGCCATAGCGGCTTGCGACCGGCTGCCCCAGAGGCCCTGTCACCGTGACGGGGACGATGTCTCCGCCAAGACCCGCCGTCAGCACATCGACCGTCCCCTCCCCGCCGTCTGCCAGCGGAAAGACCTCGACCGAGTCAGACGGATAGCGGGAAAGGATCGCCTCTTTGATCGTATTTCCTGCATCCAGAGACGAGAGACAGCCCTTAAAAGAATCCATGGCAATGATGGTTTTCATGCGTGACCCTCCTGCCGGTTACAGTAGAACAAGAGAAGCGAGGAAAATGCTGACCATGGAAACAATGCCGACGACGAGCGTCATCATACTCTGTGTCCGGTAGCCATCCTGCGGATCAAGCCCGGTGAAATTGGTGACGACCCAGAAGTAGCTGTCATTGGCGTGCGAGACGGTCATCGCGCCCGCGCCGATCGCCATGACCGTCAGGAGCGCAGCCATTTCAGACTGCAGACCCAGAGCAGACATCATGGAAGCCGAGTCCGTGTACATGCCCATGATGCCCGCTGTCGTGGTGATCGCGACCGTGGAGCTGCCCTGCGCCGTCTTCAGGATGGCAGAGATCAGGAATGGGAAGAAAATGCCGACCGAAGAAAGGAAAGCGGCATTGGCTTTCATGAATTCGACGAAACCGGCTGCCGTGATGACCTTGCCCAGTACGCCGCCCGCTGCCGTGACAAAAAGGATCGGTCCTACCGTTTTCAGCGTCTCATCCGTGATGGCTGCGAAACGATTCATCGTGTGCGTGCTGACAAGCAGGCGCACAGCCAGCAGCAGACCGACGGTGAGCGCGATGATAGGCGTAGCAAAGAATTTGCAGAGAACAGCAGAAGAACCCTGAAGACCGATCATGGAAACAAAAGAACCCAGAGCCATCAGAATGACAGGGATGACGATCGGAGCGAACGAGGAGAATGCACCCGGCAGCTTCCCGAAGCCGGCCACCAGCTCCTCATAGCTTTTTTCCGTATCCGGAGACTCCTTCTCATCTGCGTGGACAGAGATATCCTTCTTTGCGATATATAAAGAGAAAATATAAGCAGCAGCCAGCGCCGGTACGGAAGCGATGACACCTGCGAGGATGACGCCTGCCAGATGGTCAGCCAGCCCCAGAGAGCCGGCTGCAGCGATCGGGCCGGGTGTCGGCGGGATGAATACATGAGCCGCATACAGACCTGCGGAAAGAGCTACGGCCATGCCCGCCGGGCTTGCGCCCTTGAGCTTGCGGTACAGCGCCTTACGGATCGGATTCAGAATGACAAAGCCGCTGTCGCAGAAGACCGGAATGGAAACGATCCAGCCCATCAGCATCAGCGCCAGCTGCGGATGCTTCTCTCCGACGAAACGGATCACCACATCCGCAAGGCGGATGGCAGCCCCCGTCTTCTCCAGAATGAGCCCGATCAACGCCCCTAAAATGATGACGATACCGATGCTGGAAAATACACCGGAGAATCCCGAACCAATGATGCCGGGGATCTTCTCCAGCGGCAGTCCCACGACCACCGCCAGAACGAGCGACGTCCCCATCAGCGAAAGAAATGGATGGATGTGGAACTTCGAGATCGCTACGATCATCAAAATGATCGCCAGACAGAACACAATGAGCAGCGGAATGCCAGTCATAATACATACCTCACTTGTATCAACTAAAAAGAACGAATGAATCAATAACGCATATAGTATAGCACAAATGGAGAATAAAAGTATACCATTTTGCACAATTTCTGAAGAATAAGCGTATAGGAATATATTATATACATATATAACTGGGGTTCAGAGTTCAGCATGCGGGGCTGCGCGCTCCGTCTGCTAACCCTGAAGCTTGAAAGCAGGGATGAGTGGCTAGTGACTAGAGGCTAGTGACTTGTGACTAGGAGACTAGGAGATTAGGAGATTAGGAGACGAAGAGACATGAGACGTCAGACATCAGATATCAGACGTCAGACCCACATATCGTCATTTCTAGCGAAGAGAGAAATCTTTGTTATTCGCGGCCTGGCGGTCAATGATTGGCAATTCCAAACGGGAAACCTGCTTCACTCCTCATTCCTCATTTGGGTCGAGCTTTCATCCCAGATCAAGGAACAGCACGTCCCCGGGGCCAATCCTGAACCCCGAACCATAAAAAAATCAAAAAACCTGTTGACACAATAGCCCAGGATGTGATAGTATTATACCCGTCGCT
>UQQQ01000085.1 GCA_900543165.1 uncultured Dialister sp. | reverse complement strand
AATCAAAATTTGCCGACGTGATCGGTTCTACGCAGTCCAGCATCAACCGCTATGAAAACGGTCAGGCAACGCCGACAGTTGAGCTTCTGCGCAAGTATGCGGACTATTTTGACGTTTCAATGGACTATATTTTTGCCCGCTGCGATGATCCGCATGGCAAGCTGTATGAAGCGAAACCTCCGGTTGACGCGAACAATCCTGAACTGAGGAAGTTTGTTGAGATGTGCTTCGATCCGGAATCACCGATGAACGAAAAGCTGAAAGAAGCAATGCTGAAAATGCTTGGGGAGGCGAAGATATGAGCAATGAATTAACCCATAATCCGGGACAGTTCGATGAAGTCATCCATATCATCGACAACGCCCGCAGCCGCGCCATGAAAGCAGTCAATGCAGAGCTTATTCAGATGTACTGGGAAATCGGCTCTTATGTCAGCGGCAGAGTGAAGGATGGCGGCTGGGGAAAAAGCGTGGTTGCAGATTTTTCCGAATTTCTGCAAGCGCATTATCCGGGAACAAAGGGATTTTCTGCGCAGAACATCTGGCGTATGAAGCAGTTTTATGAGACTTATTGCAACAGCGAAAAACTCTCACCACTGGTGAGAGAAATTCCATGGACAAGCAATCTGCTGATTATGACTGGCTGCAAGACCGACGAAGCGCGTGAGTTTTACCTTCGCCTATGCATTGCAAATCGTTACACGAAACGCGAATTGGATCGTCAGATCGGCAGTATGCTGTATGAGCGGACGATGATCTCTCACGAAAAACATAAGGATTTGCTTGCTGGGAACGGCGGACTTGCGGCTTTGCGCGATTCCTATGTGTTTGAATTCCTTGACCTTGAAGAACCGTACAAGGAAAAGGATTTGCGGCGTCAGATTGTCTCGCATCTGAAAGATTTCATTTTAGAGTTTGGACATGATTTCACTTTTGTTGGCGAAGAATACCGCGTTCAAGTTGGCAACACGGATTTCTTCATTGATTTGCTGTTCTATAACCGTGCATTGTCCTGCCTTGTTGCAATCGAATTGAAAATTGATACTTTCCGTCCTGAACATCTGGGACAGCTCAATTTTTATTTGGAAGCACTTGACCGTGATGTAAAGAAGCCGAATGAAAATCCGAGCGTTGGCTTAGTCCTCTGCACCGGTAAGGATGATACCGTAGTCGAATACGCGCTCAGCAGGTCTATGTCTCCGACAATGGTCGCAGATTACACATTGCATCTGCCTGATAAAGCTATCCTGCAAAGTAAGCTGCGTGAACTGACAGAGCTTGCGTTGGAAAGCGGCGAAGGCAACGAGGGTGATGAAGAATGAACGCTGTTATCTACGCCCGCTATTCCTCAGACAGCCAGCGCGAAGAATCCATTGAAGGTCAGCTCCGTGAGTGCCGGGAATATGCTAAACGCAACAATATGACCATCGTTGGAACGTATATTGACCGGGCATTATCTGCAAAAACAGCAGATCGACCGGAGTTCCAGCACATGATCAAGGACAGCGCAAAAGAGCTGTTTGAGATTGTCCTTGTATGGAAGCTCGACCGCTTTTCCCGTGACCGTTACGACAGCGCACACTACAAGCACATTCTGAAAAAGAA
Organism: uncultured Dialister sp.; assembly: GCA_900543165.1. Taxonomy (GTDB): domain Bacteria; phylum Bacillota; class Negativicutes; order Veillonellales; family Dialisteraceae; genus Dialister. The sequence goes on along the minus strand of UQQQ01000085.1, from coordinate 3,150 downwards.
CGGCGTAAAGGTTATTTCTGCGAAAGAGCATATCTCCGAAGGCCCGGAGGGTATTATTCTGGAAGCAATGCTGGAGGGCTATGCCGAGTTCTATTCTGCTGAACTATCAGAGAAAATCCATCGCGGACAGAAAGAGAACGCGCTGAAAGGGAAAAACAACGGCGGTGGCGTTCCGCTCGGCTATCTGTTGGACAAGAAAGCACAGAAACTTGTGATCGATCCCGTGACTGCACCATTAGTGGTTGAGATATTTGAAAAGTATGCTGATGGCAAATCGGTTCGTTCCATTGTTGAGGATTTCAATACCCGCGGACTTAAAACGAAAAAGGGACAGCCGTTCAATATCAATAGTTTCAGCTCTCTGCTGAAAAACCGCAAATACATTGGCGAGTATCGCTATCAGGATGTTGTAATTGAGGGCGGCGTTCCTGCTATCGTTCCGGAAGACCTGTTCAACCGTGTGCAGGAACGCATGGAGAAGAACCGCCATGCTCCCGCAATGGCAAAAGCAAAAGAGGACTATCTGCTGACAACGAAGCTGTTCTGCGGTAAATGTGAGCGCATGATGGTTGGTGAAAGCGGCAAGAGCCATACCGGCGCTATGCACTATTATTACAAATGCAGCGGTGCGAAGCGCCTGAAGGATTGCGACAAGAAGGCTGTTCGCAAAGACTGGATTGAACGTGTTGTTGTCCGCCTGACCATGCAGCGCGTCATGGATGAAGAGAAGATTAACAGGCTCATCGATGCAATTCTTGTTATGCAGGAGCAGGAAGACATAACAACCCCTGCGCTTCACTCACAGCTTGCGGAAACCGAGTCCTCCATTGGAAACATTCTGAAAGCAATCGAGCAGGGCATTTTCACGCCGTCCACTAAACAGCGGCTTGATGAGCTGGAAGCACGGAAAGAAGAAATCCTTGCGAATATCCAGACCGCCGAACTGCAAAAGCCAAAGCTGACCCGCGAACAGATGACGGCATGGTTTGAGCAGTTCCGTCATGGCGATCCAGCAAACCGTGATTTTCAGAAACGCCTGATTGATACATTTGTAAACGTTGTGTATGTGTTCGATGATAAACTGGTCTTGACCTACAGCTATCAACATGGGACGCAGACGATCTCGCTTGAAGAGATCGAGTCGGCGTTGAGTTCGGATTTTGATGGGGCTACTCCACCAATAAAAAACGATCCATGGCATGACTCCATGGATCGTTTTTTTATTGGTATAAAACCCGCAGCACCTCTCTTTTGTGATGCACCGCGCTTCTATTTCTCATTCACTGAATCATCGGCAGTGTCGATCCACCGACAGGAATGACGTAAACGCTCGCCTTCTCTCCGCTCTTTTCCAGCGCCTGATCGACAGCCTGCTGAAGGTCATGGAATGGCACCATATTCGCTTTCCTGACAAGGGCATCGTCCATATCAGTCACGAGATAGATGGTACATTTCTGCTGCACAAGGCCGAGAGCCGCCGACTTGTGACCGCCGAGCTCGAAGTGCTCGTGAATGGCCGCGATGCGTTCTTCCGGTGTCGGATAGCTCTCGATCCAGCGGGTGAAGGGCGCGCTGCCGTAGCCTTCGTGGCAGGATGCGGCAACGATCATGATACCGCCCTCTTTCACAGCGTGCTTCGCGTTATCGATGGATTTCTGCGCCTGATAGAGATTGATATCCTTCGGATAGCCGCCGGTGGAAACGACGACGACGTCAGCCGGTTTCTTGATATCCACTCTGTAGAGGCCATCCAGGAAACGGCAGGCGTCACGATGCGCTGCGACGGGATCTCCGGCTGCGGCATAGGCGACCTTCTTGTGATCATCCAAGACTACATTTACGATGAAATCGGCAGGGCAGTACGCTGCCGTTTCTTCGATATCCTCGCGCACAGGATTTCCCGCAAGATGCCCCGCATACGCACCGGGGCGGATCATATTTCTGTGATTCGACTGGATCGAGGCAAGAGAAGCGCAGCCCGGCATGATGGCTTTCATGCCGCCGGAATAGCCGGCGAAGTAGTGGTACTCGACATTGCCGAGAAGGATGCGGCGGTCGGCTTCGGCAACCGTGCGGAAGATATCGACGGAGGTCCCATTCCTGCAGGTGCCGAGATGCACGCAGTCTTCCGGATCGCTGTCGATGCATTTCACTTTGTGATACGCCCATTCACCGACGAGGCGCTCTCGTTCCTCTTCTGTCAGATGGCGATGGGACCCCAGCGCAAAGACGACGGTGATATCTTCCTCGCGGACGCCCGCAGCTTCCAGCTCTTGCAGGACACAGGGGACAAGAAGCCAGGAAGGCACGGGGCGCGTGACGTCGCTCGTGATGATAACGACTTTCTCCCCCGCCTTCACGATCTCCGAGAGGCGTGGCGAGGAAATCGGATGAGCAAGTGCCCGGCGGATTTCCTCCTCTTCGATATCCGCCTCTTCGCAGTGATGAGGGAGGAGTTCTTTCACCGGATGGCTGTCATCTACATGAAAGGACATATAGTCTTTGAAGTATTTGATACTGAAATCCATGGTTTGGCTCCTTATACATGAGAAATGAAGGCAGCGGCTTCGCCGCCATATAAAACAGGCGATGTTCCCAGGGAAACACTGATTAAATCGTTGTCAGATTTTACTCTTGAATTTTTTATGCATAGCGAGGAATAACCTGACGCGAATAGCGAGCTCTTTAAGGAAGGTTATGACGAAGCTATGTATAAAAATTCTTGTAAAATCTGACTCTGCGATTGAATCAGCGTTTCCCAAGCTCTTTTCTTCCATCATAGCGTTCTAGGATGATATAGCGAATATCGAGTAGGCATGAGTAAGTATCGACATCATGCATTCATTCGATAGGAGAGCGGAGATTAGGGATTGGGAATTAGACGTCAGACTCGAACTGCTGACTTCTGACGTCCGACATCTAAAGTCTCTTAGTCTAACGTCTCAAGCGGGTATCGCCATTATTTATATTTCGCGGCGCTTCCATATTTTTATGCGCCGCACCACCATTTCTCATTTCTCATTCCATCGAGACTTTCAAACGTAATCAAGAGGCGAGCCGCCCCAGGAGCTAACCCTGGATCCCATATTTCCCTCTGTCAAGCATTTTTGAAAATGTCCCGAAAAAAGCATTTTATTAGCCCCATATTCA
>UQQQ01000084.1 GCA_900543165.1 uncultured Dialister sp. | reverse complement strand
GCGGGACAAAATCATTTATGGCACAGTGAGACAATATCATATATGGTTCATAAGCGCTGAAAAAAATGCCTTCCATCCATTTGACACTCCCCCGCTCATATGCTATAGTTACATACAATTACACAGTGGCAATGAAGAGAAGAGTACGCAGAGACGGCATTGAAAGAGAGCTTCGGATGGTGAAAAGAAGCATTGAGATATCTGCAGAAGATGGACTCCGAGCCAGGAAGGCTGAATCATGAAGCATCCCGGGGACGCCCGATACAGCGCGAGGGTATCAAGGCTTTGCCGGCGTACCTGTGAAGACCCGTGCAGTGATGCATGAGTGAAATTGGGTGGTACCACGAATCTTTCGTCCCTTGGGGATGAAGGATTTTTTTATTGCTTTTTCCGTTTTTTCATGTTTCCAAAGGAGACCCTATGCCACTATTTAACGGAACATTGTTCCAGATCGACCAGAAAGAAATGTTGCGCTATGCGGGACTGTCTCCGAAGGTGAAAGAATTTCCGCAGGACGCCATCGACAGCGCCATCAGGGAAGCGCTTGCCCTCGCCGAGCCGAAAGGCATCTGGCAGATCCTCCCCTACGACCCGGAAAAGGGGACGATCGGCGGAGCGCATCCGCTGACCCTTACCGGCCGCTCGATCTTGAGGCACCTTTCCCATGCCTGGTCCGTCGGCGTGCTCGCTGTCACGGTGGGCGAAGAAATCGAGAACGCATCCGGCGAGCACTTTAAGAACGGTGAGTACCTGCAGGGGCTTCTCCTCGATGCCGCCGCGACCGCTGCCGTCGAGCACCTCGCCGATCAGGTCGACGCCCTGATCCAAAGAGAGGCCGCGCGAAGCGGACAGCATACCGTCTGGCGCTTTTCCCCCGGCTATGGAGACTGGCCCGTCACGCAGCAGCCTGATTTCTGCCGCACAATCGGTGCAGAAACGATCGGCATCCATGTGACCGACCACGCCATGCTTTTCCCAAGGAAATCCGTCTCCGCCATCATCGGCATCTCTCAATGCAGCACCCGCCCCGCTCCGGCGAAATGCCGGGCGTGCGGACTCATGAGCTGTCCATTTCGGAATCTATCATATAGGTGACTGGTGACTGGGAGGCATCAGACTCTCTCGTATCGTCATTTCGAGCGAAGCGAGAAATCTTTCTTGCAGTCCGATAAACGACGCATGTGTGAAAACAGAAAGCGGCGCTTCATCATTTTTTCCGCCCCCTGAACCGCGAATCCCAATCCCTAGCCACTTCTTTTCCCCCCTACACTATAATAATGAAATATATAATACAATAATAAAAAGGAGAACCACTATGATCTTTTTTGACGGCGGCATGGGTACCATGCTGCAGCGCTACGGTCTCTCGACAGGAGACTGCCCAGATTACTACAATATCACCCACCCGGACATTGTACAGCGCATCCATAAGGAATACGCAGACGCAGGAAGTAACTATATCACGACGAATACCTTCGGTACCTCCCCCATCAAGCTCGCTGACTATGATCTGGAGGATCAGGTGGAAGCCATCTGCGAAGCCGCTGTGCGAAATGTGCGTACCGCCTGCGGAGACCGTGTAAAGATCGCCGGTGATATGGGGCCGACAGGGAAATTCATCTCCCCCTTGGGCGATCTTTCCTTCGATGAGACCTGCGAGAACTACTACCGTCTGGCGAAAGCCCTTGCTAATGCGGGAGCAGACTCGCTCATCATCGAGACCATCATCGACATTCAGGAGATGAAAGCCGCCCTCATCGCTGCCAAGACAGCCTGCGACCTTCCTGTCATCTGCCAGATGACCTATGCAGAAGACGGACGCACCATCACCGGCACCGATCCGAAAGCCGCCGTCATTCTTCTGGATGCCATGGGCGCTGACATCATCGGCGCGAACTGCTCCGTTGGTCCGGAAAAGCTGCTCGAAGCCGCGAGGCAGATGGTCCCCTACACGAATAAGCCCATCATCATCCAGCCGAATGCCGGCATGCCGGTGCTGGAAAAGGGCGAGACTCATTTCCCACTCACGCCGAAAGACTTCGGCGCATGGGCACCGGAATTTGCCAAAGCCGGCGTATCCTTCCTCGGCGGCTGCTGCGGCACGACACCGGATCATATCCGTGAAGAAGTTCTCGCCCTCAGCGATGTGACGATCTCTCCGAAAGAAAAGATCCCGCCCTTCACGGCACTCACTTCTCGCACGCAGACCGTCTTCATCGGCGACGACTATGCCCCCGTCAAGATCGGCGAACGCATCAATCCGACCGGCCGCAAAAAAATGAGAGAAGACCTGAAGGCAGGCAGCTTCACCTCCGTCAAAAAAGAAGCCCTCGCGGAAGTCGATGCGGGCGCTGACATCCTCGACGTGAATATGGGCGTCCCCGGTGCAGACCAGGTCGCTCTCATGGAGACGGCAATCTCCCAGCTCTCCATGCTCTGCCCCGTCCCCTTCTCCATCGACAGCACCGACCCGAAGGTCCTTGAAAAAGCCCTGAAGCTGTATCCGGGCCGCCCGCTCATCAATTCGGCCAATGCAGAGAACGAAGAACGCTTAGACGCGATGCTCCGGCTTGCCAAGACCTACGGCGCAGCGCTCCTGCTCCTTCCGATCGAGAAGGGAAATCTGCCGGAGACTGCCGAAGAACGCGTCCGCATCATTCGCTATCTTGAGGAAAAAGCCCTCGCTGCCGGACTCCGCAAAGAAGACCTTCTCCTTGACCCGCTCGTCCTCACCGTCGGCTCCGGAGACAAAGGCGCGAGCGAAACCCTGCGTACCATCAAGCTCTACAAAAAAGAATTCGGCTTCCCCTGCGTCATGGGGACGAGCAATGTTTCCTTCGGCCTCCCCTGCCGCCCCCGCATCAATGCGGCCTTCCTCACCATGGCACTCGCCTGCGGCATGAATGCCCCCATCGTGAATCCGCTCGATCAGGGCGTGAAGGATGCCTTCACCAATGCCAAATTGCTCTTAGGCTTTGACAAAGGCGCCCTGCATTTCATCCAAGAAGCGCAGGACACCCCGACCACCGTGGCAGCGGCTACGCCCACGCAAGACCTCCCGCCGCTCGAGCAAGTGAAAGCCGCCGTGAAACAGGGCGAAAAAGAAGAAGCCGCCAATGCCGTCAAACGTGCGATCGAAGCCAAGATTTCCTCCGAAGAAATCATCAAGAGCGGCCTCACCGCAGCCATGACAGAAATCGGCGACGGCTACGGCGCGGGGAAAGTCTTCCTCCCGCAGGTCATGATGAGCGCCGAAGCCATGCAGGCCGCCTTCAAGGTCATCAAGGAAATGCTCCCCGAAGCCGCCACCGCTGCCAAAGGTACACTGATCCTTGGCACTGTGCAGGGAGACATCCACGACCTCGGCAAGAATATCGTCTCTGCCCTTCTTGAAAACAGCGGCTACCGCGTCATTGACCTCGGCAAGGACGTCGCTCCCGAAGCCTTCCTCTCCGCTATCGAAGAGCACCACGCGGATCTCGTCGGCCTCTGCTCCCTCATGACCACCACCCTGCCGGAACTCGAAAAGACCGTCTCCCTCGTCAAAGAGAAATGCCCCGCCGTCTCCATCCTGACGGGAGGCGCCGTCGTCACGAAAGACTACGCCGTCTCCATCGGCGCTGATGCCTACTGCAAAGATGGCATCGCAGCCATCAAAGAAGCCGATCGGATGATGGGGAAATAGTTAGAGGGTTCAGGTTCGCGGGTTCAAGGTTCAGGGTTAGCCCCTTGGGCGTGCCGTCCCTAGATTATGAATAAAACCCTCGCTTGAATTAGAAATGAGAAATGGTGGTGCGGCGCATTTCGTCATCCTGAGCGGAGAAAAACGTCGTATGTTAAAAAATGGCTTATCTGAAACAGGAGAACTGAGTCGAAGGATCTAAGCGCCGCAGAGTATAAATAGTTGTGATGCCATGAGCTGACATTTCAGTCACTAGTCACCAGTCACTTGAGTCACCTAATCCCTAGCTACAAAATTTTTGAAAGGAGTCCCTATGTCCACATTAAAAGAGAAGAACCAGAATCACATCTTTACCATCACGACCGAGCTCGACCCGCCGAAGAGCGCCTCCTCCGCCATCACAGAAGAACAGGCGCAGAAAGTCGCTCCCTACGTCGACGCAGTCAATATCGCCGACTGCCCCATGGCAAAAATGCGTATGAGCCCGATCGCCCTCTCCTGCATCATCCAGCAGAAATACCAGGTCGAGTCCATCTTCCATCTGACCTGCCGCGACAGAAACGTCATCGGCCTTCAGGCGGAGCTTCTGGGAGCAGCGGCACTCGGCGTGCATAACATCCTCACCCTCACCGGTGATCCGCCTAAAATCGGAGACCATCCGAATGCCAAAGGAGTCTTTGAAGTCGACTCCACCGGCCTTATCCAGATCGCCAGCTGCCTGAACAGCGGTCACGATATCGAAGGCCACGACCTTGGCGCGGCTACAGATTTTTACATCGGTACTACAGGAAATCCGGGCACCGACGACCTCGATGCAGAAATCAAACGCCTCGAGGGCAAGAAAAAAGCGGGCGCTCAGTTTGTCCAGACCCAGCCGATCTATGATATCAAGCAGGCAGAAGACTTCCTCGCCTGTGCGAAAGACTTGGATCTTCCCATCCTCTTCGGCATCGTCCCGCTGAAAAGCTTCAAGATGGCAAACTATCTGAACGACAAGGTCCCGGGCATCACCATCCCAGCGAAAGTCCTCGCACAAATGGAAACAGGCGGCCGTAAGACAGGTCTTGCGATCTCCAAAGAGATCGTCACCGCCCTGCGCGAGATCCACGCTGCCGGCGCTCATCTCATGCCGGTCAACGACATTGACGCCATCCCCTATATCGTAGGTGATAAGTGATCGGCGGAAAATCAGGATACACCGCTTGTTCTCTCATACCATGCATGAAAAAGGGGCTGTGAAGAAATGAATCCTCATTTCTTTACAGCCCCTTTT
>UQQQ01000083.1 GCA_900543165.1 uncultured Dialister sp. | reverse complement strand
GAACCCTGAACCAAATGAAAGCAAAGTAAAAAGGAGCTGTGAAGAAATGAGGATTTATTTCTTCACAGCTCCTTTGGCATACAGTGATTTCCCGGGCGGGTCAAAAAGCCGCCTGTACCAGTTCTCTCTTAGTCCGTGCCATAAAAAACCTCCTGATATAAGAATCATCACTTCCAACATGTGATACGTCTTATATTAGAAGAAAATAAAAAAGGGCAGGGTTCAGGGTTAGCCCTTGGGGCGTGCTGCCCTTCGATTGTTTGCGAAAGAGGGGAGCGGGTTCTGTAGGTTCTACGGGTAGGGCGGGGAAGGTGCGGCGCAAAAAATAATGAAGCGCCGCGGAGTTTTGATGGCGTTTCGCGACGTCGTCATTTCGAGCGCAAGCGAGAAATCTCTATGGCAGAACGCTCATTGCCTGATGTGAGACAGCACCAAGACATCGTTTTTCCCAGGCGCATACACGCTGATTCCCGCAGTGCAGTAGAGATCCCTCGGCTGCGCTCGGGATGACGATGCCGGAGAATCCCGGTCACCAGTCACTGCTAAGGAAACACTGATTAAATCGTTGTCAGATTTTACTCTTGAAGTTTTATGCATAGCGAGGAATAACCTGACGCGAATAGCGAGCTATTTAAGGAAAGTTATGACGAAGCCATGTATAAAAATTCTTGTGAAATCTGACTCTGCAATTTAATCAGCGTTTCCCTAATCCCCAGTCCCTAATCCCTAGCCACTTATCCCTGCTTTCAAACTTACGGCGCTTTTGATTTGTGCGCCGCACCACAAACCTGAACCCGTCAACCTGAAGTTTAAAAGCAGGGATTAGGGATTAGTAGCTGGGGATTAGGAACCTCGAGTGACCGGTGACTGAAATGCCGACGCATGGCATCGCCCCATATATACTCGCAGCGAAGCCGCCACCTTCATTCCCCATTCCTCATTAGTCACCCCCATTCATCTTTTTGATTTCAGCCAGCAGATCCTCCGCTTCTTGGAGCGAAGCGGCTTCCCTGTCTTCATTTTCTGCAAGGCTCATATCGATCGCCATGCCTTCGTGGAGATCCTCAAACCAGGCGGCGGGCAGCCGAATCTCCTCTTCCTCTTCCGTCAGGAAGACCGCCTTCTTCTCCTCGATGCGGTCCAGTGTCAGTTCCTTTTTCATCTTAGCGCTCCTTTGTGATCTTGTAGCCGTCCCCCGTGGTGGTCAGTGTCAGCATGCCGTCGCGGTCGGTACGGTAAATGTGGACCTTGGCTTTTTCAAGCTTCGCTACGGTCGTCTTATGCGGATGTCCATAGTCATTGTTCAGTCCGCAGGAAATGAAAGCCTCCTTCGGTGAGACAGCCCGCAAAAAGTCCGGAGATGTCGACGTGCGGCTGCCGTGATGGCCGACCTTCAGCACATCGCTCTTGAGCGTTCCCCGGTCAGCAAGGATGGATGCTTCCTCCTCTTTTTCCGCATCGCCGGTGAACATCATGGAGAAATTGCCATAAGAGAGCCTGCCGACGATGGAATTGTTATTGAAGTCCGAATTTCCCTTCTGGTCCTTGATGACCTTGACCGGCCCGAGTACCTTGTAGGTGACGCCATCGAAGAAGGTAAGCGCATCGCCCGCTTTCAGCGCCTTATAGGGGATCTGGTTCGCCTTGATGGCTTTCAGATAGTTCTTGTAAGACGCCGTACCGGATGGCATGCCGTCATCATAGATGGCTTCGACCTTGAAATTTTTGAAAATGGCCTGCATCCCGCCCAGATGATCGGCATGCGGATGCGTGATCACGACCTTGGAGAGACTCTTCACGTGATACTTTTTGAGCAGTGCCACGATGGTGTCACGGTGCTCAATGTCTCCGCTGTCGATCAAGACGAATTTTCCATCCTTCTCCAACAGGCAGGCATCTCCCTGTCCGATATCGAGCATACGTACCGTGAGAGCCTTCCCGCTCTTCGCCTCACTGCTCTTCACCTTCGAAGCCGCAGAGGACGAAGCTGCCGCGCCACTGCCGCAGCCTGCTACCGCCAGTCCGACCGTAAGCGTGAGTACGATGGCCAGAAGGTATTTCCAGATCTGTTTGATGGATAACATATAAGTCTCCTTTTATAAAACAGGTGCAACGAGTTCAGTGTTTCCCTAATCCCTAGCTACCAGTCACTAGCCACTAGTCTCCAGTCACCATTTCCCTCGCCCTCGGCACCATCCTTGCCACATCGCTCGCAGTATAGCCGACAGGTGTCTCTCTCGCAAGGAGATCGCCTGAAAGGCCATGAAGATAGACGCCGCAGATCGCAGCCGGCTCCGGATCCATCTCCTGCCCGACAAGAGCGGCAATAATCCCTGTCAGGGTATCGCCCATACCGCCTGTCGCCATGCCGGGATTTCCCGTCTCATTCACATAAGCGAAACCATCTTTCGCGGCGATGACGGTCGGCATGCCCTTCAGGACGAGCGTCACCTCCCGATCCATCGCAAAAGCGATCGCGCCATCGATACGCTCTCTTTCCACATCAGCCGCTGTCCTTCCTGTGAGATGAGCAAATTCCCCCACATGCGGCGTCAGGATCAGCTGCCCGGGGCAGCGGGCGAGATCAATCTCCATCTCTTTCACCGCATACAGCGCATCTGCATCAACGATGATCGGCTTCCTCCAGCGTGTGAGGATCTCCTTCACGAAGCGCTGCGTCTCTGCGTCACGGCCAAGCCCCGGGCCGATGGCGAGCACATCATAGGCCTCTGCCTTTTGGAGGACTTCCTCTGCCATAGCAGACGTGAAGAAATCCGAATCCCCCACGGACGAAACCATGAGCTCGGGCACCTTGCCCGCTATCACAGCCGCCTTTGGCACAGTCACGACAGCCACCTTGCCTGCCCCGGCATGAAGCGCGCCCTGTCCGGCGAGGAACGCCGCCCCCTCCATGCCGGCAGAGCCGGCGATGATGCCGATGAATCCATTCTTTCCTTTATGACACATGCGCTCCCTTAAAGGCAGCAGATTTCCCACCTCTCTCTCTTCGATAAGGCTCACGGGAAGAGAGCGGCCCACAGCCGCAGGAAGGCCGATCGCGCTATAGAGCACCTTGCCGCAGTACTCATGCCCCGGAGAAAGCACATGACAGCGCTTGTACGACTCCAGCGCCACCGTGTAATCTGCCATGACGGCAAGCCCCATAGGCTCTCCCGTATCCGAAGACAGACCGCTCGGTACATCGACAGAGACCACCGACGCATGCGACGCATTCATCATCTCTATGACCTCAGCCTTCACGCCGCTGACCTCTCGGGAAAGCCCCGTTCCGATCAGCGCATCCACGATGACATCCGCGCTTTCCAAAGGCGTCTCCCAGTCCGTATCCTCACTGATAGGGATGACCTGCACCCCCATTTTTTCAACGATCCGGCGATACAGACGTGCCGTTTCACTCATATGCGCCTCATTGCCGCACAAGAGCACCGCGACACTTGCGGTCAGCGCGCACAAATACCTTGCGATGACGAAGCCGTCTCCGCCATTGTTGCCCGTCCCGCAGACCACCACCACAGATTTTCCCTTCCAATCGATCTCCGGCTGAATGAGCGATACCACATCGCGCCCCGCATTCTCCATCAGCACCGCTTCGGGAAATCCGTAGTTCTTCATTGCTTCCCTGTCGAGCGAGCGCGACTCATCAGCCGTCGTGATGTACTTCATGATGACCTCCTGCCATGACGACCACCGTGATCGCCATCTCCTCTTCATGTGAAATAGAGATCGACATCTCCGTAATGCCAAGCTCTTCTGCCCGCTTGGCGAACGTCCCTGCGAGGTGAAGCATCGGCTGCCCCCACTCGCCCCAGGTCACATACGCATCCTGCCACGCCGAGCCGAAGATGCCGATCCCGAGTGCCTTCCCTGCCGCTTCTCTCGCGCCCCAGAGCGCTGCATACGACTCCGCACGCTTTTTCCCTTTCTTCTCGCAATGCGCGATCTCCTCTTCCGTGAATATCTTCTCCGTGCGGCGGGGAAATTTCTCAAGGATCCGCTCCCACCGCGCAATCTTCACCAGATCTACACCGACAAACATAGCTCGTACCTGCTACTAAAAACATAGACAAAAGTGTATATGTCTTAGAAAAATTCCTTGTTCATCATGCTCGCTCTCGCTGTCCCAAAGGGGGCAAGCTACTAGCGTTTGTGCAGCACTCCAAAGGCGTAAATTCCCGACTAGCCATCGGTACATATATCGGAACTTTTGTTATTAAGCTATCCGATATTCTTTAGCATCCCGCAAATTAAGCGAAGCATTGTAGTCTCTATCCGCTGTATAACCACATTTTGGACAAACATACACTCTGTCTTTGAGTTTCAAACCTTTATGTATATGTCCGCAAGAATGGCAGGACTTGGAGCTGGGATAGAATCTATCAACTTCCCGAAGTTCAATCCCTATTATTTCTGCTTTGCGTTTTAGCTTGGCTAACAGATGATTGAATCTCTGTGCCGCTATAGCTTTTGCTAAATGCCGATTCTTCATCATACCTTTAACATTCAAATCTTCCACCGTAATGAAGCGTGGTTTTTGCTTCACTATTTCGTGAACCGTTTTGTTTTCATAATCCTCTCGGATTATTGTTATACGCTGATAAAGCATCGGTACCTTTAACTTTTGTTTTTCTATGTTTGCAGAGGCAGTAGCAGTCTTACCACCTTTCTTTTTTATAAACTCATATTTACAGCTAAGGCACCTCTGCTCTCTCCGAAGCCGTCTCTCCAGTAGTTTGACCTTTGAACTCTTATTGATATTCTTGAAAACTTTGCCATCACTGACAATAGCAAGATCTTTCACGCCTAAATCTATGCCCACACCATCCGTCACCGTATGATACGATGCTTTCAAATCCTTGTTATACTTGGATTTTTCGTCAATATCCACCACAACGGAGACTTAAAACCGTCCAGCCACATAAGATACTGTACCATTGGTGACTTTAGCACCCACAGGCAAATAGCCAAACTCTTTAAGTCTGACTTGTTTTAGCGTAGGTATCATTAGTTTATGTCGCCATATCGTCCAGTCGCCATATCGTCCAGTCGCCATTATTATTCTTGGGAA
>UQQQ01000082.1 GCA_900543165.1 uncultured Dialister sp. | reverse complement strand
AGAAGATGGTATTCTCGTATCGCAGCCTTCCCCTCTAGGGGAAGGTGCCCCGCAGAGGCGGATAGGGCAGACATGGTATGAAAGACAGCCGAGATAAGGTTTCCCCGTCACTCTTATGAGAGCTGCAAGTTCCCCGCAGCAGATTGAACGCGAAAATGAGATGATCGTTATTTCACATCGCCTTTTGGCATGCTTGGCAGAAAGGAGAGTGAAGGACTTGAAAATAAAAGACTAAAAGGCGTAGAAAGCCTTTTTAGTCTTTTATTTTCAAGTGGGATCTCCCGGGGTTTCTTCCACTTTCACATCTGCACGATACTTGACAGAGAAGAAAATAAAAACGATGAGCGCACAGGTGAAGGCGGTGAGGCTGGTCAGCTGCGCGCTCTTGAGGCCGAAGGCCAGACTGCCGTAGTCGCCGCGGAAGAATTCCAAAAAGAAACGAAGCAGTGAGTAGAGCATGATGTAGAGACAGAAGGTCGTACCGCGGGCATGCTTAAAGCAGGCATACCAGAGGAGCAGTCCCAGAATGATAAGATCCCCCTGACACTCCCAGACCTCGGCAGGCCACAGGGGCTGCGCGCCGTAGGTGTGATAGGCAAGTGTGGTATCAGGATACAGAATGCCGAAATTGGCGCCCGTCGGATGACCGAAGGCATCACCATTCATGAAGTTTGCGATACGTCCGATGGCCTGTCCGAAAATGATGGCAGGCGTCACGGTATCCGCAAAGGGGAGGACGGGTATCTTGTGTTTTCTGAGATAGAAATAGGCGGCCACGCAGGCAAAGATGACGCCGCCCTGGATGGCCATGCCACCCTGCCACACGTAGGGGATTTCAAGCAGATGGTCATGGTAGTAGTCCCAGTCAAAGAAGAAGACATCCCAGAGACGTCCGCCGATGATGCCGATAAAGGCGATGGTGATGCCAAGGTCAAAGACATGCTCATGCCAGCCGCGTCCGTCCTTCTTCAAAAGGTAGTAGGCCATGATGCATCCGAAGATGATGCCAAGAGAAAAAAAGATTCCATAAAAACGGATCGGAAATCCACCGATGAAAGTGACATATTGATGCATGAAACTTGCTCCTTTTTTTATGAGTGGCTGGTGACTAGTAGCTGGGGATTAGGGATGAGTGGCTAGGGATTAGGTGCCTTGAGCGACTAGAGACTAAGAGACTAGGAGACATCAGACTCCCGCATCGTCATTTCGAGCGAAGCGAGAAATCTTTGTCATTCGCGGTCAGGTGGGCAATGTTTGGAATGCTCAAAACGGGAAACCTGCTATCCGAGACTTTGGGGCATCGCCACGATCTATACTCTGCGGCTCTTCTATATTCTATGCGCCGCGCCACCAGTCGCATTTCTTATTCAAGCAGAACTTTCAAACGTAATCAAAAGGCAGCACGCCCCACGGGCTAACCCTGAATCTATATACTTTTCATTATACAACAGCCGTAAAGTATGCCCAAACGGAATGGCAACCTTTTGAAAAAACTTTTTTCTTTGAAATGGAGTTTCATAAAATACCGGATATTTCCATATTAAGCTAATACCCGGCTAATAATAGAAAAATTCTATACATATAGGGGGTATAGGTAAACACATAGAAAATTCGATTTCCTCATGGGAGACTAATGCGGAAAATGAGAATCAGGAAAATCCATAAATATAAGTAAAACCGAATGAAATATGCTATAAAACGAATGTATTCTCAAATAAAAAGGAGAGAATCACAGGGAGTTGAAAATTTCAAAAGTACTTAAAAACTAATAATTTTATCTTTTTTTTGACAGAAAGGACTTGAAATCCTAGAAAGCTATGGTATTATACTCATATAAGGAAAATAACTTCTAATGACTATTTACTTTTGCATGGCTGCGGGTTCAATAATAACAACAATACCCCACTAAAAACAATAATAAAGCTGTGCGATTGGATTTCCTTTTTCTTTTTACTTGCTATGGGAGGAACTTTATAATGAGAAACTGTGTATTAATCATCGAACATGATCCGAGTGTCAGCCGTTTCATGCAGCTCAAGCTCGAAGAAGAAGGCTTCAGCTGCCTCATTGATAATACGGGAGAGGCTGCTGTTGATCTGGCAGGCCAGCGTCAGGTGGATCTGATTCTTCTTGATCCGGACGAACCGCTGAAGGGCGGTCACGAAATCTTGGGGAAGGTGAGAGAGATCAGCTCTCTGCCGATCATCTACCTGTCTTCCGATACGTCTGTCGATGCGAAGGTCGAAGCGCTGAATGCCGGTGCCGATGATTATATGACAAAGCCATATGCGACCAAGGAACTCATTGCTCGCATCCATTCTGCGCTGCGCCGCCACGAAGAACCGAAAATTATCGTGGATCCGGCGTTCACCATTGGTGACCTCTCCATCTATCCGGAACGTCATGAAGTACGTGCCAGCGATGAAGTTGTCGACCTCACAAAGAAAGAATTCGACCTGCTCCTTTTCCTGGCCAAGAATAAAAACCGTGTACTGAAAAGAGAAGAAATTCTGGAAAAGGTCTGGGGCTATGGCTATGCAGGCAAGACGAATATCGTGGACGTTTATGTCCGTTATCTGCGTAGCAAGATCGATGAAAAAGTCGGCAAAAAATACATCCATACCGTTCGTGGCATCGGCTACGTAGCTAGAGACTGATATGATTCGTCAAGTCATTGTCGTAGAAGGTAAATCAGATATCGCTCGTGTGAGCCATGCTGTAGAAGCTGATATGATCGCCACGGAAGGTTTCGGCATCCGCCGCGAAACATTAGAACAGATCCGCCTCGCTTATGAAAAGCGGGGCATCATCATCCTGACGGATCCCGATGGCCCTGGGGAACGCATCCGTCAGCGCCTGACCAAACTTTTCCCGCAGGCACTGCACGCTTTCGTGCCGAAATCGGAAGCCTGCACCAAAGATGACGTGGGCATCGAAGACGCTTCGCCCGAGTCCATCCGAAAGGCGCTTTCCTGCCTCCGCATCCAATATCAGGAAGACTCTGAGGAGTTTTCCATGGGGGATATTTTTGCAGCTGGTCTTACAGGCAGGCCGGATTCTTCAGAAAAAAGAGCCAGAGTCGGTGCGCTCCTTGGTATCGGCTATGGGAATGGGAAACAGTTCTTGAAACGGCTGAATCATTTCGGCATTACTCGCAGCGAGTGGGAAAAGGCATTGGAAGCATGCCAGAAGGAGCCGACATGTTAGACGCCAATTTAGCAGACCGTAAAGTCGTCCAGTATGTGATGAACCGTTTCGGCATCCATGCCAAGCATCGTCTGGGACAGAACTTCCTCATCCGTCCCGACGTTGTCGCTGCCATCGCAGAGGCTGCAGAGCTCGGTGAGGGGACGCCCGTCATGGAAATCGGGGCCGGGATCGGCACCCTGACGCAGGCACTCGCGGAGACCGGTGCAGATGTGACAGCCTTCGAGCTGGATCAGAGCTTGAAGCGCGTCCTCGACCATACACTGGAACATTATAAAAATATTCATATCATCTATGAGGACGTGCTGAAAGCCGACCTCAAGACTATTCTGGGAGAAAAGGATTGGCACTGCGCGGCAAACCTGCCGTACTATGTGACCACGCCGATCCTTCTGACGCTCATTCAGTCAGGACTTCCCATTTCTCTCTTCGTATTCATGATGCAGAAGGAAGTGGCAGACCGCATCCTGGCTGCGCCCGGCTCGAAGGACTACGGTGCTTTGACACTTGCGGTACAGTTTGACTGCACGGCAGAGCGTGTCATCGACATCCCGCCGACCGCCTTCATTCCTCGGCCGCAGGTCACTTCGACGGTACTGAAGATCCGTCGCCGTGAGAAGCCGGCGGTCAGTGTGAAGGATAGAAAGCTCTTCTTCAGTCTCGTCAAGATGGGCTTCGGCCAGCGCCGCAAAGTTTTCACCAATGCGATGAAAGCCGGCGGCATCTCTGTCGATATGGTGAAAGCAATCCTTGAGAAAGCCGATATCGACGGTTCCCGCCGCGGAGAGACCTTCTCCATGGAAGAGTATGGCCGCATGGCGGATGTTTGGTATGAATTGATCCATGAATAAGAAAAGTCCTACTGATGTGATCAGTGGGACTTTTTACGTGGAGGAAACGTTGGGTTGCTTATTTGATCTTATTCAGCAGGGCTGCGAGTTCTTCTGCAGTAGGGTCTCCTTCTGCTGGCGTCATGATGGCTTGATTGCCCAGCATAACAGTACCATTAACGACTTCCGCTAGCTTGCCTGCCTGCCCATGAGCATAGGCTGAGACCAGATTTCCCATGACGAAGTATTTTCGCTCTGCGCTACTCATGTCAGCGGCTGGTGCTGGTGTTACGAAATCTTTCTTATTTACCTGCACGGTATCTGAATCTTTCTTAATTGTGACGTGTTTCCCTGAAAGTTCCGCCAGTTTCTTTTCATAGTTGTCCCTACGCTGCGCATTGGAGGGATGATCCGATGGGCTGAAGATTTCACCAACGAAGCTTGCACTATTATCTCCCATTTTCTCGATGACTCTTTGCCAGATGGCGGCGGTGGCGCCTGGGTTGTAGCCTGCATGGTAGATATAGTCAAAGGAGAGGTTATCCGCTTCCCATTCATCCTTTCGCCCGATCTGGACGGTCTTGACCTGGTTGACAGCCAGATCCATTACTGTATCAGATAGCGCGGTCCCGCTCAAAGAATCAGAGATAATTGCAGCTCCATAATCTGTCTTTGCTCTCTTTAGAAGCGCATTGGCTACATGTTTTTTCTGCCCATGTCCCATTTCATGCCCCAAAACTACAGCGACTTCATCTGGATTGGTTGTCAGGTAAAACATGCCGATATTAACACACATGACATGGCCATAGGAACAGAAGGCGTTAAAATTGGGGTCAGGGCACATAAAGTACAGATAAGGCATATCATTGATGGTTGGATCCACCTCTGCGATGCCTTGACTTAGACGACTCATGATATCATCGAGCTGACCATTATAGTAGTCGTTGTAGGCAACGCCATAGGTTTCTTTCATGTTTTCAAAGACTTCTTGCCGCCCTTCTTCCGTTTCATTTTTATAGTGGGCTTCATCTTCTAGTGCTTTGTACTGATGAACAGTATCCAGTACCTTTCCTGCATCGCCTAAAATGGAGCCTAAACTAAAAGCTTCAGCTCCTGCAGGCAAGACAGTAAAGAGTCCGGTTGTTAATGCAATGGCGCAGAGAGTTTTGATGGCTTTCCCTTTCATACAATTCCTCCTCTAGTAAATCGATAAAATTATTCTGATTCATATTTTAGCATGAAATCAGCTGGATTCGTGAGAGCATGTTGTGGATAAAAAACCAGAGGAAGCAATAGTTATCGATAATGCACTTGTCAACAAAAACTGGACACGAAACTAAAAAAATTAGGCATAAAAATTGAAT
>UQQQ01000081.1 GCA_900543165.1 uncultured Dialister sp. | reverse complement strand
TTTGTGAATGGTAAGTTGAAAGTGGATTATGCCGGGGGATGCGCTTATCTGGATGGAAACGAACTTCACCTGACACCCATTGAGTATAAGCTGTTGTGTCTGCTGTCCAAGAATGTCGGCAAGGTACTGACCCATACCTTTATCACACAAAATATCTGGGGCCGTAGTTGGGATAACGATGTGGCTTCGCTGCGGGTATTTATGGCAACACTGCGGAAAAAACTGGAGCCAACAGAGGAGTCTCCACAATATATTCAAACACATATTGGTGTGGGCTACCGCATGATGAAAATAGAATAACGCTATGAGGCCGGCCAGTGTTCGCACATGGCCGGCCTCGCTAATTGTGTTATGACGATTTCTCTTGTCCGTAAAAAATGTTGCATCTAATCGTAGCTTAACGTTCAAAGTCGATTTGTTTTTTCTTTGATTTTTGGGGGGAGTGTATTCGGACTGAATTTTCTGCTGTTGCGCTCGTGTCAGCTTTTGTACGGCCTGTTCGTCTGCCTATTCGTGAAGCAACTCGGATGCCTTTCGTTTGCTGTCGAGTATAGCAAGCGGGCGGTACTTATCCCCGTAAGCACGCTGTAGCTGTTCGACGGCATTTAGCTCCTTTTCAGGACGGATGGCCTGCCGTGCATCGTGCAACTCCACCGGGTCAAGATCCACGGCCTACGCTTTCAGCTTGGCATATTCAGCCAGAACCTTATCTAATTCAATTGTCTGTGATGCCGGTAATTTCAGAAATTTGTGCTGGCAGCGGTTTATCTTGACGAATATAAATCGTCGGTCGCTCCCAGTTGATTTCGTAATTTGCCATGCGGGCAATGCGAATGGCGATGATGCGGTCTTTCCGTCTGTCCAGCCCTGTCGTTTCAATGTCGATCAAATACTACGCATCGTTAAACATATTGCTGCGCATGACTTCCCGGTTCTGCCAGCAGGGAAGTGTCGATTCCCGGAGCAGCTTTATCGCAAGATTTCGACTCCGGTCGAAACGCTCATGCAGACTTGGGTAGAAATTCCGCTCTGACAGGACTTTACACCAATTTCACCTTTCCGCAGTACGGTGTCCGCTATAATTGCCATCAATGACAATTTCGATACCATTGATCCCAACAGTACCGATAACGATTTTGCGGGTATCAAAACTGGTGCAACGAGTTTTATGCGCGAGATACTAGTCGCAAAATCCGCGCTGTCAATAAGGCAAAGGGTGAACGCGGCGTTCCTTTGACAACCAATGTCCCCTATGGCTATTTGAAAGCCCTAGACAATCCCAGACGCTGGAAGATCGACCCTGTTGCCGCCGATGTGGTGCGGCGTATTTTCTTTATGTGCATGGAGGGCAGAGGTCCGAAGCAGATTGCAAACCAACTGAAAGCGGACAAGGTTTTAACTCCTTCCAGTTATAAGGCATTGCAAGGCATCAAAAGTCCGAACAAAAAACCAAAAGATCCTTATGATTGACACGGCAGTACCGTTGTGGAGATTCTGGAACGCCGGGAGTACACAGGCTGTACGGTGAACTTCAAGACTTACACCAATTCTATCTGGGATAAGAAGCAAAGGGATAATCCCATTGAAAAGCAGGCGATTTTCCCCAATACCCACGAGCGCATTCTCGACGATGATGTGTTTGAAAAGGTGCAGGAGATCCGCCAGCAACGTCACCGAATGATCTGCACGGGAAGAAGCAGCATTTTCTCCGGACTTATTTACTGTGCGGACTGCAGTTCCAAAATGCTGTACGGTTCATCCAACAACGGCGATCTCGATCAGGACTTTTTTGACTGCTCCCTGCACCGCAAAAGCAAAGAAAAGTGTAATGGTCATTTCATTCGCGTCAAGGTATTGGAGCGGCGGGTTCTCAAGCACATTCAAGCGGTTATGGGGTATATCCTGCAGCACGAGGATTATTTCCGCACGATCATGGAGGAACAGCTGCGCGTGGAAAGCTATGAGCAAATCCGCATCCGCAGAAAGCGTCTGGAAAGCAACGAACGCCGTATTGCCAAGCTGTTCCTTTTTATGTGCCGCTGTTGTATACTGAAATGGTACAGTATTCCTATTTTCCAAGGAGGGCGAAGATTATGAAAATTGCTATGGCGAGTGATCACGGTGGGTTTGCACTCAAGGCTTCTCTTATGAAGCATCTGGACGAAGAGAAGGTCGAATACATAGATTGCGGGACATACTCGGAAGAGTCCTGTGATTATCCGGACTTTGCAGAGAAGGCCTGCAAGCTGGTGCAGCAGGGTGAGGCGACGTATGCGATTCTCGTCTGCGGGACAGGCATCGGCATGTGCATCGCTGCGAACAAGATGAAGGGTATCCGTGCGGCGCTCTGCGGCGATACCTTCTCCGCACATTTCACCCGTGCGCACAATGATGCGAATGTCATGACGCTTGGCGCGCGTGTCGTCGGGCCGGGGCTTGCGGAATTCATCATGGACGAATTTTTAAAGACTCCGTTCGAAGGTGGCCGCCATGCCAGAAGAATTGCAAAGATCGCTGCGATCGAAGAGGTGCAATAGTGTTTGAAGACTTACAGGAACAGGCAGTAAAAGCTTTCCATGAGCTTTGCGAAATTTCTCATTTCAGAAAAGGGAGTCTCATCGTCATCGGTGGCTCGTCGAGCGAGATCCGCGGCGGACACATCGGTAAGGACAGCTCCTATGAAGTCGGCACGGCTGTCGTGACGGCTCTGATGGAAGCTGCAGAGAAGGAGGAACTCGCTCTGGCTTTCCAGTGCTGCGAGCATCTGAATCGGGCGCTCATCATGGAGCGCAGCGAAGCAGAGAAGCGCGGCTATGAGGAAGTGACGGTCGTCCCCTGGCTGCATGCCGGCGGCGCCTTCTCGACGAATGCTTTCTATCATTTCAAGGACCCGGTCGCCGTGATGGAGATCAAGGCTGACGGGGGACTCGATATCGGGCTTACGATGATCGGGATGCACTTGAAGCGCGTGGCTGTCCCCGTCCGTCTTGTGAATAACCATATCGGGGCGGCCCTTGTGGCAGCGGCCCGCCCCCGCCCGCCGCTCATTGGCGGAGAGAGAGCACACTATGTGAGGGAAAATGACAAGTGAGAAGTGATGAGTGACTGGTGACTTGAATGCTGCTTTCGGGCATCGCCATTATTTATACTCCGTGGCGCTTCCCTATGATTATGCGCCGCACCACTCCCGCTGAACTCTCTGAACCGGCAGAACCCGCGGAACCTCTTTCGCACGTAATCAAGGAACGGCACGCCCTATGGACTAACCCCGAACCTTGAACCCTATTTCCTCTTTACTTCTTCCTGATTTGTGCTATACTATCCTTGTGAGTGATTTCACGAATAGCATACCTGCTCAACGGAAGGGCTTGGCCGTGTATCCTGAAGGGTACACGCTAAGCCCTTTTTCTATATCAAGTATGAATATTTCAAACCCAAAGATGCATTCGTGTGCGCCTCATGATACAATAAATCAAATGTATGCAGAAACCGGAAATGAGTGACTGGAGGATATTTGAGGCAGAGAGTGCTGCTTTAGCGAGCGGTGCTTTGTGAAATGGTGCGATGCGCCGATATTTCTCCACTCTCATTGAGGAAAGTTTTGCATCATGGGGTGTATGAATCGATCCATTCGATTTCACTTTGAAAAATGAAGGGAGTTCATTTCAATGAAACACTTAAAAGAAGACAAAGCGGTTTATGAAGCCATTCAGAAAGAGCTGAACCGTCAGAGAAACAAGCTGGAAATGATCGCATCTGAAAATATCGTCAGCTATGCTGTCATGGAAGCGCAGGGCAGCGTCCTCACAAACAAATATGCAGAAGGCTACCCGGGCAAGAGATATTACGGTGGCTGTGAATATGTCGATGTCGTCGAACAGCTGGCAATCGATCGTGCGAAGGAGCTCTTCGGTGCGGAACATGTGAATGTACAGCCGCATTCTGGCTCGCAGGCGAACTTTGCTGTCTACTACGGTCTCTTAAAACCGGGCGACACCATGATGGGCATGAACCTCACGGATGGCGGTCATCTGTCGCACGGCAGCCCGGTCAATATTTCCGGCAATTATTTCAATGTCGTTCCTTACGGCGTCAGAAAAGAAGATGAACTTCTGGACTATGAAGCTATGGAAAAGACCGCGAAGGAAGTCCAGCCGAAGCTCATCATCGGCGGCACCAGTGCATACTCCCGCATCATCGATTTCGAACGCATTGCAGCGATCGCACATGAAGTCGGCGCCCTCTTCATGGTCGATATGGCACACTTCGCCGGCCTTGTCGCAGGTGGCGAATATCCGAGCCCGGTGCCGTGGGCAGACATCGTGACCACCACCACCCACAAGACTCTTCGCGGACCGCGCGGCGGCATCATCATGTGCAAGGAACAGTATGGCAAAGCCATCGACAAAGCGGTATTCCCGGGCATGCAGGGCGGTCCTCTCATGCATGTCATCGCAGCAAAGGCTGTCGCTTTCGGCGAAGATCTCTCCGATGATTTCAAGCAGTATGCAAAACAGATCAAAAAGAATGAAAAGGTCCTCTCTGATGAGCTGCAGAAGAATGGCATCCGCGTCGTTTCCGGCGGCACCGATACCCATGTCCTCCTCGCTGATATGAAAGCGATCGGCATCACAGGCAAGGTTGCACAGACGGTTCTCGATGAGATCGGCATCACCGCAAACAGAAACACCATTCCATTCGAAACTCTCTCTCCATTCGTCACGAGCGGCATCCGTCTTGGCTCCCCGGCTCTGACAACCAGAGGATTCAAGGAAGACGACTTCAAGGAAGTCGCAGACATCATCTCGACAGTCGTCAAGAATCCGGAGGATGCAGCAGTCAAGGCAGACTGCGCGAAACGTGTCCATGCTCTCTGCGTGAAGTATCCACTCTACGAAGATCTGTAATCTTCTCGCAAACCAAAAAAGCCAGCCCGATGGGCTGGCTTTTTTTATGCTTGTAAATGAATATTTTTTTCATCCAAATAATTCTTGAGACTGCGTGACATCAGTTCATTCAACGTGAGTCCATTCTCATGCGCATAGAAGTAGGTGGAGCGATGCAACTCGGGCGTGACACGGACATTGAAAGAACCTTTGAATTCTTTACTGGGGGGACTTTCCTGTCTCTTTGCAGACTTCCAGGTAATCATCCACAGCAGCGTGGAAATCAGACTCCAGTTCAGAAACACTTTCTCCTTCGTAAGAGATGGAGTCCTTGGTACCGAGCACTTTCCCATAGAGGATGCGATCTTCACCGCAGTAGGAAATCGTACCACGGTAGCCTTTGTATTCCATATAGTTTTTCATTTGAGGAGTCCTTCTTTTTCTAAGAATGCTTTGATTTGCTCGATTTGGTACTTTTTCAGTGCATTCTCTGTAGCTCCATATGGAGCATACAAAAGATAGATGCCTTTGTCAAGTAAAACGCGGATTTCATCGCAGAGCCAGATATCAGAAGTCAGAAGTCTGACATCTGGTGTCTAATGTCTCCCAGTCACCAGTCACCAGTCACTAGTCACTAGCTCGCAAACTTCCCCTGTCAAGCATTTTTGAAAATGTCCCGAAAAAAGCATTTTATTAGCCCCATATTC
>UQQQ01000080.1 GCA_900543165.1 uncultured Dialister sp. | reverse complement strand
TGTGTAAACTCAAGAAAATCTTATTTACACAAACCATTCTACACTCTCGGGAAACGGCTGCCCGCGAATGACAAAGATTTCTCGACTTCGCTCGAAATGACAGTGCGGGATTCTGATGTCTCTTAGTCTCCCAGTCTCTTAGTCTCTTAATTTCTTACTACCTTAGTCCCTAGTCACCAGTCACTAGTCACCCTAAGTTCCCCGCCACATCCTTCCTCTGGATGAGCCATGCGGGGATCAGCGCCGCAAGCGTGCCGACCACGGTCATGAACGGAATGATGAGAAGTCCTCTTGTGTCAGGTGCTGTTTCCATCACGACCGCCGCGTGAGACGCGATGAGCTTCACAGTAAGGACGCCTCCGCCATAACCAAGAAGCCAGCCAGTGAAGGAACCGGCGAGAAGGAGTATCGCCGCTTCCGAGAGCAGCAGCCGGCGAATGTCCCCCTTCCCTACCCCCAGTGCGCGCAGGAGCGCAAGCTCCGAGAGCCGGCCGAGCGTGCTCCAGTACATCGCCAAAAGTGTGATGAGGATGGAGACCGCCAGAAGACAGGCAGTCAAGACTCCCCAGAAATCCTTCGTCTGCCCCACCATCGCATAGAGAGAGATGATGGTCTGCGACGGGAAGAGCATCTGCACATCCTTCTGCCGCTGGTACAAAGAAAGAAGCTGCATCGCTTCCTTGTAGCCTTTCGGTACGACGAGAAGCGCCGTCACTTCCTTTTGCGCCTCGGCGGCCGTGCCATGCGCTTCCCACACGTCTCTGATATCCGTCAGAATCGCCGTGTCATACGGCCCCTTCACAGGAGCAAGGATCCCGACCACCTTCAAGGTATGATTATGCGCTCTTCCTTTCGCGCTTGCTCCATGCACCGAGTGGAAGGTATCCCCTATGCGAAGTCCGGTGAGACGCGCCGTCTCGCTCCCGATGACGACATCCCCTTCCTCCGCAAAGCATCGTCCTTCAGCGATGGAAAGCCATGGGCCCTTCTTCTTATCCGGGCGAAAATCAAAAATATCTGCGTTCGTCCCGGCGATGCGAAAGCCCCGGTAATTATCCCCGAAGGCGAGCGGATACACCGCCTCCGTGTGCGGATCGGAAGCGAGCTTCTCCACATCGTCATGGGTGATATTTCCGATCGGCTTGTCCCGAAGGAATACCGTATTCAGCACCAGCTGGTACGAGGAGCCCTTCGCTCCGGCAAGGATCGGAAACGGAGAGACCGCACGATTGATGCCATCATAGAGCCCGCCCGCCATCTGCAACAGAAATACAGGCAGCGCACAGGCGAGTGCGATCAGAAAGAGTAGGATCAGCCGTGTGAGCGGACGGCGGATGAATGAAAGAAAAGCCAGATGAAGCATGGGATACATTCTCCTTTAATAGAGTCAAAGGGTTCAGCGGGTTCTACAGGTCCAGAGGGTTCAGGGTTTAAGGTTGTGGTGGCGGATTTATGGGGCGATGCCCGAAATTCTGCGAATGGCAGGTTTCCCTCGTATCGTCAGCCTTCCCCTCTAGGGGAAGGCAAAGAGGAGGCGGCTTCGCCGCAAAAAAAGAAAGCCAACCCCGCCTCCAAGGGAAGGGGCTTGCGTGGATACTCCCTCCTTCCTATGGAAGGAGGTGCCCCGAAGGGGCGGAGGTTGGATGGGGAAAGCGGTATTTTTGTATCACAGCCTTCCCCTTGCGGGGAAGGTGCCCCGTAGGGGCGGATAGGGCACAGGCGGCATGCAAGCGAGCGGTGCTGAAATCTTCCAGTCACTAGCCACTCCTAATCCCTGGCTGCCAGTCCCCAGCCACTATTTCCCCAGTACCAGTCTGTTTGCAAACCGTGCCTGCACCTTCTCGTCATGCGTAGCGCAGAGGAGCAGGCAGCCGCTCTCGTATTGGTACTGCAGGAGCTTTTCTACGATGAGCTCGCTGTTTGCGCGGTCCAGGCTCGCAGTCGGTTCATCGGCCAAAAGGACGGCAGGCTTCCGGAGGATCGCACGAAGGAAAGCGACACGCTGCGCTTCTCCGCCGGAGAGCGCGTCCGCCTTTCGTGGTGCGTACTCAGAAAGTCCGACAGAAGCAAGCAGGCACTCGGCCTCTTCCCGGGTGAGTGTCTTTCCCGCAATCGATGCGGAGAGACGGAGATTCTCGAAGACGGTGAGATAGGGCATGAGCATGGGCTTTTGGAAAATGCAGCCGATCTCTTTCGCACGGAAATCACATTTCTCTTTCTCCGTCATCTTTGCGACGTCCTTCCCATCTACCACGATCTCGCCCGATGTCGGCGTGAGCAGGCCGCTCACCGCATGGAAGAGCGTCGATTTCCCGCTCCCCGAGGGGCCGATCAGCGCCCATGGTGCATTCGTAAGACGTGCATAGAGAAGATCCAGCGCACGGATCCTTCCCGCGCCATCCGGATATTCACAAATAAGGTTTCTGATTTCGATCATGATGGAGCCTTTCGGGAATGAGCGGTCAAGGATCAGGGCGTTTTCTTTGGTGCCTCACCGCCATTCCTCCTTCTGAATCAAAAAAGAGGCCCCGATCTTTCGGTGCCTCTTTATAGGTAAACGAGGTTCCGGCTGGAGAAATCAGCTGTCAATCGATGTGGCTCGAATACGCAGCTGGCTCACGAATCCGGTTTCTTCATCTGTTTCACTCCCGATCTCCAAAGTGCCCGTAACCGTGATGGGAGTATCGTAGGGGAGAGCGGTGATGGAGTCATCCACCTTGACTACGATGATGTTATCGGGCCAGTCTGCGTCACTGGAACAGAAGGGGCAGACGGACATCGGGACTTCCGTCAGAACGAAGAAATGTATGGTCGGTGTCAGTGGAGGGGCCATGAAGCCCGAGATCGTCACTTCGCCGCCTTCAAGGCTCATCGTCTTGTCCGAAAAGGTCAATCCCTCTGCGGAGTAGCCGGAGTAGATCTCGTCAAAGGAGTAATCTTCCGCGGCTGCAGGCAGGGTGACTGCCCCGGCCAGGGCGAGCGCCATAAAGGAATATCGAATGAGGGAAAATAGTGATCGTAACAATAGGATGCATCTCCTGAGAAAGAGGATTCCGGATGGGCGATCCATGAGGGCCTTCAGTGCCGCCTCCCGGAAAGCGGCAGCACGCTATCCCCATCCCTCTTTATTTTGCTTTTTTATTTCCATCGATCCCCAAGGCTCTCATGATACCAAAGAAGACTTCGGTATTATCCATGGTGCCGTGGAAATATTCGGAGCCGGGGCCGCCGGCATTGAGAAGAATGTCGTCAGCGGAATGGCATTCCTGCGGATCAGACTTCGGCGTATTGGCCGGCATCAGTTCTGCCGGATCCCCCGGATGGATGCGAGCCGGATTTGCCTTGGAGGAAGCCGTGGTCACCTGATGGTATTCCACCTTTTCACCGTTCTGCACAGCTTCTTCCTTGGTTTCCTTGGTAGCCAGCGCCGGCGGGGTCGGGGTCTTCATGAAATGATAGTTTTCATAGTATTCCGGATGGTTGGCATACTGGATAGCGAGGGTGACATCCGGATCCGGGTTATCCGGGAAGCCATCTTTATTGGCATCCTTGAAGGTCGGGAAAATGGAATCGGCATACACTCTGACTGCCTGTGTACCTTTCTTGCCATCTCTTTCATGGTAGGTACCGCTGATGGACATGCCGTGTGCATGATCTGCCAAAACGATAATCAGGGTATCATCGCCATGCTCTTTCGCCCAGTTTTCCGCATATTCGATGGATTTATCAAATTCGATGGTATCGTAAGCCGAACGCTGCCAGTCCATGACATGGAGCTGCTTATCGATGGAAGCACCTTCGATCATTGCGAAGAAGCCATTCGGATTCTTAGAGAGGATATCTAGTGTTTTCTTTGTCATGTTCATCAGGTTCGGCTGGTCCGTGAAGCCCTTCAGCACCCTCGGATTCTTCTCCATTTCACGATCGATGTAAACATTCATCGTGCTGGTATGGAAGAGGCCGAGGAGCGGCTTGTCTGTCGGCGCCTTCATGAGGTCGGTAGAGTTATCGACGAAGGTATAGCCCTTGTTTTTGAATTCTTCGATGACATTCACCTGGTCTTTTCTCTTAGAACCGGGTACATCCTTAGGGATGTAGCGAGCCGAGCCGCCGCCCAGGATGACATCTGGTCTATGGTAGTCTTCGAGGTAGTCCTTCGCGAGGAAATCCTGCGCCGCTCTTCTTCTGGTGTGTCCGACCATCGCTGCCGGGGTCGCATCGGTGGATTCCGCCTGTGTGACAAGACCGATGGACATGCCGCGGGTACGTTTCAGGATTTCCGAGACATTTTCTACCTTCGGGTCATCGAGCGGATCTTTGGTGGAGTCTTCGTAAACGCCCATGGCATTGACGACAGACTTGTGACCGGTGGCGTAAGCGGAAGCCGAGTTTGCACTGTCGGTAACAAGAGAGTCATAGCCGGACGTGGTGATGACGGCATTATGCGCGAGTTTTTCCATCGCGAGCAGGTCATTATACTTGCCGTTCGTCATGCCCTTGGACAGGATGCGGGCCACTTCACGAGCCTGCAGCGACATGCCGTCGCCGACAAAGAGGATGACATTCTTGGCTTTCTTCTGTGCGACTTCGTGAACAACATGATAGGAAGCAGCGGCTTTGGAAACGCCGAGGCTGTCCTTTGCGGAAGCTGTGACTTCTACCTTGCCCGGTTTCGCAAAGGTCACATCATCGATGCGAAACGAGGTGACACCATTTCCCAGATCCTTCACGACCGCTTTCTTGCCGAAGAATTTTTCAGCCGGAACACCATTGATCGTCACGTCGACGTTCTGAAGATTCTTCGCATGAGCGACTTCGACATCAAAGTCAAAACGAGCGCCGCTCCAGAACTTCGCGGTGTCTACCGGAAGAATGCGAATATCCGATGCCTGTGCCTGAAAGACGCCCCCCAGGATGGCACCGCCGGCCAGAAGGCCAAGAACTGCTGCTTTCATACTATGTTTTCTCATTGTTTTCTCCTTTAAAATCACGAAGAGAAAAGATGCCTGCCGTCGATGCTTTCCTCGCGCCAGCCGCCGCTTCTCTTGCTGTGTTTATTATCACTGTAAGGCATCGTTGCAATAAATGTGACACGCTTCTGTATAAAGGAGGAAAAACTTTCATTAAAAAACGCGGTATTTCCATAGGAAAGTTGAAATACTCCGAAAAATTGTAAAGAGAATGTATGAGGAAGGGTTCAGGGCTTAGGGTTAGGCCTGGGGGCGTGTCGCCCCTTGATTGGGGATGAAAGCTCTGCTCGAATGAGGAGTTAGGAATGGAGGTGGCGGCTTCGCCGCGAATATGTATGGGGCGATGCCATGAGCTGGCATTCCAGTCACTAGCTACCAGTCTCCCAGTCCCCCCAATTTAAATGCCCGCACCGGATGGCGGCCGGTGCGGGCTGTATTTTTGGAGTCTTCGGAATGGTCTAGTCATAAGACCATAGGACTATGATCCTATGAGAAGGCGGGACGGAACAGACATCTGTCCTTCAGAAATCCACCGTTGACAGCCGGTTTCATTCTGCCGGACCGCAGCCGGCAAGGAGAGATGGGAGCGCAGGATGGAAAATCATACAGGAACACGCAGCGAAAGCACTGACTTCATGCGGGGAAGAGGAGCAAGCCTTGGTGAAAGGCGCGCGGAAACGCAGCCGCGGTATGACTTCTACGGCCCCCGACTCTGGTGCCTTGGGAGTCATGTCACGATACGAAGCCGCCCTCGTTCTTCCTTTCATTTGTGTTCTTCCGCACCGGCTAGACAGATTTACCGGAGAGGACAGACGGAGCATCCCCAAGGCCTTCCTTGTGAAGCACAGGAAAACGCTGCGGGTTTCTCCGTCTCACAGTCGAAAAATTTCGGAGACGAAGCTCATGAAAGAGAGTCTGCTCATTTCTCAGGCGATCGCTGCACCCATCCTGCCGGTCTACTTTACCAGCGGCAAATGCCCCGGGCTCCTGATCCACACGCAGAGTTCTTTCGGACAAATTTTCTCATCAAACGATCTGACATGTCTACTTGGTTATATTATACACCATTTTATACTTGAAAAAGTGAACAATTTGACCTGCATGACAAAAGCCCCGCGAAGACGCGCTTCGAGGGGCTATCGAAAAATTCTTGAAGAGATTATGTAATAAATTCAGGGTTGGCCTTTGGGGCGTGCTGTCCCTTGCCCCTGAATGAAAGCCTTGCTCGAATGAGGAATTAGGAATGAAGGTGGCGGCTTCGCCGCGATCCTTCGGCTCAGGTCGCAGCTGTTCTGGCATTCGTTATCTCACATACGACGT
>UQQQ01000079.1 GCA_900543165.1 uncultured Dialister sp. | reverse complement strand
TCATGCAATACCGCTACGTAGCCCCCTCAGCCCTTCGGGCAGCTCCCCCGATGGGAAGGGGACATTCCACCACTTCTCACTAAGTCCAGAAGTTAACAAATCACTATACTAGTCACCAGAAAGCAGAAGCGAGAAACGAGCGTTTGCACCTTCTCGTTTCTCGCTTTTGTGATTTCCAGAGAATAGGGATCACGCTGCGACTCCTGAACCTATCGACCTGAACCCTGCCCCCTCAATTATTTCGCATACAGCTTAGTAACAACGTTCTTGCAGAAGTCCATCTGTTCTGCGATCATCTGGCCAAGGGCTTTGCTGTCTTTGAAGTCGATGACCATGCCCGCATTTTCATGGGCTTTCTTGACTTCCGGATCTTCCATGGTCTTCTTGAACGCATCTTCGTAGAACTTGATCACATTGTCCGGGGTGCCCTTCGGAGCGACGAGGGCACGCGCGGAGCCGTACCATTTATTATAGTAGCCGAGTTCGCCCAAGGTCGGTACATCTGGGAGCTGTGGGTCTCTCTTTTCCGCATAGACGCCGAGAACTTTCAGCTCTGCGCTGTCGCCTTTGATGAGTTTTGCCACATCAGCGACTTTCGCGCAGGAGAAATCGACTTCGCCCTGACGGAGAGCGAGGAGCTGGTCAGCAGTTCCGCCATAAGGAACTGCGTTGTATTCAAATTTCGCAGACTGTGCAAGGAGCTGGGCTGCGGTGTGATTCGAAGCCTGCACGCCATTCGTAGAACATTTCAGCTGTCCCGGGTTTGCCTGTGCATCTGCAACGAGTTCCTTCAGGCTGTTCCACTTCGCATCCTTCTTGACCACGACGACAGCCGTTTCTGTCAGGTGGTTGCAGATCGGGACGATGGACTTGTCCGTGAATGCAGAGCCTTCCATCTGCGCGAGCGTGGTGTAGGTCGGCAGGTTAATGAAGCCGATGGTCTGTCCGTCCGGCTTGGATTTTGCAAGCTCCGTCCAGCCGATCTTGCCGTCAGCGCCCGGTTTATTTTCGATGACGAGTGTCTGTCCGACATATTTCTTCGCGCTGTTCGTCAAGAGACGCGCGCCGGTGTCCGTGCCGGAACCCACCTTGTACGCCACGATGACCTTGACGTCCTTGGTTGTGGTTTCCACGCAGCGTCGCCTGCGGCTTTCTTGTCTTTGTTTCCGCAGTCGGCGAAAAGAATGCCTGCGGAAAGAACTGCGACACCGAGCAATGCCAGTTTCTTATTCATAGGTTTCCTCCTTGCATCTTCCGAGATGCTCCCTCAAAATCGTGCAAGAGGATAGTCCGTCTTTCTGAAGGCTTCATCGCCCCTCTATTCTGTTGCACGTTTATCAGAAATATTTTATCATTCTGCTTTTTTCATAAACAACAGGTAAAGTGCTTGTAAAGCGTTTATTGAACAAGTATACACTTGTTATTTGCATTTACTCGTGTCGCAGGCGGTGTATATGAATGAAAGGCATTGAAGTCATAAGATGACTTCGAAAATCGGTATAGAACAGGTGCAAGGTTAGCCCTTGGGGCGTGGCATCCTTTGATTCCGGTTGAAAGCTTCGCTTGCATGAAAAATGAGAAATGGTAGTGCGGCGCATAAAAATATGGAGGCGCGCGGAGTATAAATAGGGCGATGCCCTGAGCTGGCATTCTAGTCACTAGTCACGAGTCACCAGGCACTTGAATACCACTTTCGAGCATCGCCCCATATATATTCGCGGCGAAGCCGCACCATCATTTCTCATTTCGCATTCAAGCAAAGCTTTCATCCGCAATCAAGGGGGGCAGCCCCCCTAAGGGCTACCCCTCTATCCTCACGCGCCGAAGAATATTTCCAGCGCGATCCCGATGAGGATCGCGCCGCCTAAGATGGTCGCCTTATCCGCGAGCTTCATACCGAAGCATTTTCCCAGGAAGAGCCCTGCGATGCAGATGGCGAAGGTCACGACGCCGATGATGATACTTGCGAGCATCGCTTTGGCGAAGGGGTACTCCGCCAAGGTGAAGCCGACGGAGAGCGCGTCCATGGAGGTCGCGAGCCCTTGGATCAGCAGGTAGCGGAAGCCCACGCTGACTTTGACGTCCTCTTCTTCCCCGGAGAGACCGTCGCGGATCATGAGCCCGCCAATGGCGACGAGCAGGACCAGCGCCGCCCATGGCACGAGCGGAAGCAGGACCTGAAAAAGATCGATGATCCAGTTCACACACACCCAGCCTGCCATCGGCATCAGCCATTGGAAAAAGCCGAAGGTCCCCGCGATGAGGCACATGGTGCGGAGGCGTAGGAAATGATTCGCAAGGCCATTCGCTAGTGAAACGGAAAAGGCGTCCATCGCAAGTCCCACGCCGAGCAGGACGCTGTTCAAAATAAATAAACCACTCATTTTTATCTCCCCGAAATGAAATTGGCTGTGCGGTTTGGGTAGCTGGGGACTAGTGACTGGGGACTAGTCACTTTCTCGCATTGTCATTTCGAGCGCAAGCGAGAAATCTTTTTCATTCGCGACCTGTCAGGCCATATCAGAAAACCTGCCTTTCGCCGGCCCTCGGGCATCGCCCTTTATAAAAATCAACGCGGAGCGTCGCACCTCTTAGCCTTCCCCATCGGGGAAGGGGGACCGCGGAGCGGTGGATAGGGTGCTTTCATAAATCGCCTGCTTGAGATACTCCTTCCCGCTCTCTTTCATACCGCCTGTGCCCTATCCGCCCCTTCAGGGCACCTTCCCCTAGAGGGGAAGGCTATTAAGTTAAGCGGCAGAACGTTCTTGGCTCCCCATCGGTGGAGCTGCCCGAAGGGCTGAAGGGGCTACGTAGCGGTATTGCATGAAAGTGTTGGGATATCGATAGCATCGGACTATTCAACATAGTACGCTATACCGCTAGCATGCCCCATCTCGCTGCGCTCGAAATGGCGTCTCACTGGATTTTAGCGTCGCTTCGCTCCTAAAAATCCAGTTCGCTTGCACATATTGCCTTCGGCACTTCCCCCGAAGGGGGGAAGCAAGACGTTACGTAGCTAACGATTTCCTTAACTTAATAGCATTACCTAGAGGGGAAGGCTGCCGATACAAGACTACAGTCATCTATCATTGCAGCGCTCTGCGCTCCCTTCATTCCCCATCTTCCCATACGGGGTCTTTTCCCCACGAAAAAAAGACCCCGCGCACAGCTTAAGGAAGCACTGTTTCCATCGTTGCCAGATAGAATCAGAATTTCCTTGAAACTATACACGTGAGTCTCGCATTTTAAAGCAAGCCAGGCAGGATGTACGGGTCACTGCCAGTATGTTGACGGGCTCCACCGAAGTGGCTGCTACTCCCTCACTTATTTGAGAATGATAGCATGAAAAGCGTCCAGTGTCAAAGGGAAGTGACTAGTGACTGGTGACTGAAATGCAGCCTTTGCCATCTCTATTGCCCCATCAGAACCCGGTGAACTTCTTTGGTAATGAAATCAACGGGCAATCTACTCGATGAGTGAATCCCAGTCACTAGTCACTCATCCCCTCACATGTCTCTTCGGATGATGGAAAGGACGTCCTCCCAATCCCCAAACTGATACGGCGTCATCTGGTCAAGCTGCTTGCGGTCGGCGTCGGAGTAGCGGTCATAGATCACGGCGAAGTCGATGCCGGCATTTCTTGCCGCGGTCGCACCCGCCAGCGAATCTTCGAAGATGAAGCATTCTTCTTTGGAAAGGCCCATATCCTCGATGACCTTGAGGTAGATGGCCGGGCTTGGCTTGATCTCCGGCGCGTCTTCCTGCGTGTAAATCCTCGTGAAGCAGGAATCAAGCGGTGCTTTGCCGCGGATATTTTTATTTCCCTTCCGATATACTTCCATATTGCCGCGGCGCGTGGTGCTGGCGATCACGAGTGTCTTCCCGTCTTCCTTGAAAGCATGGAGCACCTCCGGTGCGCCCGGCTTGTAGTCCACGATCTCTTTCAGGAAATGCTGCGCTATGCGGTAACGCTCCTGCAGAATGTCCTCGGCCTGCCATGCGGAGGCATACATTTTCCCCAGATCTTCACAGTAAGAAAGATACGGTTTCTCCGCATCCCGATGCTCCTTCAGAAAACGCTCTCTTCTCTGCTGGACATCGCCCTCTGCCATGGCAGACCCGCCAAGCGCTTGGATCAGCTGAAGATCTACCTGATTCCACACGCCGCCGGAATCGATCAGCGTCCCGTCCATATCAAAAATGATCGTTGACTTGTTTTCAAACATACATACTCCTTACTTCTTCAAGAATTTTTCGATGTCCGGATTCCGTTTGAGCGCGCAGAGCTCCTCTTCCGTCGGATAGACGGGGATGTCGCGGTCATGATTCACGAGACAGAGGAAGCCTAAGATGTCTCCCGCGTCCGCGCGAAACTGATGCCACTGCCATGGCGGGATGGTGATGAAATCCCCTTCCCTGACTTCATGCACATCACTTCCAAGAAGCGCGTGGCCTTTCCCTTTGAAAATCAAAACGACATGCATGTGCTCATGCTTTTCCAGCGAAGAAAAGCCATCCTTCTCTACCTGAAAATAACGGAACTGCACGGGAAGGTCGGCTTCATTATCAAAGAGGATCTGCTTCGTCACATCGCGAAAGACCCTGGGATTTTCTTTATATATATGAGGCGTGATGCCCTCCCAGCCATTCGGCTGGCTGTGAAATTTATGGATCATGGATGTCCTCCTTATGGAATGGGTTCGGGGTTGGCCCGTGGGGCGTGATGCTCTTTGATTGCGGCTGAAAGAGGTTCAGCGGGTTCTGTAGGTTCTACGGGTTCAAAGGGTTTGGTGCGGCGCATAAAAAAATAGAAGCGCCGAGGAATTTTGATGGTGCTTCGCACGTATCGTCATCCCGAGCGAAGCCGAGGGATCTTCCTTGCAGAACCATTAGCGCAACAATTGCGCTATTTCAATCACCGCTTGCTTCCAATCCCTAATCCCTAGTCACTCATCCCCGCCCTTCTACTCAGCAAATCCTCGGCAGTCCCTCTCCCCGAAGCGGAAGAATGCGGCGGCGTCCGCCGTAGAGCGTCTCGAGATGCACGCCGCTGCCCATGCTGACACGCCCGATCTCTTCGGCCTCTTTCCCATACGGGAGCGCGCGGAGGATGCGAAGCGCGACCTCTGCCTCAGCGGCGGGGAGCGCGATCAGCATCTTGCCTTCGTTCCCCATCGTCAGCGGGTCAAGCCCAAGGATGCCGGAGAGCGCTTTGATTTCCTCTCTGACCGGCAGCGCCTCTTCGGAGAGCGTGATGGAAACGCCGGAGGCTTCTGCCAGCTCATTGGCAACGGTCGCAAGCCCCCCTCTCGTGATGTCACGAATGCTGTGGACGGGCAGCTTCGCCGCCAAAAGGGCTTCCACCAGATGATTCAGAGGCGCGCAGTCACTCGTGAGCGTCGTCTTCATCTGCATGCGTTCCGTGAGGATGACGGCGTGATGGTCGCCCAGCGTCCCCGTGACGAGGATCGCATCCCCATCGTGAAGATTTCCTGCAGAAATCTCACAAGCAGGCGCACGATCGCCGAGACCCGCTGTATTGATGTAAAGGCCGCCCTTCCCTTCGATGACCTTTGTATCGCCGGCCACGATCGTGACGCCCGCCTCCTTCGCCGTCTCTGCCATGGAGCGGACGATCGGCTCCAATACATCGGTGGAAAGTCCCGTCTCGAGGATGAAGCCCGCCGTCAGGTAGAGGGGCCTTGCCCCCATCGAAGCCAGATCATTCACCGTCCCGCAGACAGAAAGCCGTCCGATGTCGCCCCCCGGGAAGAAGAGCGGCGACACAACGAAGCTGTCCGTCGTCATGACAGGCACGCCGGAGAGCGGCGGCAGCACCGCGCCGTCTTCCATACGGTCTAAGATGGGATTTGTCAGGTATTTGGCAAAGAGAGAAGAAATCAGCTTCCCCGTCTCCTCGCCGCCGCTCCCGTGGCGAAGTTCGATATTCATAAATAGATGCTCCTTGTTGATTGATCGTTGTTGATTGATC
Source organism: uncultured Dialister sp. (assembly GCA_900543165.1). Taxonomy (GTDB): domain Bacteria; phylum Bacillota; class Negativicutes; order Veillonellales; family Dialisteraceae; genus Dialister. Next base: position 518 of record UQQQ01000079.1, on the reverse strand, counting down.
GTTGGTTTGAAATAGATTTAAGGGTTCAGGGTTAGCCCGCGGGGCGTGCCGCCGTTTGAAAGCCTCGTTTGAATGAGAAATTAGAAATAAGAAATGGTGGTGCGGCGCATAAAATAATGAAGCGCCGCAGAATTTTGATAGCGCTTCGCGCCATCGTCATTTCGAGCGTAGCCGAAAAATCTCTATAGCAGAACGCTCATTGCCTGATGTGCGGCAGCACCAAGACATCGTTTTCCCCCGGCGCATACACGCTGATTCCCCCAGTGCAGTAGAGATCGAGGGCTACGCTCGGGATGACGATGCTGGAGAATCCTAATCCCTAGTCACCAGTCACTAGTCACGCAATCACTTCTCCCGATAGGTGATGCAGCAGGCACCCTCGGAGGAGACCATACAGGCACCGACGGGATGCTCGGGCGTGCAGGCGCGGCCGAAACAGGGGCATTCTTCACTCGTGATTCGGCCCGTCAGGACATCGCCGCAGCGGCAGGCGGCGGGGGGCCCGCCTGGCGGTTTCT
>UQQQ01000078.1 GCA_900543165.1 uncultured Dialister sp. | reverse complement strand
CACTGTATGTCTAAAGATTACCCCCTCTGTGTCCAATTTTAGTTTACCACTTCAATACATAAATATAATGCGCCGCCCCCCCGTTGAACCTTCTGAACCCATAGAACCTGCTGAACCTCTTTCGCACGCAATCAAAGGGCGCCCCGCCCCACGGGCTAACCCTAAACCCGTTTTTATGCTATAATAAATCCAGCACTGCAAACAAAGAATGACTTCCAGTCATCCATTCACGAAAGAGAGTGATTGCTATGAAAAAAATGATGATCGCCCTGGCAGCTGCCGCTGCTATCGCTGCCGGCTCTATGTCCGTTTCCGCAGAAAGCCTCTGGAAATATAACGACACCACCACCATCGACATGCAGGAGACCAGCATCAAGAAGACCACGAATGGCCATGAGATCCTGAACTTCGTCGCCATCGAAGCCATCGAAGGCGGCACCTGCACCTACACCTACGCTTACGACCGCACCGCCGGCACCATCCAGGTCGTCGAAATGGAAAAGGAAACGAAGAAGCTCCACTACAAGAGCAACTTCACTCCGACCTCCGTCAACTCTTCGAACCCGGTCATCCGTGCCCGTGCCAAGATGGCAGAAGACGTATATCAGAAAAAAGTAGGACATAAGAAATAATGGAACAGCCAATCACCGCAGATGACATCAGCCGCGACCTCATCCATTTCATCGCCAAGTCCCCCTCCACCTTCCATGCCGTCCGCGGCATCAAGGCGGCGCTCCTCTACGCAGGCTTCACGGAGATCCGCGAAGAAGACCCATGGCAGATCGAGAAAGGCGGCAAGTACGTCGTCACCAGAAATGGCAGCGCCCTCATGGCCTTCACCGTACCGGAAGAAGGCGCAGAAGCCTTCCATATCACTGCCTCGCACTGCGACTCTCCGACCTTCAAGATCAAAGAGAATCCGGAAATCGCAGATGGCCCGTATGTGAAGCTCAATGTCGAGGGCTACGGCGGCATGATCATGTCGACCTGGCTCGACCGTCCTCTCTCCGTCGCCGGACGTCTTCTCGTCACGGAGAACGGTCACCTCGCAGAGAAGATCGTCGCGATCGACGGCACCATGCTCGTCATCCCCTCCGTCGCGATCCATATGGACCGCAGCGTGAACCAGCATAAAGAGTGGAAAGTCCAGAAGGACATGCTCCCTCTCTATGGCATGACCGGCGCCAAGACCCCTTTCATGGACGTCATCGCCGCCGCTGCCAAAGTGAAGGCCGAGGACATCCTTGCCCATGACCTCACCCTCTACAGCCGCGTCCCCGCCGCCATCTGGGGCGAAGAGAGAGAATTCATCTCCTCGCCGAAGCTCGACGACCTGCAGTGCGCTTTCGCCTGCTTCCGCGGCTTCACACAGGGGCAGAAGGAGAAATACATCTCCGTCTACGCCCTCTTCGATAACGAAGAAGTCGGCAGCGCCACCTCACAGGGCGCCGGCTCCACCTTCCTTGCGAATACACTTGAGCGTCTCGCTCGCTCCCTCGGATACAGCTATGATGAAACCATGGCCATGATCGCGAGAAGCTTCATGATCTCCGCCGACAACGCCCACAGCGTCCACCCGAACCACCCGGAATACGCGGATCCCGTGAACCGTCCCGTCATCAATGGCGGCATCGTCATCAAGTACAGCGCCGCGCAGAAATATGCGACCAATGCCTTCTCCGCCGCCTACTTCAAGAAGCTCTGCAAAGACCATGCCATCCCCACGCAGACCTTCACAAACCACAGTGACAACCCCGGCGGCTCCACGCTGGGCAACATTTCAAATACCCGCGTCGCCATGCCGACCGTCGACATCGGTCTCCCCCAGCTCGCCATGCACTCCTCCTATGAGACGGCTGGCGTCAAGGATACCGCCTACCTCGTCGATGCTGTGACAAAATTCTATGAGTAGGGACTGGGGATTAGGGTGATACGGGAAATCAGATTCACTCATTTCCTCGCCATCCACAGTGCTGCCCCTCTGCCTTCGGCAGCTCCCCCGACGGGGAGCCAGGACGTTTTGCCGCTTAACTTAATAGTATTGTTCACAGATTTATACATCATGACACACAAAAAGCACGTCTGAGATTTTCTCAGACGTGCTTTTTGTGTGAGGTTTAGGTTCTAGGGAAACGCTGATTCCCAAAAGAATTAGAAATGAAGGTGCGACGCACAAAATTTGGAAGCGTCGCCAAGTTTTTATATAAGTTATTGCACAGACAACTTTATAAAATGGGGTATTGGGGCGCCATATGAATTGTGCGCCCCTTCTACCACTCCTCACTCCTAATTCCTCACTCCTCACTTTCTATCGAGGTGCATCCAATGAAATGCAAGACGAAATACTAGTCACTACGGTTTAGCCCGCGCACCACCATTTCGCATTTCTAATTTCTCATTTCTAATTAGAAAGCATATCGCGCAGACAGCGTGAAGGTGCGGCCATCACCGATATAGTAATGGTTCGTAGAAATATCTTCATCGAAATATTCGCGATCGAGGACATTCTCGACGGCAAACTGCATGGAGAAATTCTTGTTGAACTGGTAGTTTGTATTGAGGTTCAGGAGGAAGTACGCATCGCGTGATTTGAAATGTCCACCGATCATACCCGCTTCGGTGCGATCGGAGATGAACATGCCGTCGACGTTCACCGTCCATGGATCCTTGTGGAAGGTCGTGCCGAGATGGAGCAGGTGACGCGGGATGTCGTAGTTCTTATCGCCATCGATCTTGCCCGTCTGCCAAGTGTAATTGATGTAGGAAGTCCAGCTATCGCTGTGCTTCTGGTTCACCGCGATTTCGAAGCCGTGCGTCTTGGCTTCACCGACGTTCTGGTACTGCTTGCCATCCTTAAATAAGGGCTTATCGATATAGTCTTTTGTCTTCGCATAGAATACGTCCGCATGAACATCCGTCTTTTTACTGATTTTTTTCTTCATCCCGAGTTCCCACGTATCGGTAGTTTCAGGCTTCAGCGACGGGTTCGGATAAATGGGCTTAGCAGATGCACCCATTCCCGGTGTATATCTGTATAATTGATACAGGATTGGTGCATTGAAGGATTTTCCGTAGGAGAGATACAAATTGGTATCATTATTCCATGCATAGTCTACGGACAATTTCGGAGAAAACTGAGAATACGATTTCGAATCAGTGATATCTACTGATTTGTTTTTATTATCGTATCCGTCATACTTAGTATAATGATCATAGCGACCGCCAATGTAGGCTGTCCACTTCGGAGCAAATGCCCATTTATCCTGCACATAAAGAGCCCAATACTTATCTTTGCCACCTGTCTTCTGATTTACCTTTCCAGTGCTAAACCAGTTTTTCCAATCAGAGACTCCTTTATAGCTCGTATAATCAAAGCGATCCATTCCATACGAAAAACCGGCTAATACGGTATGCGCATCCAGTGTCCAGCGTTTATTGATATCGAAATCCCAAGATCTGGATGGATATGAAGTTTTTGAACCTTTCCCATTAAAATTTTCTTCTGCTTTGACCGATTTATCCGGTTTGGTGTAACCATCTTTGGTATAGTCTGTCATACCGAAATGCGCATGTACTTTGTTCTTCTGATCGTTATAGGTCAGAGAATGCATGTTGTATGTACGCCATCCTTTATCCCCAAGGAAATCAGCCGCCGTATATAAGTCACCTATCTTATTATTTCCATACGTGTATTTCTGCCCCCATGTTCCAGTGAATGATTCGCCGCCATCATAATGCCAGTCATAGATGGCATGGGTATACTTATAGGTCAGCTTTTGGTCATCATTGAAAGCGTAACCAAGATTGAAACCGTAATTTTCAGAAAGCGCGTGCTTTTGACCGCGGTTCCCAATGACTGTACCACCATCAGCACTTGGATCCAGTTTGGCGGTTGTGGTAAGAGAGCCTGCCTTCTCAGGGCTCAGGTAGACGTTATAGCTCTTCCAGCCGTTCGTCTGCTTGCTCTCATAGAATGTCCCCCAAGACAGCTTGTCCTTCTTCCCATGCACGGCATACGCCTGCTTCACCGTAGCGTGGCTGCCGTAGCTGACGACCGCAGAGCCGTGGACGCCATCCCGCTTCTCGCTCTTCGTCATGATATTGATGACGCCGCCGACCGCACGACCGCCGTAAAGGGCAGACTGACCGCCGGAAACGACCTCGATCTTACGGATATTCTCGACAGGGATCATGTTCCAGTCGACATCGCCGTTCCATGCGGTATTCATCTGCTGTCCATCGACAAGGACGAGGATGTTCTTCGAGCTATAGCCGCGAAGGTTCACCGTGCCTTCGACAGAATTCGAAGCAGAGACGCCGGTCGCCATCGCAACGGCATCAGAAGCGGTCTGTACATTGCGCAGCTTGATGTCCTTCTCGGTGATGACCTGTACATTCGCCGGCACATCCTTGAGGCTTTCCGCCTGACGGGTCGCGGTGACGGTGATGCCCTTCAGAGCATACATCGGAGCGGCCTCTGCCGCACTTGCGCTGCCCACGCCGAGAAGCGCCATAGCTGCCAGAAGAGCCGCTGTTTTTTTCATGTCTTTCATTTTCAATTCCCCTTTACTATTTCTTTCCTCTCTCTGATAAAAGAAAAGATATTCCTCAGAATTTTTTTGTAGAAAAAATATATTTTCATAGAAATTCTGAGCCACATGTATGTATTACCATATCATATTTTAGGGAATTTGTTAAGGAAAGGTTGGGGAATAGATGTGGTGTGAGCCCTTGGGGCGTGCTGTCCCATGATTACGTTTGAAAATTTTCCCTTGCGTGAGGAGTTGCCGGTAGCGGCTCCGCCGCATTTTTAAGGAAACACCGATTCAATCATTGTCAGATTTTACTCTTAAATTTTTATGCGTAGCGAGGAATAAGGGGCGCGAATAGCGAGCTATGTAAGGAAGGCTATGACGAAGCTATGCATAAAAATTCTTGTAAAAGCTGACTCTGCGATTGAATCAGCGTTTTCCTAACTCCAACTTGATTCGGATATCGTTTTGAATGCCAGCTATTCAGAAAACGTAATACCATTTATCATTTCATACAGCGCCGTCAGGGGCAGACCGACTACGTTATCATACGAGCCTTCGATTTTAGGAACAAGGATCGCACCCTTCCCTTGAATACCGTAGGCGCCGGCCTTATCCATCGGTTCACCGGTGGCGACGTAGCGATCGATTTCCAGATCTAAGAGCTTTCGGAAATAGACGCGCGTCGTCTCGACATGGAGATGAACGCGATCCTTATGAAAGACAGCGAGGCCTGTCTTCACTGCATGCTCTCTTCCTGAGAGAAGGCGGAGCATCGCGCGCGCATCGTTCGTATCCCTTGGTTTTCCCAGAATATCGCCATCCAGTGTCACGACGGTATCGGCCGCCACGATCGGAACTTCGTCGCCTTTCTCCTCACAAATGCGCTTCCCTTTGCCATACGCATTGAAGAGAGTCACAAGTCCGGCATCTTCAACGCGGGAGATTTCCCGACAAACATCTTCGGGAAATTCTCCGAGCCTCGCGCGGGCTTCTTTGGGCGTCGCCGCTTCAGAAAAAGAGGACGGACAGATTTCCTCCGTCCAGCCGATCTGATGGATGAGCTCTCGCCGGCGCGGCGAAGCAGAAGCTAAAATGATGTGCATAGTGAATGCTCCTTTTCTGAAAAATTCGTAGTCTAACGGTTTAGGGGATAAGAGTGACTGGTAGCTGGTGACTGGGATTATCCCATATCGTCATCCCGAGCGTAGCACTCGATCTTTATTGCACACTGGCAAGCAGTAATTGCGAGATAACAGAAAAACGCAGCACCAAGACATCGTTTCTAGGGAAACACTGATAAATCGTTGTCAGATTTTACTCTTGAATTTTTATACATGACGAGGAATAGCCTGACGCGAATAGCAAGCTATTTAAGGAAGGCTATGACGAAGTCATGTATAAAAATTCTTGTGGAATCTGACTCTGCGATTTAATCAGCGTTTCCCTAGAATAGCGCATACGTGCTGATTTCCGTACTGCAATAGAGATTTCTCGACTTCGCTCGAAATGACAACGGCGCGAATCGCTATCAAAATTGCGGCGAAGCCTCCGCCCGCCTCCCTCAATCCCTATTTTTTCCCCCTGAACCTTCAACTATCATACCACAACTTGCCTAACGCACTCCCCTTTGCTATAATACGGATAGAGGTGATGATCGTGAATAACAAGAATGGCATTCTCAAAATGATCCTGCTCGCACTTTTGGGCGCATTCCTTGCCAAGGGGCTGAATGCAAGGCAGGAGGCATATACACCGACAAAGAAAGAGGCAGAAGGCTGGCAGGCACTTGCTCCCATCAAGAAGGCCTTCTGGCTCCTGCACCCCATGCGGGCTTTCCATTTCTTCCTGCTCCAGCAGTCGCTGGCTCTGACATGGAAGCTCGGGAAGAAATATCTGAAATAGACAGCGGATGCACGGCATGGCAGGGGGAGTGACTGACCCCTGCGGCCGATATGCGCTCCCCCTTCCCCATCCCGGGCAAAGTAAAAAGGGGCTGTGAAGAAATGAATCCCCATTTCTTCACAGCCCCTTTTTACTTT
>UQQQ01000077.1 GCA_900543165.1 uncultured Dialister sp. | reverse complement strand
CCGCGGCAGATTGAACGCGAAAATGAGATGATCGTTATTTCACATCGCCTTTTTTGGGCGGGAATGGGAATATCCCCTTCCGCTGGCTGCTGCCTGTCATTTCTGCTATACTAATTGCGTCACACTGCAACTCCCCGGAGAATCGTGACGGGAGGGAGGCACCTCGATGGAAAGTATATTCACATTTTTGATTTCTGTCGCAGCAAGTATCGTAGCCTACTACATTTGCAAATGGCTTGACGGAAATCGCTAGCAGTGCTTGATAAGCCTCTGTCAAGAAAGAACCCCTATGAGATGTACGAGATCTCATAGGGGTTCTTTCTTTTGGCACCACATGGGTATATTCACATTTGCCTATCCGTATCTTAGCACGATTCACTCACTCCGTCAACGCCGGTTTCCTCATATAAAATTGCGGCGCAGCCGCCTCCTACATTACTCATTTCCTTTAGGGAAACGCTGATTCAATCGCAGAGCCCGATTTTACAAGAATTTAATCAGTGTTTCCTTAATACCCCCGTATCTGCTTTTCATCCGACAGGTCAAAGAGATTTCCATAGCCTGCATTTGCCAGCGCCTTCACCGCGTAGACGCAGTTCTGCGATGCGGCGTAAATATAGCGGTCATCGACAGGGACGATGTGCCGGGCCGCGCGCATCTGAGCGATCGCCGGATTGGCAAGGAAATCGTCCCGATATTTCCCCGCCCCCGTCGTATCCGAGGAACGGTCGGTCGAGACGAAGAGCATATCCGGATCCGCCTTGATGATGAGCTCGGGTGAAATGGCCTGCCCGTTCGCGCCGCCTGCCTTTTCGATCGCATTCTCCAGACGCGCCCGCGTCAAAAGCTCGTGGAACATCGAGCCTGGTCCTCCGTAGCGTGTCATCTGCGAGACAAGGTACACCACCGGCTTCTTGTCCGTGCGCGCTTCCAGCGCATCATCCACTTCTTTCAGCTGGCGGTCCATCTCGCGGATCACATTCTCACCGCGCTCCTTCTCACCGACTGCCGCCGCGATGATCCGCACATCCTCCTTCACCTGCCGGATCGAGCGCGGCCCGTCGATCACCACGACAGGGATACCCAGATTGCGATACATCGTGAGCTCCTCGCCCTTCGTATACGTCGAAGCCACCACCAGATCCGGCCGCGCCTGCGTCACAAGCTCCATCGACAGCCCCGAGAGAGGAATGGTCATCGGGATATCCTTCGTATCCGCTGCGATATAGGAAATCGCCGGATCGCGATCCGCCTCCGTCGCTCCCACCAGATGATCCGCGGTCACGACACCCAGGAGCATCGTATCGATCGACGCCGAATTTCCTAAAATGCGCTTCGGCTTGCCGGGGATCTTCACTTCCTTCCCCGTCGCATCGACCACGGTATAGCTCTCCCCCTGACCGCTCATCGCCACCTGCTTCACACCGCAACCCGCCGTAGAAACGGAAAGCAGGAGCGCCAATCCCAGCCCCATCGTTTGATATATTTTCATGCGTCCTCCTATGATAGAAATCTTTTCCGTTTTTAATCTTAAGAAAACGCTGATTAAATCGCAGAGTCGGATTTCATATGGATTTTTATACATAGCTTCGTCATCATCCCTAGTCACTAGTCCCTAGTCACCAGCCACCAGCCACTAGTCACTAGTCACCAATTCTTCCAAAGCGTCTGTCAGTACCTCATACACGCCGACAGTGAGTGATGCGATCTCCTCCGTGACGGGCATGAGATCGGGGATAAGGATCGGCTTCATGCCGGCTGCATGCGCCGCGCGGATGCCATTCGGACTGTCCTCGAAGACGTAGCAGTCAGCCGGACGGGCCCCCAGCTTTTTCGCGGCCAGCAGAAAAATATCCGGCGCCGGTTTCCCATGAAGGACTTCATCTCCGCTCGCAATGGCAGAGAAATAGGACGCAAACCCGCTGACCGACAGATTGCTCTCGATCTGCGTCCGCCGTCCGCTGCTCCCGATCGCCATAGGGATGCCGCGCGCGTGAAGCGATGCAAGGATCTCCCGGCAGCCGGACTTCAGAGGCACGCCGCGCGCAAGCTCCTTTGCCACGCGCTGCTTGCACTCCCGCTGGATCTCCGTGCCATCCTTCACCCGATAATGCTTCTCGATGATGCGGTTCATCACCTCGCCCGAGGTGCCGCAGATCTCATACTTGAAAGCATCCGGCAGTACGATGCCCCGTTCTTTTGCGATGGCATTCCAATACTTCTGAAAGACGGCCTCCGTATCAAAAAGCGTGCCGTCCATGTCGAAAATGACTGCTGTGGACATGTTGATTCTCCTTTATCTGTGGAAACACGGGATCGATCACAGAGAGGCGATCCGCATTTCCCTACCCCAAATGGCTTCCCGCCATCCGGAAAACGGGCAGCATGACAGAAAAGAGGACAAGCGCCGTGAGGCCGCCCACGAAGAGCAGCATGGCAGGCGCCGCGATCTGACGGAAATGGCGGAGCTTCTCCTCCGTTTCCGCCGTCATGAGCCGTGCTGCCTGATCCAGAAATCGCGGCAGCTCCCCGCTCGAAAGTCCCACCTGACAAAGCTCAAAGAGAAGTGGGAAACAGAACCCGCTCGCCTCCCACGCGCTCGCAAAGTTTTCCCCCTGCCTCAGCTTCCTCTCCATGCCATGCACCTTTTCTTCTGCCACGTGATTGCCCAGCACCTTCATGCTGGCGGCGAGCGCTTCCGAGAGCGGCTTTCCGCTTTCGAGGAAAGAGGACAGCGAAAGAGTAAAGCGAATGAGCAGCAGACGGCGATAAAAAGCAGAGCGGTAGAGCCACGCCTCTTTTCTCCGCCGGCCCGCGCGCGTCCGAAGGTGCAGCGCTCCGGTGATCAGGACAGCAGACAGCCCAAGGCCAAGCAGCAGTCCCCAGTGCCGAAGGAAAAGTCCCAGCGTCAGTCCCGCCTGCGCCGCAAGCGGCAGCGCGATCCCCAGCGTCTCGAAAAGCATCGCAAAGGACGGCAGGATGAAGAGCAGGATCACCAGAAGGAGCACCAGCGCGAAGGCAAGCACAAAGAGCGGATACGCCAGCGCGCGAGAGAGCCGCCGCCGGAACAGATCCTCTTTCTCATAGTACAGCGCGATGTGTGTCAGGGCTGACGGCAGTGTCCCCGTCATTTCTCCCACTTCCAGCAGAGAAATAAAAAAAGACGGACACCAGCCGCCAGCCGCAAAACTCTCCGATAGAGAATGCCCGCTCGCGATCCGCTCTCTCGCAGTGAGAAGGATCTTCCTCTCCTGCGGTCTTTCTTTCGCCGCCAGAAGCGAGAGCGCCTCCGTCACCGTCAGCCCTGCGGAAAGGAGCGCTGCCCATGACGAAGCCAGAAGGGATAGGGAGCGACGGCTTCCAAAAGGCCGCCCGCGAAAGAAATGGCGCGGCTCTTTCTTTTCCGAGAGGCGGATGACCGACAGCCCTTCAGAGAAGAGTGCTTCCGCCGCTTCCCTCTTCGTCTTTGCCGCAAGGCTCCCTTCATGGATCCCGCCCTCTTCGTCATAGACTTTATAGTGAAATTGTTTCATGAATGCCCCTTTTCTATTGTTGGTGACTGGTGACTGGGGACTAGGAGACTAGAAGACGTCAGACCCTCGTATCGTCATTGAAAGCGTTGCCGAGAAATCTTTGTCATTCGCGGTCAGGCGGTCAATGTTTGTGAAACTCAAACGGGAAACCTGCTTCCTAGGCAGACCTTCGGGCATCGCCCCGTTTCGTCATCCTGAGCGGCGAGAAACGTCGTATGTGAGATAACGAATGCCAGAACAGCTGCGACCTGAGCCGAAGGATCTCGGCGAAGCCGCCACCACCATGAAGTTTGAAAGCAGAAAATAACCATCTTCCCTTTACATGAATCCTCATAGGTTAAACAGGTTCTGAAGGCTCAAAAGGTTCACAGGTTTCTCATCTTTTGTAAATACCATATATTCTAAAACTCCGCGGCGCTTCTATATTCTTATGCGCCGCACCGCCCCCGTTGAACCCACTAAACCCATAGAACCCGCTCCCCTCTTTCATCCCCCATCAAGGGGCGATGCGCCCCAGGGGCTAACCCCCATACCAACCATTCACTTTATTCCAAACTCTTCAGTAGCCGTTCCCTTTCCCGTTCACTGATTCCCTTCATGGCATACATCGCCTGCTTCATCGTCCGCATCTGCGAAAGTCCCATTTCCATATATGATGGGATCTGCTCCTCCTTGCCCTCGCGAATCAAGTGCGCGACCGCCGGCACATTCGTCAGGATTTCCCGCAGGAGCCACGTCTCCTTACCGCTGCGATAGAGCATCTGAGAAGAAACCGTCACGAGATTCGCCGCGAGAAGACTTCGGATCTCCTCCTGGCGATCGGCAGGAAATGCATGGATGATGCGGGCAGGCACATCCTTCGCGCGCGTCGTGTGCAGCGTCCCCAGCACCAGATGACCCGTCTCTGCCGCCGTCAGCGCCGCAGAGATCGTCTCGCTGTCCCGCATTTCACCAAGAGCGATGACATCGGGATCCTCTCTGAGCGCATCGCGGATGCCCCGCGGAAAATCCACCACATCACGCCCGATCTCCCGCTGATGGATGAGCGCCTTCTCCATAGGGATCACGTACTCCACCGGATCTTCGAGCGTCACCACATGGCAGGCCCTCTTCTGACTGATCAGCGAAAGAATGCGCGCCATCGTCGTACTCTTGCCGCTCCCCGAAGAGCCCGTGATGAGGACAAGCCCGTGAGAAAGCTGCGATACCTTCTCGAGCCACGTCTTGTCGGGATCTGCGCCGAGAAAAGCAAGCTCCGGCAGGATACGGATCGCCGCCGATGTCAGACCGCCGCTGCGATACAGATGCAGACGGCAGCGAACATTTCCCAGAGAGAACGCACTGTCCGCGCTTCCTGTCCGCTGATACTCCGCCTGCCTCTCCTTAGGCACATAGGAAGAGATGAGCTCTTCGAAAAGCGCAGGCTCCGCGATTTCCTTCATCTTCTTCAGCGCCCCATAGACACGGATCATAAGAGGCAGTCCCTCGGTCAAGTGAATATCCGTCATGGCGGGATTCGCCGCCAGCAGTTTCTCTATATCCATTTCATGCCTCCCCGGCCAGAATGACCGCCGCCGACTCCGGCGAGATCTCCCCCTCTTCCATCAGAAGAAGCGCCGACTCGCCCATCGTTTTCTGTCCCGCTTTCCGCATCGCCTGCTGCAGTTTTTCCTGAGAGAAATCATGATGCAGGATGCGTCTCTCGCTGTCTTCGATGGCGATCATCTCAAAGACCCCCGTCCGCCCGGAAAACCCGCGATGGCGGCAGGCCTCACACCCCGCCGCCTCGTAAGCCGCCTGACCAGCAAGGGACAGCGGTAGCCCGTGAGACGTCAGGAAATCCTCCGCCAAGACCATCTCCCTTTTGCAGGAAGGACATAGCCTCTGTGCCAGCCGCTGCGCCATCACCAGAGACAGCGAAGCCGAAAGAAGATACGAAGGAATCCCCATATCCATCAGCCGAAGCGGCGCAGCCGCCGCACTCATCGTATGCAGCGTCGATAGCACCAGATGCCCCGTGAGCGCCGCATGGATCGCGATCTCCGCCGTTTCCCTGTCACGGATCTCTCCGATCATCACAATATCCGGATCCTGCCTGACCAGCGAACGCAGCCCTCGCGCAAAAGACAGCCCCGAGCGCTCATTCACTTGGATCTGCGTCACACCCGGCAACCGGTACTCCACCGGATCCTCGATCGAAATGATACTCACCGACTCCTGATTCAGAAGCTTCAGCGCCGCATACAGCGTCGACGTCTTCCCGCTGCCCGTCGGCCCCGTCGTGAGGATCAGCCCCTGCCCCTTGGAAAGCGCCCGCCGAAACAGCGACTCCTGCTCCCTTCGCATTCCCAGCTCATTCTTCTCGATAAAATTCACCCGCCCCGACAGGATACGGATGACGATCGTCTCCCCATACATCGAAGGCAGGACAGAAATGCGGAAATCATACGGCACCCCATCGATCTCCTCCGCCCAGCTCCCATCCTGCGGCAAACGGCTCTCCCCCACATCCAGCCGCCCCAGGACCTTCACACGCACCGAAAGATTCGGCGCCATGGAGGAAGGCAGACAAAAGCGATCCGAAAGCAGCCCATCCTTCCGAAACCGCACCCGCACAAAGGAAGCCCCCGGCTCGATATGGACATCACTCGCCCGTTCAGCCGCCGCCTGTCGCATGATCTTCTTCAGCACCACATCCGCTCCGCCGCGCAGCTCCTCCATGCGACCGCCTCCTTCTTACCATCAAGGATTTTCCCTCATTATAGCATAAATAGAAGACGCCCATCCAACAATGTTGGAAATATCGCATCCTGTCGTTGGCGTGACTGGCGACTGGTAGCTAGGGATTGGTGTCCAGGGATTAGGTCGTCGATACGAGAATACCCTCTTCTAAAAAGGCGGCACACCACCCTTGTGAACCTATCCGCTCCCCAAGCATCGTCATCCCGAGCGCAGCCGAGGGATCTTTATTGCACTGCCGCCATATGCACACATGCACCCTCACTCAAACGACACCTTGGTGCTTCCTTTTTCGCCTTTCCCTCACCTACAGTTTACCGGTCTGCAAAAAAGATCCCTCCACTTCGGTCGGGATGACAGGTGGAAGACAGATAGCCTCACATAGTTTT
>UQQQ01000076.1 GCA_900543165.1 uncultured Dialister sp. | reverse complement strand
GGATATCTCGCTTTTCATGTTTTCAATGTGTAACACATGTATTGTAATCCTACAGAAAACGGAAATGCGCCCGCCCTCCTGCCCCTTTATTCGCCCGCCATTCCGTTGTATACTATAGTGATATAAAAATTAGTAGCTGGTGACTGGTGGCCTGGGGATCAGGGTAGATTGCTGAAATCAGATTTCAGCCTTTAGATCCCCCATAAAAATAGCAGAGCCTTCCCCTCCACTCCTCAAGTCTCATTCCTTATTTTTCCGAAAGGACTCCCATGGATATACTTTACATCATATGGTTCGACGTGCTCCCCATCCTCGTTTTTCTAGGCGGCGGATGGTTTCTAGCGGGCAAATTCAAGATCGACGTCAAGACCTACGAGATCGTCATCACGCGCGTGATACTGCCCTGCTTCGTCTTTTTCAGCCTGTATCAGGTGCCGCTTGCCGCCTCTGATTTCCTCCTGCTTCCGGCGGCGCTTCTTCTGACGGCACTCCTTTTCGTGCTGTCATCACTTCTTTCCAAAGGCCTCTCCCAAGAGCCTTCCCTCCGGCAGGCCATCTGCGGCATGGCCTCCTGTCCGAACGTCTGCTACCTTGGCGGCCTCCTCACCTACTTCACCTTTTCCCACCTGCCCTTTGCCTCCGCAGGAGAAGCAGCGGAGCTTCCGAAAGCGCTCGCGCTCCTGTCTCTCCTCATGACATTTTCCCACCTGCTGCTCCGCACGGCGGGACACGCCATCGTGAGCCGGGAGTCCTCTTCCCTCTCGTCTCTCCTGCTTCGCGCGCTTACGACCCCCGTCCTCTACGGCGCGCTTCTTGCCTTTGCCGCGCAGCACTTCGGCCTCTCGCTGAAAGGCACCTTTCTCTATCCCGTACTGCACCACTTCACCGGCGCTTTCGTCGTCCTGACTGCTGTCACGACCGGCGTCATGATCCAGCGCAGCCACCGCTTCACGGTCAGCAAAGACATCCTCCTTCCCGCACTGGTGAAACTCCTCCTATCGCCACTCTTAGCGCTGGGCCTTCTCACCCTTTTTCCGTCGATGGATGATCTGGCAAAAGAAATCCTTCTTTTTTTCGCCGCTATCCCCTGCGCCATGGATTTCTCCATGGCTGACACCACCAGCAGCGCACAGAAGTCCATCTTCCAGAGATCCCTGATGACGCAGATGTCGCTTTCCATTCTCACCCTTCCCCTTGTGCTTTTCCTCTGCCGGCTCCTCTTCCCGGCTTCCCTATAAGGAGGCAGACATGGCTTTCCTGCAAATCATTTCAGACAATATCGTGCCGCTTCTGGTCTTCGTCGCCATCGGCTACCTGCTCGATCTCAGATACCATCTCGATGTCATCTCGCTCAATAAGCTCACCTTCTTCATCGTGCTGCCGAGCTTCATCTTCTACAGCATCTACGTCGCGGAAATCGACATGACGCTCCTGAACGTCTTCCTCATGGCATTCGTGCAGATGTTCTTCATCGCGCTCGCCGCCTGGGTGTATGGGAAATTCCGCGGGATGCCCGTCGGGAAGATCGAATGCCTCAAAAACGGCACTATGTTCTCCAATAACGGAAACATCGGCATCGCCCTGATCGCCCTCGTCTTCGGCAATGCCCCCTACGTCATCGATGGAGAGACGCCCTACCTCGCACAGGCGAGCGCCTGCGCCACCATCCTCCTCGTGCAGATGAATATGACGCTGAATACGCTCGGCCTTTATCAGGCCGGCAAAGGGAAACTGACGCCGCGCGACGCGATCTCCGTCATCTTCCACATGCCCGTCATCTACACCCTTGTCGCCGTCTTCACCATCAAATTCTCCGGCTTCGACATGACACAGGTCTTCCTCTGGCCGGTCTTTGAAAACTGTGCCAATGCCCTCGTCTCCATCGTCATGCTCGCCCTCGGCATCCAGATCCATCGGAGTACCATCGTCTTTCGAGACATCGATGCATGGGCCGGCTGCACCATCCGCCTCGTCATCGCTCCGCTTCTGGCCTACCTTCTCCTTCTGCTCTCTGACCTCGCAGGCCTCCACCTGTCCCCCGTCCTGAAGCAGACCATCCTCATCATGACCTCCGTCCCCGGCGCCGTCAACTCCGTTCTCTACGCCGTCGAATTTCACAATTTTGAAGACTTCGCGACCGAGCTCGTCATGATGAGCACCTTCCTCTCCTGCATCACCATGACCGGCGTCATCTATCTGGCACGTGTCCTGTTCCCTATTGGATAGGAAATGGTTGTTGGCAGGTGATATTAGACATTAGACATCAGACTTCTGACGACTAAAAGACCCGTGATTCTCTCGATGGAGAATCACGGGCCTTTTATCATGTTTGCATTCAAACATCTGTAGTCTAATATCTTCCAGTCTAATCCCTAGTCCCCTAATCACCAGTCCCTAGTCACCAATCTACGGCACAAACTTATATCCCACGCCCCAGATGGTCAGGATATGCTTCGGATGCGCCGGATCCTTCTCCACCGCCTCACGGACGCGGTTGATATGTACGGGGACGGTCGCCGTATTGCCGAGCGAATCCATCTCCCAGATGCGCGTGTAGAGGGTTTCACGGCTGTACACGACATCGGGATGAAGCATGAGATACTCCAGCAGCTTGAATTCCTTATTCGGCAGCGTTTTCTCTTCGCCGCGGACGAAGACGCGATGGGTATCCGACTCGAGCACGATATCCCCCAGAGTTATGCGCTCTCCTGCTTTCTTTTTCCCCTTGAGACGTTCATACTGCGCGAGCTGCGACTTCACTTTTGCGACCAGCACGCCGGGGGAGAAGGGTTTCTCGATATAATCATCGGCGCCAAAGCCCAGCCCCCGGATATGATCGATATCCGTCCGCTTTGCCGTGACCATCATGATCGGGATGTCGAGCTTGCCCCGAAGCTTTCGACAGATCTGAAAACCGTCCATCCCCGGCAGCATGATATCCAGAAGAATCAGATCATACTCGCCCGAGAGCGCTTCCGTCAGCCCCTTTGTCCCATTGATTTCCGCCGTCACCTGATACCCGCTGACTTCCAGATAATCCTTCTCGATGGAAGCAATGTCTTCATCATCTTCTACGATCAATATACGTTTCATGACTTTTCCTCCTTCGGAAAAGAAATCTGCACCAAGAGTCCGTGCGGCGTGCGATTATCCATAGACAGCGTACCATGCATGAGTGTCACCGCCCGCTTTACGATGGCAAGCCCGAGCCCGCTGCCCTTGTCCGTGTGGCTTCTCGCGAGGTCCGTCCGATAGAAGGCCTCCGTGAGACGGGAAAGCGCCTCCTCCGCTACGCCGCTCCCATTGTCTTCAACGGTGAGCAGGACACAGTCCCCGCTGCTTTCCACCCTGATGTCGATCTTCACCCGCTCTTCCTTTTTATAGCGGATGCTGTTCGTGATGAGATTCTCCATGATCCGCTCCAGAAGAAGCGCATTTCCCGCCATCCTGTGCGCCCCTTTGCTTTCGATATGGAAATCTGCCCCCTGCTTTTCCCAGAGAAGACGATTCTCTTCGACGAAATCCGTGACCAGCTTCGAAAGATCGATCGGTACAAGCGGAAGCGCCTTCTCCCCCAGATCCATCTTCGTCAGAAGCAGCTGCTGCTCGATCAGACGCTCCAGAACCTCCGATTTCTTCTCGATCACACGCAGATAATGCGCCTCTTTTTCCGGCGTATCTGCCACATGGTCGAGAAGCCCCTCTACATAGGCGCGGATCGCCGTCAGCGGTGTCCGGATATCATGCGAAATACTGGCGATGAGCTCCTTTCTGCGTGCCTCATCCGCTTCCCTCTCGCGAAGCGACTGTGAGAGCTTATCCGTCATCAGATTGAAAGCAGAAATAGCCGGCGTGAATTCATCCTTTCCCTGATGGGAAAGACGCACCGACAGATTCCCCTGCTGCACCGCCTGCGCCCCACGCTCCAGCTCCTTCAAAGGCGCCAGGATCCGCCGGACAATGAACCGCGACAGCCCATAGGAAACCAGACCGATAAAAATCACAAGCGAGATGACGATGAAATGATTGCTCGCATGAAAGGCCGCCTCGATCGCCGCATCGCTCCGATTCACCGGCTTGTGCGACAGCATGTAGAGATGGTATACATGCCCGGCAATCCTATTGCGCTCCATAAAAGAGTACTGCCCCATCCGCGTTGCGCTGTACGTCCCATTGACCTCTCCCTCATCCAGCTCCTGCTGTACCTTCTGCTGCTTGAGCTCCTCTACCATCTGCTGATATGTATCATTCCCATACTGCAGAGTGATTTCCCCGTCGCGATAAAGCACCACATACGAATCGATCGGGTCCATGATATCCAGTACCCAGTGATCATCGAGCGGCTCTTTCGTGTGCCGGATATGATGAAAAATCGAAGTCCTGACCACCTGGCTCATGACCTGAAACTGAAAATCACTCTCCGCCATCACATGATTCCCGTTCTTCGCGTACAGGTACAATCCCAAGAAGGAAGACATGAGTACAAAGAACGTCATCAGAAATGGCAGGATGCACATCGCGACATGCGACAGGATAAGGCTCTTCTTGATCGTCATAGGAACTCCTTGGAATAGTGAGTAGTGACTAGGGATTAGCGGTTCATGGTTCAGGGTTCAGGGTTCAGGATTAGCCCCTAGGGCGTACCGCTCTTTGATTCCTTTTGAAAGCTCTGCTTGAATGAGAAATTAGAAATGAGAAATGCGAAATGTGAAATGGTGGTGCGGCGCATAAAAATCAGAAGCGCCGCGGAGTTTTGGTAGCGCTACGCGCCGTCGTCATTCCGAGCGAAGCCGAGGAATCTTTTTCATTTGCGATCAAACAGGTCGTTTGAAAAAGCACTTGAAACGGGAAACCTGTCATTCCACAGACCTGCGGGCATCGCCCCATATATATTCGCGGCGAAGCCGCCACCTTCATTCCTAATTCCTAATTTTTCCCTCAAACCCGCCAACCTTTCCCCCCATCATAAGCAATTCCCCTTCATCCCGCAACCGTCATTGTCATAGTTTATCTTTCCTTTAACCATTCCACCCGATTTTGTAAAGCCTTGCGAGTAAGCTATAGCCATAGAAATTCCATGATTTGAAGGAGGCCCTATGTATACCCTGCTGCGCAAGCACCCCTACCTCACGCTTCTTATGTTTTCCCTCTTCCTCTACCTCATCGGCAACGAGCTCCTTCCCGTCACCGACACCGCCGAGTCCAACTACGCCGTCACCGCCAAAGAAATGGTTCTCTCCGGAGACTGGATCTCCCCACAGATCTACGGGCACTACTGGTACGACAAGCCCATCTTTTACTACTGGGAACTGGCGCTTTCCTACACACTCTTTGGCTTCAATGAAATGGCATCCCGCCTGCCCTCCGCCCTTCTAGGAAGCGCCTCCGTCCTCTTCACCTACTGGTTCGCCCGACGCGTCTACAGCGAAAAGATCGGCTGGCTCTCCGCCATCATCCTTGGTACCTCTGTCGAATGCTGGCTTCTCTCGAAAGCCATCATCACCGACACGACACTCTTCCTCTTCATGAGTATGGCGATCGCCTTCTTTTACATGGGCTATACCGAAAATAGAAAGTACTACTACCTCTGCTACACAGCCGCCGCCTTTGCCGTCCTCACCAAGGGCCCCATCGGTCTTCTCCTCCCCGGTCTTGCCGCCCTCCTCTTCCTCGCATACAACAAAGACCTTGCAGAAATGAAGCGCGTCCACCTCTTCTCCGGCCTTCTCCTCTTCACCGCGATCGCCGGCGCGTGGTACGGACTCATGTGCTGCCTCCACGGCTCCGATTTCCTCTTAAACTTCCTCGGCGTCCACAACTTCCTCCGCGCCACCGTCTCCGAGCATCCGACGAAGAACAAATGGTACTTCTACCTCATCATCTACTTCATCGGCTTTGCCCCATGGAGCTTCACCATCCCCTACAGCCTTTTTAAGAAATGGAAACGCAAAGAGCTCGATCTCCGAAATTCCTCAAATGCGACGCAGCTCCTCTTCATTTACTTCGCCGTCGTGAATATTTTCTTCGAACTCATCGCCACCAAGTATACCACCTACACCTTTCCCGGACTCTTTTCCCTTGCGATACTGACAGCCCTTCTCTACAGAGACCTCACATGGCGCTTTGAAAGGATCGGATGCGCCGCCATCACCATCTACACACTCCTTACCCTCTTCGTAGCCCCCACCATCATGCTCACACGATCTGGCAAAGAAGCCGGACAGGCTCTCGCCCAGATAGACACCACCGGCAAGACCATCGCCTTTCTTCATGACTATCGCACCTCCACCGTCTTCTACAGCGGCAAAACAATCTACCGCGCCGAGCCTGCAAACAAGATCGACGGCATGAAACCCGGCGCCCTCTCATGGAATGCAAAGAACGTGATGCCCTTCATCGCAGAAGAAGACCTCTTCCAAAAAGACAATGTGATCCTGATTGCCCAAGACAAGAGCCAAGAGCCCTGCCTTATCGCCTTCGAAGAGGCACGCCATGTCAGTGAACTTCGCATCCCTGGTTTGTACGACCTCTGGATCCTCCAGCGTGCGTGAGGTGGGAATGACTAGGGACTAGGGACTAGGGACTGGTGACTAAGGATTAAGAGACTAAAAGACATCAGACTCTCACGCATCGTCATTTCGAGCGTAAGCGAGAAATCTTTCTCATTCGCAGCCAAACGGTCGATGTCAGGAAACCACAAATGGGAAGCCGTTATCCGAAGGCCTTCGGGCATCGCAACGATCTATACTCCGCGGCGCTTCTATATTTTTATGTGCCGCCCTACCATTTCGCATTTCTCATTTCTAATTTCTCATTCCATCGAGGCTTT
>UQQQ01000075.1 GCA_900543165.1 uncultured Dialister sp. | reverse complement strand
TGAATATGGGGCTAATAAAATGCTTTTTTCGGGACATTTTCAAAAATGCTTGACAATGGATGGAAGGCATTTTTTTCAGCGCTTTAACCTTGGTTTTACGCGTTTCACCATTCTTCTCTTGCTTTTTTTCATAGGGGGGTTAGAATTTAAATAAAAGCTATATATAAGAGGTCTTACTATGAAAATATCCAATTCTTCTCTTTCTATCCGAAGCAAGATGAAGCTCATCCTGGATACGGGGCAGCTGATGATGGAGAGCGGCGCGGGGAGCAAGCGCATCGTGCGTGACATGCTCCGCACGGCGGCATGCCTTGGTATTTATTGGGAAGATGTACAGATCCATATCACCTATTCCACCATCATGATCAATGTCGATGATGGGGAAAAAGCATATACGATGTTCCGTAAGTGCTACCGCCATGGCATCAATATGACGGCTCTTCTGCAGACGAGTGAAGCCAGCTGGGAAGCGCTGTATAAAAATGAGTCGTATGATAATTTCCGCCTTCGCCTGAATTATATCCGGCAGAATTTTAGAAATCGCATTTATCCCGAGTGGATGGTCATCCTCGCGATCGGGCTGGCATCAGCAGCATTCTGCCTGATCTTCGGCGGTCATGCTGTCGATGCGCTCTTCACCATGCTGGCGGCGATGGTGGGGGCGCTCGTGAAATACGCCTGCAACCGGCTGGAGGTGAATGGGTATGTCACCATTGCGATTTCCGCTTTCTTTGCGACGCTCACGGCCTATGGGACGATGTATCTTCCGGGGGCGACGAATCCGTTTCTTCCTGTGGTGGCCTCGGCGCTCACCTTGATCCCAGGCGTACCGCTCATCAATAGTGTCGATGATTTCCTGAACAGCTACTTGACATCCGGGATGACGCGATTCACGCACACGGTCCTCATCATGCTGGCGATGACTTTCGGGATCGCAGGAGCTGTCAGCCTGACGAATGTCCCCAGCTTCACAGAAGTGCCGATCGCGCCGGAGCATTTGTACATCATGCAGGCACTGGCAGCCGCTATGGCAGCATTGGGTTTTTCTATCATGTTCAATGTGCCAAAGCGCTATATCATCGCAGCCTGCCTCGGCGCCGTCCTCACGGTAGATACGAGAAATATTCTGATGGTCTCCTTCCATATGGGGATGGCAAGCGCCTCCTTCCTCGGAGCCGCGCTGCTCTCCGTCTTCTATTTCGCGGCCTCCCGCTACCTCCATGCACCTGTCTTTGTGGTCACGATACCGGCGATCATTCCGCTGATCCCGGGCGTGCTGCTCTATCGTTTCCTGTTTGCCATCATTGATATCGGACAGATCGATCTGATCGAGCTGCTGACGGCTTTCAAAACAGGTGTCGAGGCGATGCTTGTTATTCTGGGGATCTCGCTTGGCGCGACACTCCCGGATGCGATCGCGCATCAGTATATCGAGCGAACGAAGCGGAAGAATCTGGAGAAGCTCCTCAAACGAAGAGATGGCATAGAGGCCGATATCCGGAAAGCAGCGGATCTAGACAAGGCGAGCGGAAGAGGATAACTATTAGGAATGAGGAATGAGAAATGAGGAATGAAGGTGGCGGCTTCGTTGCGAATATATATGGGGCGATGCCCGAAGGTAGTATTCAAGTTACAAGTCACTAGCTACCAGTCACTAGTCCACCATTTCCAAAAATCAATTTGACACCCATTCTTCTCCGTGCTATAGTAAGTTAAACAAAGAAAGCCTTGGAACAGGAAGAGTAGGATAGTGATGGCGCTTCAGGGAGCCGGCGGAGAGTGCAAGTCCGGTGCGACAGCTATGTGAATGGGCCTGGGAGGCGCAGCCCGAGCCGAAAGGGGTAGGAGCTGCCGGAGATCGCCGTTACCGATGATGAGCTGGACCTTGTGTCAAGTAGGGTGGTACCGCGGAATGTGATCCTTTCGTCCCTTTGCTGGAAAGCAGAGGAATGAAAGGATTTTTTTATTGGATGAATGCGATCCTGTAAAGGGGGATATGAAATGGAACAAGTGAAAGATGTATCGAAGCTTGTCTTTGTCAAAGCACGGGGCGGACGTTTCCGCTGGCTGACGATTTCCACACTGATGCTGGCGATCGGGATGCTGCTGCACTTGGTGTCGCCATCGGTGGCAGGCTTCACGCCGAACTGGATGATCGCGACCTATGTGGTGGCGATCCTTCTGACGAAGCCGACATACAAGCAGTGCCTCGGCATCTGCATGGTCGCAGCGCTGATGGAAGTCTTCACCAGTAAGTCGGCTTTTCCCTATGGCGACTTTGCTTCCGAATTTTTCGGCGCCTATGTGGCAGGTTTCTTTGCACACAGCGTACCGCCGATCCGGATCGGGAAATTTTCCCTCCGTCCGGCCATTGCAGGCTTCGTGACGACGATCGTCTCTGGGTTCACCTTTGTTTCCATCCTGACGCTCGTCATGGGGATCCCGATGAAGGTGTATCTCTATGGGATGCTCCCGATGGTGGCGCTGGTTGGCGTAGGCAATGGGATCATCACGCCCTTCCTTTACTTCCCGGCGCTGCGTCTTTTCAAGTCCATGCACTATATGGCTGAGTCAGATACCATAGACAGCGATCACTCCGGTCTGTCTCTCCGGCAGTCCGAAGAAGGCGTCATCAGCGTAGAGCATCTGACCTACACCTATCCTTTTGCCAAAGAGCCGGCATTGAATGATGTGTCTCTTGCGGTGCGCAAAGGGGACTTCGTCATAGTGACGGGGCCGAACGGGGCAGGAAAGACCACGCTCCTCATGTCGATGGCAGGCGCGATCCCGCACTACTACGGCGGCACGATGGAAGGCATGGTCTTCACGGACGGCAAAGCCGTGACACAGCACAATATCGCAGACCTCGCCTCCTCCATCGGTGTCATCCTTTCTGACTACAAGGCGCAGATCGTCACGCTGACGGTGGGCGAGGAAATGGCATTTACGCTTGAAAACCATGGTTTCCCACCGGAAGAAATCCGCCGCCGCTCAAAAGAAGCGCTCGCGAAAGTCCACCTCGAAGGCCTTGAGGAACGCAAGGTGGCGACGCTCTCCGGCGGCCAGTGCCAGCGCCTCGTCGTCGCAGCCGTCCTTGCTGAAGAGCCGGATGTCCTGGTCTTCGATGAACCGACATCGGCCCTTGATCCGGAAGGCATCCGTGAATTCTATGAAATGGTCGGCGAGCTGAATGAGAAGGAAGGCCTCACAGTCATCGTAGCAGAGCACCATCTCGAGGCCGCGCTCCCCTATGCGAAGAAATTCGTCCTTATGAATCATGGTGAAATCATCGTAAGTGGCACGCCGGAAGAAGTGATGCGCCGCATGTATACCGAACATATTTATGAAGAAGCCATCCCGGATATGTACAAGGCCCAGCTCGAACTCGAGCAGGTGGGGATGACCTTCGAGAAACCATTCCTGAATCTGGCCGATGCAGAAACCTCGGTCATTCATTCCTTTACGAAAGGGGGAGAGAAAGATGCTTGAACTGTCTCATGTGACCTTCCGCTATGCGGAAGGTCTGCCGGACGTATTGAAAGACATTTCCCTCTCCTTTGACAAGGGAGAATTCGTCGCTATCACAGGACGAAACGGTAGCGGCAAGACCACAGTAACCCGACTCCTGACAGGGCTGGAGAAACCCACCTCAGGGCAGATCCTCTATCATGGGAAAGATGTGACTCGCGAAGAACCATCCGAGCGCAGCCGCTTCATCGGCTACGTCTTCCAGCAGCCGGATCGCCAGATGTTCATGCCGACGGTCAGAGAGGAAATCGCCTTCGGTCCCTATCATCAGGGGAAACGCGGCGCGGAGCTTGAGGAAGCCGTGGCGCGCGCCATGCAGGATACCGACACCGCAGCTCTCGCCGAGGAATATCCGCGTATCCTGTCTCGCGGGGATCAGCAGCGAGTCGCCATCGCCTCGGCACTTGCGATGGATACTGAGTACCTCGTGCTCGACGAACCGACGAGCGGACAGGACGGACGAGAGAAACAGCGCCTGATGAAACTCATGGAAAGTCTGCAGGAGAAGGGCATCACCATTATCCTTGTCACCCATGACATGGATATCGTCGCGAAAGACTGCACCCGCGTCATCGTCATCGCAGAGCATGAGATCGCTTTCGATGGTCATCCCTCTGAGCTTTTCTCTGCGGAGAACCGTCCGGAAGACTGGGGACTTGCCTATCCGCCGGCCGTCCGTCTGGGGCGCAAGCTCCCCGGCAGTCCCTACTGTAAGGATATGAATGCATTCTGCCGTGCTTTTTATGAACTGAAAGGAGGAAAAATAGAATGAGAAATCTGGTACCTTTGACCAAAATCCTTCTCACCTTCGGGACGGCCGTCTGGGCGATCGTCCTCTCTGAGCCGACGAGCCTTGCCGCTCTCTGCGTTCTTGAGCTTCTGATCCTCCTCGTGTCCGGCGAACTCATCAAGAACCTGAAAGCCCTCCTTGCCCTTGTCATCTTTGCGGCTATGCTGGGGGTGATCGAGTACATCGGCGGCGGCAGCGTGAAGGAATGCAATGTCGCAGCCCTGCGTATGCTGGGGATGACGATCATTTTCATCTACCTTCTTGGGACAGTGAAGCTGCAGGACCTCACCGCTTCCATGGTGCGCCAGCTGAAAGTGCCGTACGAATACGCTTTCATGTTCACAGCGGGCCTTCGCTTCATCCCGGACTTTATCGAAGAAAACAAAGCAGTCTCCGAAGCACAGGCCTGCCGCGGTCTGGCAGTGAAAGGGAATTTTTTCAAGCAGGTGAAACGCTACATGTCCATCGTCCGCCCGCTCATGCTCCGTTCGCTCGGACGCAGCGAGACCATGGCGCTCTCACTCGAACTCCGCGGCTTCGGCGGATCGAAGCGTACCTTCATGGAAAGCGTCGCACCGAAAGGAAAAGACTTCGCCGTCATGGCACTGACTATTCTCCTTACCGCTTTCGTCATCTATGGACGTGTGAAGCTGGGACTGTAGTGTGGCTGGCGGACTGATAGCTGGTGACTAGGAATTAAAAATAAGAAACCGGCGTTCGCGCGTCATCCTGAGCGGAGTGAAATGTCGGATGTTTAAAAATATAAAGGTAGAACAGTGAGAACTGAGCCGAAGGATCTGGGGAAAACGCTGATTCAATCGCAAAATCAGCGTTTTCCTAAAGTAATCCAACACGCCTCTCTTTAGGAAGGCGGGGCTCGAAAGGCAGAGGTTGCCTTCGCATTACGCAATGAAAAAAGAGCGCCTAAGCGCTCTTTTTTGATGGTGTCAGATGATATTCAGCTTTCTCATCAGTGCGTCTTGCAATACCTGACTGAAATTCACATGGGCGGTCAAAGCCTTATCGTTTAGCCATGCGGGGATGGTGAGTGTCTTCTTGACAGAGCGGCTGAACTGGTTCGGGTCAAAGTCTGCCGTTGCCAAAGCGAGACACGTGTTTGGCTCTGTAAGATGGACATTCTCTAAGCAGGACGCAGCAGGAATTTTGATTTCTTCTTTCACGTAATCGGTCAGATGGCAGCGGATTGCGTCAGAAGCATTCTCCATAAGTTCCGTCAAATTATCTCCATCGGTGAAGCAACCTGGGAGGTCGGGAAATTCCGCCCATATACCGTCCGAATCATTGTGGATGATCATAGGATAGGTCAGTTTCATGACTATCAGCTCCTTCACTTTTTTAGACCTGTAACCTTCATGATTTTCATGAAAAGTCCTGTTGGC
The DNA here is from genome assembly GCA_900543165.1 of uncultured Dialister sp. Lineage (GTDB taxonomy): Bacteria > Bacillota > Negativicutes > Veillonellales > Dialisteraceae > Dialister. Next base: position 1,385 of record UQQQ01000075.1, on the reverse strand, counting down.
AAATCCTTACCTTATTGTGGTAGGGAATGGTGATCGTTTGAGTGCCCTTTTTATATTTCTGGTGGCTACCGCCATTGGACGGCACATATTCCCAGCCATCTTTCTCAAGTAATCGAATCAGATCTTTTGGCTTCATGGTCGGCATAGTGACACCTCTTTCCTCTATTTATATTATAGCACGTGTATACGTGCTTGCAAGCGACGGGGAACATAAAATTCCCGGTAGGGTGCGCTTCCTTCATATGATATAATAATACCGATAACTACGTATATGTCACGTCTACGGGGCGGGGGCGATTTCTACGAATGACATCCACCGCCCACTTTCCCAAAAACTAAGGAGAACTCATGGATACAGAGCACATCAGAAATTTTTCTATCATCGCCCACATCGACCACGGCAAGTCCACACTGGCGGATCGCCTGATCGAGATCACCGGGACCGTGCAGAAGCGCGACATGGAGGCGCAGATCTTAGACACGATGGAGCTTGAGCGTGAGCGCGGCATCACCATCAAAGAACAGTCGGTGCGCCTGAACTACACGTATGAGGACGGCGAAACCTACGAGCTGAACCTCATCGATACCCCAGGGCATGTCGATTTCAACTATGAAGTCTCGCGCTCGCTCTCTGCCTGCGAAGGCGCGATCCTCATCATCGATGCGACGCAGGGCGTCCAGGCGCAGACACTTGCCAATGTATACCTCGCGCTCGACCATGATCTGGAAATCATCCCTGTCATCAACAAAGTCGACCTCCCGAGCGCGGATGTAGAACGCGTAAAGACGGAAGTCGAGAACGTCATCGGCCTTGACATGTCGGAGGCGATCCCTGTCTCTGCCAAGACAGGGCAGAATGTCGAAGAAGTCTTGAAACGCATCGTCGAGCAGGTGCCGCCGCCGAAAGACCATTCGAAAGCGCCGCTGCGCTGCCTCATTTTCGACTCCATTTTCGACTCCTACAAGGGTGCGATCGCCTATGTCCGTGTGAAGGATGGGGAGATCCGTGCGGGGATGAATATCCGCATGATGGCCTCCGGCAAGGTCTATACCGTGACGGAAGTCGGCTATTTCTCGCCCTTTCCGAAGCCCTGCGACGTCCTCACCTGCGGCTCGGTCGGCTACGTGGCAGCCAGCATCAAGAATGTCTCCGACTGCGAGGTAGGGGATACCATCACGACCGAAGAGGGCGGTGCCAGCGAAGCACTGCCGGGCTACCGCAAGGCACTCCCGATGGTTTTCTGCGGTCTCTACCCGATCGAGAGCAAGGACTATGACAACCTGAAAGTGGCTCTTGAAAAGCTGCAGCTGAATGATGCGGCGCTCGAATACGTGCCGGAAACCTCTCAGGCGCTGGGCTTCGGCTTCCGCTGCGGCTTCCTGGG
>UQQQ01000074.1 GCA_900543165.1 uncultured Dialister sp. | reverse complement strand
CCTAATCCCTAGCCACTCATTCCTGCTTTCAAACTTCGTGGTTCAGGGGGAAAAATGAGAAATGAAGGTAGCGGCTCCGCCGCGAATATATTTTGCAGCGAAGCTGCTACCACAACCCTGGACCCATCAACCTGAACCCTTAAACCTTAAACCTTAAGCCCATTTACAAAGGAGATATATTCATGAAACTTGAAGAATTCAATTACGATTTACCGAAGGAATTGATTGCTCAGGAACCGGCAGAGCCGCGCGACTCCTGCCGCCTGATGATGGTTGACAAGAAGACGGGGGAGTGGGAGCATCACCATTTCCGTGATATCCTGGACGAGATCCGCGAAGGCGATGTTTTCGTCTTCAATAACACAAAAGTCATTCCGGCGCGCCTCTATGGCAAGAAGAAGGATACCGGCGGCAAGGTGGAGATGCTGCTCCTCACGCCGAAGGGCAATGATACATGGGAAGTCCTCGTGAACCCGGGCCGTAAGGCACTGCCGGGCGTAGAGATCGAATTCGCAGAGAACTGCACCTGCAAAGTGCTGGATAAGACAGAATTCGGCGGACGTCTGGTCGAATTCCACTATGACGGCAATTTCGACAGCCTTCTCGATCAGATCGGTGAGATGCCGACCCCGCCGTATATTCACAAAAAACTTGGCAACAATGATGAGTACCAGACGGTATATGCGAAGTATAAAGGCTCAGCGGCCGCTCCGACGGCAGGCCTTCATTTCACCCCGGAACTTATGGAAGAAATGAAGAAGAAGGGCGCAAAGCTCCTCTTCGTCACCCTTCATGTCGGTATCGGGACCTTCCGCCCTGTATCTGAAGAAAACATCGAAGACCACGAAATGCATAAGGAGTGGTACACGGTCAGCGAAGAAACTGCGAAAGAAGTGAATGCTGCGAGAGCGGAAGGCCGCCGCGTCATCGCTGTCGGCACGACTTCCGTCCGCACGCTGGAGTCTGCTGGTCAGAGCGGCATCCTTGAGAGCGGCAGCGGCTGGACGCAGCTCTATATCTATCCGGGCTATCAGTGGCACATGGTCGATGCCATCGTCACGAATTTCCACCTTCCAGAATCCACCCTCGTCATGATGATGGCCTCCTTCGCCGGCCGTGAGCACATTCTTGCCGCGTATGAAGAAGCCGTGAAGCAGAAATACAGATTTTTCTCCTTTGGTGATGCCATGTTTTTGCGTTAATGAACCGCTGAATTTAATCAACTATCTTTTAGACATCATAAGGATCTACAACTATGGTTATTAACTACGAACTGGTTGCTGAAGACAAGAAGACTGGCGCGCGGGCAGGGCTCCTGCATACGCCTCATGGCACGTTCAAAACGCCGATGTTTATGCCGGTCGGCACACAGGCAACAGTCAAGACTGTCACACCCGAAGAACTCGAAGACATGGGCGCGCAGATCATCCTCTCGAATACCTACCACTTGTTCCTGCGTCCCGGCACGGAGCTGATCAAAGAGGCTGGCGAGCTGCATCGTTTCATGAACTGGCCGAAGGGAATACTGACGGACAGCGGCGGCTTTCAGGTTTTCTCTCTGGGCGCTATGCGCAAGATCACGGAGGAGGGCGTGCACTTTCGCTCCTTCCTCGATGGATCGAAGCAGTTTCTCTCTCCGGAGGTTTCCATTCATGCGCAGGAGGATCTGGGGAGTGATATAGCGATGGCTTTCGATGAATGCATTCCCTATCCGGCGGACTATGAGTACGCCGACCATTCCACGGCGCGCACGACGCGCTGGGCAGAGCGCTGCATCAAAGCGCATACCCGCACGGATCGCGGTATGTTCGGTATCGTGCAGGGCGGGATGTACAAGGATCTTCGCAAGAGAAGCGCACTCGAGATTTCCTCTATGCCCTTTGACGGCATGGCGATCGGCGGACTCTCAGTCGGTGAGCCGCATGACCTCATGTATGACATTCTGGAGCACACCACCCAGTTCCTGCCGGTGAATAAAGCCAGATACCTCATGGGTGTCGGCACGCCGGACTGTCTCGTCGAAGGCGTGGCTCGCGGTATCGACATGTTCGACTGCGTCTTCCCGACTCGTGTCGCCAGAAATGGCATGGCCATGGTGCATTCCGGCCGCATGAATATGAAGAACAAGAAGTATGAGAAGGACTGGGCACCGCTCGAGGAGGGCTGCGGGTGTTACACCTGTCAGCACTACAGCCGCGCATACATCCGTCATCTCTACAAGTCGGAAGAGCTTCTCGCCTTTCGCCTCGTGACGATACACAATCTTTTCTTCCTGCTCCAGTTTATGCGTGACATGCGACAGGCGATCATAGATGGGAACTTCACGGAGTTCAGAGAGAGCTTCATGGCGGGCTATCATCGCTGATCCCATCTCCCTTTACAACATTTTGACACATAATTAGAAAATAACTACAGACAACGATCATCAAAGTATGGTAAAATAAATACTATATGATTTGACGGAGGTGAATCAAATGGAACAGGTAATGAATTTCGTCAGTCTGGCATGGCCATTTCTGGTGCTGGTCGGTATTATGTATTTCTTCATGTATCGTCCGCAGCAGAAGCTGAAGGTGGAAAGAGGTCGTTTCCTGATGTCCCTGAGAAAAGGGGATCATGTAGTAACGGCTGGAGGCATTCACGGGACGATCAAAGTACTGCGTGACAAATACGTAGAGCTGGAAATCGCACCGAAGGTCATCATCAAAGTAGAAAAGACCGCTATTCAGCACGGTGATGTGAAGCTCATCGACGAAGAGACCGCCAAGAAAGCCGGTGCGGCTGCCCTTGGCGCTGCTTCGGAAGAACAGGTCATGAATCAGACCAAACACAAAGACGAACCGGAAACCGAAGTGGTAGAAGAGGTCGTCGAAGTGGATGATCCGAAAGATGCCGGCACGGAAGTGGTCGAGGAAGTCGTCGAGGTCGAAGATAAAGACGCTTCTAAAGACAAAAAAGAGAAAAAGAAATGATGGAGACGGATACTCCTTCCGTGGTACGGAAGAAGGAAATCCGCCAGAAGATGCTCGCCTTACGGCGGGCTCTTTCTGCTACTGACATGGAAGTCATGAGCCTCGCTTTGGCGGATCGGATCTGCGGGTCAGCCGTGTATCAGAAAGCCCATCGCATCATGGCTTATCTTTCCATGAAGGGAGAAGCCGATCTTGATCCTTTCATCCGCCGCGCTCTTTCTGAGGGGAAGGAGATTTACATCCCGGTATGTCTGCCTGAAAAGCAGATGGAGGCGGGGCGGCTCATGGATATGGAGCATTTTATCCAAGGACCGTATGGCCTGCGGGATCTGCCCAAGGGCTATGAAGCCATAGCGCCGGGCATGCTGGATCTTGTCCTCGTACCGGGTACGGCGGGGACAGAAAACGGTGCGCGCCTTGGGATGGGAGCTGGATACTATGACAGGTATCTGGCAAAGATCTCCTATGAAAAAAGGATCATGACATTGTGGGATTTCCAAGTCGTAGATTTCCTCCCCGAAGAGCCTTTCGACCAGCGCATGGCCGGTATCATTACAGAAAAACGAAGTATCATCACGAAAAGAGGTTGAAGTTTTGGAAAAGAAAAGGAACAGCAGTGTCAGAAGCGGCGCGCTCATCCGATTCTGGGTCGTTATCGCGGCCATTATCGGGATTTTCCTTGCGAGCGTGGGCTGGCTGGCCGGGCATATCCGTCAGGGTCTTGACTTGCAGGGTGGCACGCATATCGTCATGCAGGCGGAGGATACCGAAGAAAATAAGGTCACCAATGAGGCGATCACGCAGGTCATCAATATCATGCAGAAGCGTGTCAATGAAATGGGTCTGACGGAACCGATCATCCAGCGCGAAGGGGCGAACCGTATCATCATCGAGCTGCCGGGGGAAAAGGATCCGCAGAAAGCCATCGAAACCATTGGCAAGACCGCAGTCCTCCAGTTCAAGGATGAGGAAGGCAATGTCAAGCTGACGGGGGAAGACCTGAAAAACGCCAAAGAACAGATGGGGCAGAACAAGCAGCCGCTCGTTGCTCTGGAATTTTCCGATGAGGGTGGAAAGAAATTCGGTGCTCTCACCGCAGCGAATATCGGCCGTCACATCGGGATCTATCTTGATGGAGAGCTCCTGACGAATCCAGTCGTCAATGAAGCCATCACCGGCGGCTCGGCTGTCATCACGGGGCAGAGAACGCTCGAAGAAGCAAAGGATCTGGCGATCCTTCTCCGAAGCGGTGCGCTTCCGGTCAAGGTTTCCGTCATGGAAGTCCGTACTGTCGGGCCGTCTCTTGGTCAGGATTCCAAGGATAAGTCCGTCGTGGCTTTTACCATCGGGCTCTCTCTGGTCGTCATTTTCATGCTGGCCGTGTACCGTATGGCTGGTTTTGTCGCGGATGTGGCGCTTCTTGTGTATGTCCTCATCCTTCTGGGCATCCTGAATATGCTGCATGCGACACTGACACTTCCCAGCGTGGCGGGCGTCATTCTGTCTATCGGTATGGCAGTTGATGCGAATGTCCTCATCTTTGAACGATTCAAAGAAGAAATCGCATCCGGCAAGCTGCTTAGACTGGCTGTCCAGTCCGGCTTCAAGCGTGCCTTTGTCACCATCTTTGATGCGAATATGACAGTCATCATCACCTCCTGCATCCTCTTCTTCCTGGGCAGCGCGACGGTGAAGGGTTTCGCCTTCTCGCTCGGTCTTGGCGTCGCTGTATCCATGTTTACGGCGATCACGGTTAGCCGTACACTGCTCATGTTCCTCATCGATGCGAACTGGATCCATAACCCCTGGTGGTTTGGCGGAAAAAGGGGGTACGATAGATAATGTTCAACAGCTTTGATTTTATCGGCAAACGAAAGATCTGGTTCGGCCTTTCCGGACTTCTGGTCATTCTTTCTATTGTGTCCATCATCCTCTTCCGTTTCAACTGGGGGATTGATTTTACCGGCGGCACCATTCTGGAGCTGGCATTTCCTAAGAATGTCACAGTAGAAGAGGTGCGTGACGGTCTTCGCGCGGATGGTCTTGAAACAGCGACCATTCAGCTTTCCGGCAGCAATATGCAGGGAGAGTCCGGCGATGACGTCATCATCCGTACCAGAAACCTTTCTGCGGAAGAAGCGCAGACTGTCGTTTCTCATGTAAAGGATAAAGTCGGCGAAGCCGAAGTGAAGCGTATCGAGACTGTCGGTGCCGTGATCGGTTCTGAAGTCACGAAGAATACACTCCTCAATGTTATCCTGTCTTTCGGCGCGATGATCCTCTACATGTCTATCCGCTTTGAGCACCGTATCGCACTGTCTGCGATCGTAGCGATCTGCCATGATATCCTGATGGTACTCGGTGTCTTTGCATTCTTCCATCTGGAAGTCGATGCCTCCTTCCTTGCGGCGATCCTGACGGTTCTTGGTTACTCCATGAATGAATCCGTCGTCATCTTCGACCGTATTCGTGAAGCCATTCATACCCATCGCCGGACAGACAGCTTTGCAAAACTGGCCAATGATTCCATTCATCAGACCATCCGCCGTTCCATGTATACTCTGACTACGACGCTCTTCTGCGTGGCTTCGCTCTACTTCTTCGGAGGCGATACCACGAAAAACTTCGCGCTGGTCATGCTGATCGGCTTCATCTCCGGTGCCTACTCTTCTGTCTGCGTAGCGACATCTCTGTGGGTCACATGGCATGAACATACCGCAAGTACCAGAAATGCGCCTTCTCGCGAAGAGAAGAAATCGAAAAAATAAGTGAATCAATAAAAAAGACTGCGAGCACTCGCAGTCTTTTTTGTGTGGGATGAGTAGCTAGGGATTAGGGGCTAGGGATTAGGAGTCCCAAGTGACTAGTGACTGGAATGCCAACTCATGGCACCACCATTTCTAATTTCTCATTCAAGCGAGGCTTTCAAATGTAATCAAAGGGCACCACGCCCCGTAGTCTAACCATGAAAGAGCGTAAGAAAAAAACGCGCTGCCTTTCGGACAACGCGTTTTTTCAAATGGAGTCTATTCTCTATAATTATTTTCTTTATCCCACCAGTAAACGCCTTTCTGGCTGGGGAGGACATTTCTATGGAAGAATGGGACCTTGATGCCTTCTTTCAGCTGACGCTCATAGTCTTTGAGGCACGCATTGGCCTGCGGGAAGAGAAGAAGGATGGCAGTGACGTTTGTCAGTACCATGAAAGCCATGAAGAGGTCGGCAAGATTCCAGACGAGCGGGAGGTCAGCCAGAGAGCCCCAGAAGATCATGACAGCGATGCAGACGCGGAAAAGATTGAGCGGCCATTTCTTTTTTGTCAGGTGGCCGATGTTGATTTCCCCATAGTAGTAGTTTCCGATGAGGGAGGTGAAGGCGAAGAGGAAGATCAGGATGGAGACAGCTTTCGGTGCCATCGGTCCGAAGTACTGTGCAAGATCCCACTGGATGAGTTCGATGCCGGTGAGGCCGGTCGAAGCGTAGTCTCCTGTCAGGAGGACGATGAAAGCGGAAGCAGAGCAGATGAAGAGTGTATCGACATAGACGCCGAAGGCCTGGATGAGACCCTGCACAGCCGGGTGGCTGGCGTCTGCGGTGGCTGCTGCATTTGGTACAGAGCCTTCGCCGGCTTCATTCGAGAAGAGGCCGCGCTTGAAGCCTGTAAGGACGGCAGCGCCCATCCCGCCGCCAAAGACTGCCTGGAAGTCAAAGGCATCGCGGAAAATGATGCCAAAGACGCGGGGCATTTCTGTGATGTTGAAAAGCATGATGCCGAGCGTGATCAGGATGTAAATGCCCGCCATGATCGGGACCATCCACTCCGTGACGCGGGCGATACGGCCCATGCCGCCGCAGATGACGGCCATAGCGAGGATGGTGACGACGCCGCCGATGAGCATGCGGTCAAGTCCCAGAGAGGAGGAAAGTGCGAGCGCGATGGTATTCGACTGGACGGAGTTGTAAATCATGCCATAGGTGACAGAAATCAGGATAGCAAAAATCGCGGCCCACAGCCTATGCCCGAGTCCATTTTTCAGATAGTAAGCCGGGCCGCCGCGGAATCCTGCGCCGTCTTCACGCGGGACTTTATAAATCTGCCCGAGTGTACTTTCTACGAAGCCTGTCGCTGAGCCAATGATCGCGATGAACCACATCCAGAAAATCGCACCCGGTCCGCCCGCTGTGATAGCAATGGCAATGCCGGCAATATTGCCGACGCCGACACGGGATGCCGTGCTGACACAGAAGGCCTGAAACGGGGAGATCTCATTGCCGGCCGTCTTTTTACCGGCACTTTCTGTGATGAGTGAGAACATTTTCGTAAAATAGCGAACCTGTACGCCGCGGGTGCGGACGGTAAAGTAGAACCCGGCACCCACCAGAAGAAT
>UQQQ01000073.1 GCA_900543165.1 uncultured Dialister sp. | reverse complement strand
TTGTGTAAACTAGCTTCATCAACTTCCGAGGTGGCGTAAAAGTTGTAAAGTGCTGTTGTAATTATAATCACAATTGAATTAATGGTATAATCATGATAAAATAAATAGAACTTATTACAAGCGTACTTGGCATAAATTAAGGCAAGAAGGATTGGGTGTTTCCTTAAAGCAGTTTTCTTGGTTTCTGTTTTATGCATTGTACGCTTTATTGCTGAGAGGAGTAAATGATATGTCAGGGAAAAAGTTAAGCATTGCCATTCTTGGTGCCCTTTTAATGAGTACGACCGTATGTTCTGGGGGGGTAAGTGCGGCTGAAATCTACGAGCTGGATCCCGTGGTGGTAACCGCGCAGCGTGTAGAAAACCGTGATCTACAGACACCGGCATCTGTGGAAGTCATAGACCGAGAAGAAATCGAAAAGAGTGGTGCAGGCAGTGCATTTGAAGCCTTACGCAATACATTGGGCGTGTTTGCCAGCACGCAGATGCCAAATGGTGTCAGCATGGGATCGATGACGAGCAAGATCGACATTCGTGGTGTGGATAAAGGAACGCTGGTTTTGGTAGATGGAGTGCCAATGAACCAGGATGGGAAGTACAATCTGGAGGATATTGGTGCTGATGCCATCGATCATATTGAAGTAGTTCGTGGCGGCGGTTCTGTTCTGTATGGCTCGGAGGCAACCGGCGGCGTAATTAACATTATTACACGCTCCCATACGCAGAACAGTGTGAAAGTGTCTGCGGGCAATTATGACAAGCAGAGATATAGTCTGAATGTCGGAGCAGATAAGTTCAATGCGTCTGCTTACTACGAGCACAGGGGCGAAATCAGTCACATGACGACGACCATCAAAGCGGAGGGGATGGGGGGAAAAACGTCGGATCGCTGGTATGACTATAACAAAGGCGAAGATAAAGGAATCTTTTGGAACTATGCGATCAATGACCATTGGAAGTTTAGCCATAATTATGTAAATACGAAAAATACCGCTTCTCAGATGGATTCTGCCTATACGAAGAGCCCGTATCAGGAGAAAAGGTATGAAGACGATAACAATACATTCCTGCTGAACTTTGATGATCAGAATGGGTTCACTGCCTTTGCTTCCTATGGGACACAGGAAAGAAACTATGACCAGCTGACCTACAATAAGAAAACTGGAAACGTGAAGGAAAATATTCAGTATAGCTGGCGCAAGGGGCATAATACCAATCTGAACCTGCAGCAGGTATTCAAGACAGGCGGGGATGATACATTCCTGATCGGGGCTTCTTATAAGCGGGAAGACATGGATGTGAAAAGCGCCGGGACGAAGAAAATGGGAGATAGACCGGCACAGCCCGCGAAATTTGGGACATACAACAGGGATGTGTATTCCATTTATGCTTCCTATGACTGGCATATGACACCGAAAGACCAGATGATTTTTAACGCCAGAGAAACCTTCGTGCGTCGTGCCAATGGCAGTAGCACAGAAGTAATCAGTGGCAAAACAACAGATAGTGTCCAGGCGAATCAGAATAAATTTACGCCTGAAATTCAATACCTGCATACGATCAATGACAAGAGCAGCTTCTATGCTAAGGCGGGAAAATCCTTCCGCTTACCCGAGCTCTCTAAGATTTTTGGTGGGGCTGCCATGTTACCGAACGTGGATCTGAAAGCAGAACATGGCACTCATTATGAAATGGGCTACAAGCTGAACCAGGGGAAAACCTCCTGGCGAGTAGCGCTTTATCACTACGATATCAAGGATGCGATCCAGAGTATCAAAGACGTTTCTCCTATTACCGGGGATATGCAGTACACCAATTCGGATAGCAAAAATACCGGGATTGAAATTTCTGCTGATATTCATCACAATGATGCTTGGGATACATCTTGGGGGATCTCGTACAGCAATCCCACCGAAAGAAGTGTGGATGAAAACTTTAATGTAGGGGATTGGATTCATACCAATAATCGCCTGCAATTCACCTCTGCCATTCGCTATCATAAGGACAAGTGGAATGGTGCTTTAACGGCGAACTATCTGGGATATCGATACAATTCCAAGGATGATGGCAAGACCAGAGTAAAACCGGCACTTTACACAGATCTGGATATTTCCTATGCTCCAGGCGCACAGCACAAGGTTTTCCTGCATGTCAATAATCTCTTTGGTCGAGAAGATTACACTACGGTGACAGCGCCAAGTGATGATACGTTTGCTTATATTTCGCAGGGTAGAAACTACATGCTCGGGTATGAATATAAATTCTAAAGTATGGTAAAAAAGGCTGCTATGCAATACATCGCATAGCAGTCTTTTCATTTTGGGGCAGTTTTAGTGGGCATGCATAAAGTGCTGTGAACTATTAATGCAAAACAAAAACTAATTGAGGAAACCGTGTATAACCTTTCTGATATGACTTTCTATGCGACAGAAGCTGCCAGTGAAAGAACGTAACCGTCTCTCTGCAGTATTCCGTCTAAGATAGGTAGATCACCGAGCCGTTATGCCGCACAAGCGGAAAATTAGAGAAAATCCTTTGATAGAGTATGCAAACTATTGTGGGCTAACTCTTGAGCGTGCCAAGGAATTGATGAATTTAATGCATGGATCGGATAAAGGTACTAAGTACTATCAGAAGCTATAACAAAAGAAGTAGAACGCCTGACGCCCCAATCCCGCTTTCCTTATAGGAAGGCGGGATTTTTTGCGCATGGGCGCTTTCCACGTTTTTTCTTTGTTCGGAACATGCTACAATAGGTAAAATAGAAAGGGGGCGGCATGATGAAGAAGGCACTCAAAGAGCTTCGGAAGGAAAAGCGTTGGTCACGGTATTTTCTCAGGATCTTTGGTCTGCTGCTCGCTCTTTTCTGTCTGCTGCTTCTGGTAGCGAAAATCATGAGCTATGGAGCGGCAGAGCTTTTCAACTATGCGGCTTCTCGGCAGGAGATGCTTCGGGGGACGATCACGGTGGAGTCGATCACAGCGAATATTCATGGCGGTGTCACTTTCGAGAAGCTCGCATGGGATGATCCGGCGGGGAATCCCATCCTTCGTGTGCCGTCCGGATCTTTCAAGGTAGATCCGTGGGATGTGCTCAGGATGCACTTCGTCTCTACGACCATCCGGGAGATCACGCTGGAGAGCCCGGCCTTTGCTGTGCATTTCGATGAGGAGATGCATGTGGACTTCATCAACCGCCGGCAGGGGGAGATCGAGCAGGAAAAGGCGCGGGATGCGAAGGAAAAGCTGGAGGATCGGATCTCGAATTTCAATCGTGAGGGAAAGCCGCTGGATGTCACGATCACGGTGCATAATGGCCGAATGGCGGCGTTCTATCGGCAGCGTCGCTATCTTGTCTCGCGCGTATCGCTGAATGGGCATATCGACACGCGCGGCGTGAGTGATCTCCACATCAAGACAGGGGAATTCGGCGGGACGATGGTGGGGAATGGCATCGAGGCGGACTGCGAGATTGATTTCAAAGAAAAGAATCTCCCCTCGATCGTCTCTGTCACGGCGAAGGGGGTGATCCCTTCTTCCATGGGGCTGGGGGATGATATCCATGACAAGATGACTTTGACTGCTTCCGGACGCGGGCCTCTGTCTCATCTCATCTGTGAGGGGACGGTCACCATGCCGGAGCTTCATGTGCCGGCGCTGGATTTCTATGATGTGAAGGGGGATATCCACTACGATGACGGGGCGATGACGTTCTCGGACGTGAAGGCGCGAGTCTACGGAGGCATCGTGACGGCGCGCGGGGACTATAATGTCGATAGCCGCGTGTATAATATCTATCTCCACGGGGAGGGACTGGATAGCCGTATCCCGACCAAGGAGCCGAGGTTTTACTGTCTGGTCACGCTGGATGGGGAGATCCACTGTGATGGGAATGTGAAGGATCTCGTGGCTTTCGGCAGTTTCTCTTCCGGTGGCGGTTTCTACAGTCTTATCCCATTCCGCGGCATCACTGGTACGTTTCATAACCGCTATCGAGCGCTGGATTTCTATGATGTCACGATCGATACGGATTTCGGCCTCATTCATACGGATGCCTTCCATATCATCGATGGGAAGCTCCACTTAGGGAAGATAGAGCTGGTGGATAAGGAGAACGGGGAGTCGATGAGTATCACGGATGCGCGAAATCAGAAAGGCCCAGGAAGGGTTATCAGCCCAATCCGGGAGGATATCAAGGAAATCAAGGAACGAGTGAGTGGGCTCACGCCATAGAGATATTTCCCGAACAGTAGTTCTTTTGGCCTCACTGCTTACCAAAAAGAAAACATGTTTGCTGTTTTCGCTTTTTGCCCTATTGGTACGGCCGCTCGCGAAAAAATATCAAGTGAAGGAAATCTATCTCTTCGGCTCCTATGCAAGGGGCGAGGCAGATGCCCAAAGCGATCTGGATTTTCTTATTTTTGGTGGAGATGGATTTCGTCTCACTGAGATCCTTCTTCAGTCTTATGCGGCATCGCATCATCTGATCGTTTTCTTCCTTCATCAGGGATCTCGTCTTTGACCAGCTTGAAGAGGACGGAGAGCTGGAGGAAGCGCGTATTTTGAAAGCACTGGAACTTTCGTATAAAGAAGTCTACGATCTGGAGGAAATGCTATAAAAACGGATAAGCGGGGCAATTTGCCTATGTTTTCCAGAAAATAGTTACTTTCGATAATTCAATGTTATCTACTCTAAAAATAAATATTCCCCTGCTTCCAAGGCGCGCGTAGCGCCTTATAAAGATTTCTCGCTTCGCTCGAAATGACGATATGAGAGAATCGTCCAGTCACTAAGTCACTAGCATCCATTTCTCCGTCAAAAAACGCTTCGTGGCACGTGCCACGAAGCGTTTTTTGAGTTATAAGGAAATCAGATCTTTCATTCCTTCTATTTATTTCATCAGCTCTGCCATTTTTTCGATGATGATATGGCCCAGCTCATCCTTGCTCATCTTCGGATACTGTTCCATATGTCCGTCCTTGTACAGGAGCGATGCGATGTTTGTCGTGCCGTTGAAGCCGGCGCCCGGCATAGCGACGTCGTTCGCGACGAGCATGTCGAGGTTCTTTCTTTTGAGCTTCGATTTCCCATGCTCGATGACGTCCTGCGTCTCTGCGGCGAAGCCTACGAGGAACTGGCCCCTCTTCTTCTGCCCGAGTCCATAGAGGATGTCCGGGTTCTGCGTCAGGTCGATGTGGAGGCAGTCGAAGTCTTCTTTCTTGATCTTCTGGTCGGCCTGCACGGTCGGACGGTAGTCGGAGACGGCGGCGGCCATGATCGCAGCATCGCAGGTGTCGTATTCCGCATTCATGGCTTTTTCAAGCTCGCGGGCATCCTCTGCGTAGACCATCTTGACGCCATAGGGCTTGGGAAGTGCCGTGGTACAGGAAACGAGTGTCACGTCTGCGCCTTCCATCCATGCGGCTTTGGCGATGGCATAGCCCTGCCGGCCGCTGGAGCGGTTGCTGATATAGCGGACAGGGTCGATCTTTTCCTGGGTGCCGCCGGCGGAGACGATGACTTTCTTCCCTTTCAGGAGTTCGCGGCCATAGATGCATTTTTCCGCGCAGTCCATGATGGTCTCAAGCGCAGGGAATCGGCCTTTGCCGGAGGTGTTGCAGGCGAGATGACCGCTTTCTGGTTCGACAAATTCATAGCCGAAGGATTTCAGCTTTTCCATATTCGCCTGCACGATGGGATTTTCGTACATGTTTGTATTCATGGACGGTACGAAGAGGACTTTCGCTTTTGTCGCCATGATGGTGGTCGAGAGCATATCGTCAGCGATGCCGTTTGCGACTTTGCCGATGATGTCGGCGGTCGCTGGTGCTACGATGAAAAGATCGGCAAGTTTCGCAAGGGCGATGTGTGTGACATCCCATTTGCTGATATTGGCGAACATGTCGACGGTGACATCATTGCCGGACAGTTCACCGAAGGTGATCGGTGTCACGAGCTTGGCGGCATTTGCTGTCATGATGCAGTGGACGTCGGCTCCTTTCTGCCGGAGCTGGCTCACGAGACCGGCTGCTTTGAAAGCGGCGATCCCGCCGCTGATTCCTACGACAATGTGCTTGTTTTCAAACATCATGCATGAGTTCCTTTACTAAAAAAAATGGGTTGAAGGTTCAGGGTTCAACGGGTTCAGGTGGCGGCTTCGCCGCAAATACATAGGGGGCGATGCCCGAAAGTCGTTTGTAACTCACCCGTCACTAGCCACCCTGAACGTACAAAAAGTCAGGCAGCCTTTCTTGGACTGCCTGACCTTATTTTTATTTGCTGAAGGAGTAGGTGATCTTTCCTTCATAGATTTCTTCGAGAGCGATGGTGGCTGGTTTCTTGCCTTCTGCATGAGCGATGAGCGGGGTCTGTCCGTCGGTCAGTTCACGGGCGCGCAGAGCGGCGAGGGTCACGAGGGTGTACTTGGAGTCCACCTTTTTGACAAGGCTGTCGATAGAAGGATAACACATCATTTTAAGGGTACCTCCTTATTGATATACTGTTTGAAAATGGTCTCGATCTGTCCTTCGTTGCGGGAGAGCTTGCAGCGCTCCGCTTCCAGGATAGAGCTGGTCTTTCTTACGGCATCTTCAAGTTTGTCATTGACGATGATATAGTCATACTGATGCGCCATGGCGAGTTCACTGGTGATCTGGGCGAGGCGCTTCTGGATGGTTTCTTCCGAGTCTGTACCGCGTCCGTAGAGACGATCGGACAGGATCTCCAAAGACGGTGGGACGATGTAGATGAAGACGCCTTTCGGATAGCGTTTCTTGACCTGCATGGCGCCCTGGATGTCGATCTCAAGCAGTACGGATTTCCCGTCACTGATCATGTCGAGCGCGCGCTTTTTCGGCGTGCCATAGTAGTGGTCATAGACCTTGGCATATTCGAGAAAGGCATCTTCTTCGATGAGCTTCTCGAACTGTTCATTGGTGCGGAAGAAATAGCTCTCCCCCTCCACTTCTCCTTTTCGGGGGTCTCTTGTCGTCATCGAGACGGAATACTGGAGATCCGGAAATTTCTCGCGGATGGCATTACAGATGGTTCCCTTCCCCGCACCGCTCGGGCCGGAGACGACCAGAAGAATGCCTTCATCTTTTTTTTTCGCTGTCTGTGCCATCAGTTTTCATCCATTCCTTCAGAAGTGATCACATCTTTATTCATCAGTCGGTGCGAAATCGTCTCCGGCTGTACGGCAGAAAGAATGATCTGCCCGCTGTCCATGATGAGGACGGCTCTCGTTTTTCTGCCGTAGGTGGCATCGATGAGATCCCCTTTGTCACGGGAGTCCTGGATCATACGTTTCACCGGTGCAGACTCCGGGCTGATGATCGCCATCACGCGCGCTGCAGCTGCCATATTACCAAAACCGATATTAATCAAAGAAAAACCCACTTTTATGTCTCTCCTTACTCTATTATTGACCAGACTTGCGTCTTTTCATCTGTAATGGTAATTATACCATAAAATGACGGCCGCTTCACGGATTTCTTCAGAAATCGCAAATTTAGGCTGTGTGGGAATGGTGGGAAGGTGCGATGGGGAAGGCAGTTTCATTTGAAAGCAGGGATGAGTGACCGCGCACCTTTCCGCTTTCCTCGTTTGTCTTTCATACGGTTAGAACCCTATCCGGCTCGCTTCGCTCGCCACCTTCCCCACGCGGGGAAGGCTTTGATGCGGGGAAGACGGTGTTCTCGTTTCGCTGTCTTCCCCATGGGGGAAGGTGGTACTCTCATTTTTCGCCCTTGAGACACATTTCTCCACTCTCTTTCATACCGCCAGAGCCCTCTCCCCCCCTTCGGGGCACCTTCCCCATTGGGAAGGAAAGGCGAACGCGCATTCTTTTGAGCCGACATGCGCTTCAAACGAATGCGCGTTCGCAGGATCATGGAGAGATGTTCCGTATAAATACGCGGCGCTTCGGGTTTTGACGCAGTTCACCACAAGTTTGAAAGCAGGGATGAGTGACCGTGCGCCTCTCCGCTTTCCTCATCTGTCTTTCATACGGCTAGAACCCTATCCGGCTCGCTTCGCTCGTAACCTTCCCCACGCGGGGAAGGCTTTTCGATTTTTCCCCGAGCCGTCATCCTGAGCGGTCGATAACAGTCTAT
>UQQQ01000072.1 GCA_900543165.1 uncultured Dialister sp. | reverse complement strand
CAAAGTAAAAAGGGGCTGTGAAGAAATGAGGATTCATTTCTTCACAGCCCCTTTTTCATTGCAATTTATGGAAATCAATATCTGCCACTTTCGGCTCGAGCGTGATGTGAAAGCCGGCGATGCGGCCGCTGTGATCCGCATAGAAGGTGAGCGGCGTCTCATAGAGATCGGTATCCTCCTTGATCCCATGCACGGCGAAGGTGTCGTAGTACAGATGGCTCATGGGGAGACCGGAGACGGCGCGCTCATCCAGCGTGAAGCGCCCCTCTGTCACATGCACAGCGAAGCGGCCGTAGCCGAGGTTCTCGTAGATGCCCTCATACGCCTCACACGGATGCGAAAGCGGGCCTTTGGCATCCGAGCGCGGGAGCAGGTCGTACTCCAAGTCATGAAAAGAGATCTCCTCCGCGCAGCTTCGATTTCTATCCGCATAGATAGAGAGCCAGTCCTCTTCCTCTCGTGAGAGAAAGGCATCGAGGAGAAATCCTTCCACCGCAAAGATGAGCGGATTGTCCGGACAGTGCAGATTCATGAGATACACCGCGCCGCAATGGAGAGAGGGCACGTAGAACTGGAAGGCGCTGTAGCCCTCGATCTTTCCCGTGTGCTGCTGGACGATCGTACCATGGTAGTCCATGACACGCCAGCCGAGCCCGTAGCCAAGGCTGCGTCCGCCCTCCACATGCGGATAATCCATCAAGATCTGCGGCGTATGCATCTCTCGGAAGCTCTCTTCCGAAAGGAGCGGGCGCCCTCCCTGTATGTGGCAGGAAATCCATTTCCCCATGTCTTCGGCGCTGCTCATGACCGAACCGCAGGGGCCTGCCTGATCGATGTTCCATCGCGGAAGTCTTGCAAGGCCATGGTTCCAACGGTAGGGGAAAGCGCAATCCGCCTGTCTTGCCGCCTCCCCCATCAGACAGTAGGTGTGCTCCATCCCGAGCGGCGCAAAGATCTCCTCCGCGAGGATCTCCTCCCACTTCTTTGCCGTCACCGCCTCCATGATGCCGCCGATGGCCGCGTACATCACATTGCTGTACTGCGCCAGCGTCCGAAAGGGCGCATTCGGTGCAAGGTAGAAAAGCCGCTCAAGATATTCGATGCGGGAAATCGAATTGTCCGGCCATGCCCCATCATGTCCGCCGACGCCTGTCCGATGACAGAGCATATCGCGAAGCGTCACGGCCTTCGAAGCGACGGGATCGGCCAGTGCAAAATGCGGAATGTACTCTGCGATCGGCGTATCGATAGAGAGGATCCCCTTCTCCGCAAGCCGCATCACCGCAAGCGAAGTCATCGACTTCGAGCAGGACCCGATCCCGCTCACCGTCTTCTCCGTGAAGGGAAGCCCCTTTCCTTTGTCTCTCTCTCCAAATGAAAAAAACTCCGTGCCTTCCGGAGTGACCAGCCCGAGCGCCATGCCGGGGATATGGTAGTACGCCATCAGGGCTTCGATGAGAGAAGATAGTTTGGCCGTATCGATCAAGAAAATCAGTCCTTTCCAATGTGAGATGCGCATTCCGCGTGGCAAAAGGTGTAAGGAAACGCTGCTGAATGGGTGCAGAAGATTCAAAAGGTTCAAAAGGGAAGGTGCGGCGCTGCGCGAAGGTCAGACATCAGATGTCAGATGACTAGTCCCTAGTCACCAGTCACCAGTCACCAGTCACTATAAGCCCTGCAGCTCATGGATCTGACGCGGAGGGCGGAAAGTTTTGCCGATCATCGGGACCGCATCGATGAGCTCTTTCGTATACGCATCCGAGGGATGCTCGAAGATGGCCTCTGAGCTGCCGATTTCTACGATCGAGCCCTTCTCCATGACCGCCGTGCGATCGGCGATGTACTTCACGACGGCTAGATTGTGGGAAATGAAAAGATAGGAGAGGCCGAGGGCTTTTTTGAGGTCGATCAGGATGTCAAGCACCTGCGCCTGCACCGAAACGTCGAGCGCCGAGGTCGGTTCATCCAAGATCAGAAGCTCGGGCGACGTCATAAGGGCACGGGCGATGGAAATGCGCTGGCGCTGTCCGCCGGAAAATTCATGGGGATACTTTTCGAGTGCGCTTCTGCGAAGGCCAACGCGATCCATCAGCTCTTCCGCTCGCTTTTTCATCTCCTCTTTGGATGCACCGCCCAGAATGCGGGCCGGCTCCAAGAGGATATCCTCAACCGTCATGCGGGGAGAAAGGGAAGAATACGGATCCTGAAAAACGATCTGCACTTTGCTTCGGATCTGACGGATGGCCTCTTCTTTCGCGTGAGTGATGTCCTGCCCGCAGAGGAGGATCTTCCCTGAGGTCGGCTCTTCAAGACGGATGATGAGGCTCGCGAGCGTACTTTTGCCGCAGCCCGACTCCCCCACAAGCCCCAGCGTCTCCCCCTTGTCGATGGAGAATGTGACGCCATTCACTGCATGTACTTCCTTCGTCTTCCCCCAGAAGCTTTTGGTGTGAAACGTCTTGGTGACGTCTGTGAGTTCAAGAATAGGCATGGAAATTCCTTCTTTCGGAAAACGTGTAGTCTCAATGAGCCGGGGTTAAGGAAACACTGATTCCATCGTTGTCCAACTTGGCTCTTGTATTTTCATACAAGGCAAGGAATAAGCCGCCGCGAATAGCGAGCTATGTAAGGCGGGTTATGACGAAGCATTGTATGAAAATACATACCAAGTCGGACTCTGCGATTGAATCAGCGTTTCCTAAAAAATAAGAAATGAACACTCCAGTGTGTAAATAGGGATATCCTCGGACGATTCCACATAGTACGATATACCGCTGGCATGCCCCCGGGGAAACGCTGATTCCATCGCAGATGGCTAACGTCTAATGTCTGACGTCTGATCCCTGATCCCTAATCCCTAGTCCCTAGTCACCAGTCACTAGTCACTAGTGATCCCTCATAGGATAGAAGCAGTATACGATGTGTCCATTTCCTGTATCCACCCGCGGCGGCATCGCGGCATCGCAGCCTTTCCCACAGCGCGCGCAGCGGGGAGAAAAACGGCAGCCGGCCATGCTTTCGGCGGGGTCTAGCACGATGCCGGGGATCGCGCGCAGAGGGTCGCTGTCCTTGTCGGACTGGAAGCGAGGGAGCGCCTCGATGAGGGCTTTGGTATACGGATGCAGGGGATGCTGCAGGACATCGGCGGTGCGTCCTGTCTCGACGATGTGCCCCGAGTACATGACCGAGACCTGATCGCAGATCTCTGAAATGACACCGAGGTCATGGGAAATGAAAAGGACCGCCGTCCCTGTATTCTGACAGGCCTCTTTGATTAGGTAGAGGATCTGCGCCTGCACAGTGACGTCAAGTGCCGTTGTCGGTTCATCTGCGATGAGGAGTTTCGGATGACAGGAGAGCGCGATGCCGATCATGACCCGCTGGCGCATGCCGCCGGAAAGCTCATAGGGATAACAGGAGAGAACATCCGCCGGATTTCGTATATGAACGGCTTCAAGCATAGAAAGCGCCTGCTTTCTGGCTTCTTCCCGACTGACCTTCGCATGCGCGCGGATGACGTCCTCCATCTGCTGCGCGATGGTGAAGACCGGATTCAGGCAGGTCATCGGCTCTTGGAAGATCATGGAAACATCGCGCCCGCGAAGTGTTTCCATCTCTTTCTCGCTCTTTCCCAAAAGCTCTTCCCCCAGAAGCTTGATCGAGCCTGCGACCCTTTCTCTGCCGCCGCCCGGCAAGAGGCGCGTCACGGCAAAGGCTGTCATTGATTTCCCGCTGCCGGACTCACCGACCAGACCGACGATCTCCCCTTCCTTTGCCGTGAGATTCACATCGTGGAGGATGGTGACCATGCCCTTCTTGACCGGAAGGGCGAGCGAGAGGTGATGGATTTCTAGAATATTCATAGACGGACACTTTCTTGAAAAAGGAGATAAGGGGCGTGCCGCCCCCCTGATTGCGAATGAAAATTCTGCTCGAATGAGGGAACGCTGATTAAGGATACAGCTCCTCATTTCCCGCCGCTTCTTGGATCCAGTATATCCCGCACCCCATCTCCCAAGAGATTGAATCCCATGACGGTGATGAGAATGAAAAGACCGGGGAAGGCGGCGTACCACCACTGGTCGATGGCATAGACACGGGCAGTGGAAATCATCGCGCCCCATTCAGGGAGCGGCGGCTGCGCCCCGAGGCCGATGAAGCTCATGGAAGAGGCGATAAGGATCGCATCCCCGATACCGAGTGTCATCTGGACAAGGAGCGGAGAGAGGCAATTCGGCACGATGTGTCGTGTGACGATCCAGAAGGGCGAAGCGCCAAAGGTGCGGGACGCTTTCACGTACGGTTCTTTCTTGAGCGAGAAAACTTCCCCACGCATGAGACGGACATAGAGCGGGATGCGAACGATGCAGACCGCAAGCATGGTATTGAAAAGCCCCGGGCCGAGCGCCGCCGTCAAAGCGAGCGCGAGCACCATGGACGGGAAGGACAGCACCATATCCGTCGCTGCCATGACAGCCCGATCGATGCGTCCGCCCGCATAGCCGGAGAGGCTTCCGATCGCGCAGCCGATGAAGGCCGCGATGAGGACGATGGAAAGCCCGACCATGATGGAAATCCGAGCGCCATAGAAGACACGGGAGAGAACGTCACGCCCCATTTCATCCGTCCCGAAAAGATGCAGCACCGATGGCGCCTGCAGGCGCTCAGGCATATTCATCAGATTCGGATCATAGGGACTGATGACCGGCGCCAGAAGGCTGATCAGCACGATCAGTGCTACGATCACCGTTCCCACCAGAGTGAGCTTATTCTTCAGCAGGACTTCTGCTGCCGCTTTCAGAAAGGAAGGGTGCTCTTTTGCAGTAGGTATCATTCGTCCTCACCTCCGCTGATTTGTGGATTCAGCAGGTTGTAGATGATATCCACCACCATATTGATCAGCACATACCCTGCCGAGACGACGAGAGTGAAGCCCATGATGGCGGGGAAATCCAGATACGCGATGGAGTCCATCACATACTTTCCCATGCCTGGCCAGCCGAATATGGTCTCTGTAATCACTGCCCCGCCCAGAAGCTCACCGACGGTGAGCCCCGTGATGGTAACAGTCGGGATGAGCGCATTCTTCAGCGCATAGTGGTAAATGATCTTCCGCTTCGGGATGCCGCAGGCACGCGCCGTGCGGATGTAGTCCTGCTCGAGCACATCGATCATGCCGCTTCTCACCTGCCGCGTGATGATCGCGAGCTGCGCATACGCAAGACACAGCGCAGGGAGCAGCAGATGATGCAGAGCCGAAGTGACGACATCCATATTTCCCGCAAGAAGCCCGTCGATCACGTAGAGCCCTGTCACCGGCACGGGCGGCGCAAGGAAAGTATCCAGACGCCCCGAAGCTGGAAAAACGGGAAATACTTTGTAGAAAAGAATGAGGCATACGACGCCCGACCAGAAGAGCGGGACCGAGACGCCGACCATGGAAATCACGCGGCTCACGTGATCGATCCACGAATCACGATGCACCGCTGACATGACGCCAAGGAAGATGCCGCACACCACCGCGATCAGCATGGAGACAAGCGTCAGCTCAAGCGTCGCGGGAAAATACTTCGCCAGCTCGCTAGAGACGGGCATCTGCGTGCGGATGGAAAGCCCCATGTCACCATGAAAAAGCCCCGTCATGTAGAGGAGGTACTGCTGATAGACCGGTTTGTCGAGCCCCAATGACTCGCGCGCCGCCGCCAGCGTCTCAGCAGAGGCATGCGGCCCCACCAGCATCCGCGCCGGATCCCCCGGGATCACATGCGAGATCGCGAAGGTCACGATGGAAACACCCAGAAACACCAGAAACAGGTGCAGGAGCTTGTTTCCCAGAAATTTGTATGAAAACATAGTGCCTCCTAAAATATCCTCATGGAGAAAAAAGATCGACTCGTGGGGCGCGCCGCCCCTTGATTGAGAAGGAAAGCTCTGCCTGAATTGGAATGAGAAATGAGAAATTGGAAATGAGAAATGGTGGTGCGGTGCCAGATCCTTCGACTCAGTTCTCACTGTTCCGCCTTTACATGATCGAACATCCGACATTTCACTCCGCTCAGGATGACGAAATGCGCCGCGGAGTTTTGATAGCGCTTCGCGCGCATCGTCATTTCGAGCGTAGCCCTTGATCTTTATTGCAGAACGTTCATCGCCTGATGTGAGGCAGCACTGGGACATCGTTTTTCCTCAGCGCATACACGCTGATTCCCGCAATGCAGTAAAGATCCCTCGACTGCGCTCGGGATGACGATGCCGGAGAATCCCAGTCACTCCTAATCCCTAATCCCTAGTCACTAGTCACCAGCTACTCGGCGCTCCTAATCCCTAGCCACTCATCCCTAGCAACCAGTCACTAGTCATCACCCGCTCATTCCTTTGACATATGCTCGAAGTCAAACATATCGTCGAGCATCGGATTGTACGCATAGCCCTTGATATTGGCTCTCATCGGCGTCAGGACATTGGTCTGGAAGAGGAAGAGATACGGTGCTTCGTCAAAGGCGATCTGCTGGACCTTCTTGTAGATCACAGTGCGGCCTTCCTTATCCGTCATGACTTCCGCTTCGCGGAGCATGGTATCTACGCTGTCATTCTTATAGAAGGAACGATTTCCCGGAAGCCCCCAGTAGGAGGAGTCGAGCCAGTAGGAAAGGAAGAACTGCGGATCGCTGTAGTCCGGGCTCCAGCTGCCGAGCGCCATCTCGTACTCGCCCTTGTCGCAGCGCTGACGGAAGGTCGGCCATGCGATCTTTTCCAGATTCACCTTGATGCCCAGCTTTCCGAGATTGTTCTGGATGAGGAGGGCTTCGGCTTCGTTGTACGCTTTGTTATCCGAGTAGGTGAGCGTCATTTCCGTCACATTTTCTCCGGAAGCAGCGAGCAGCTCTTTCGCTTTATTGAGATCGTAGGTATAGCCGGTGAGGCTGTCATCCTTCGCCCACATGCCCTTCGGCACGGCAGAGGTGAGTGCCTCGCCGCGGCCTTTCACCGCCCCGTCGATGACGGCTTTGTAATCAATGGCATACGAGAGCGCCCTGCGGAAATCCTTATTCGCCGTCGGCCCCTTCTGGTTATTCAGGTATACAAGACTGCAAAGGAGCGACGGATCCTTATAGACATGGATCTCTTTGTTCGATTTCAGCTGATCGATCTGATCCATCGGGATGCCCTGCGCGATGTCAAGATCTCCCTTCTCCAGCTGCAGGCGCTGTGCGGAAGGATCCTTGATGATATGGAAGATCACATGCGAGATGGCAGGGGCTTTCCCGGCGTAATTCTTCTGTGCATCGATCTTGATCGACTGGCTCGGGGTATAGGACATGATCTCATACGCACCGGAGCCCATCGTATGGGTCGCAAGGTACGAAGTCCCCATATCGTTGTCCTTCGCCTGATCCATGACTTTCGGATTCACGATGCCCGACGCATTGACGGCAAAGGTGTAGATGAAGGGGGCGAATGGTTTCTTCAGATGGAAAACCACCGTCGATACATCGGGCGTCTCGATGGATTCCACCACTTTGAAATAGTCGGACGGCCCTTTCTTCATCTTCTGGACACGTTCGATGGAGAATTTCACCGCCTTCGCATCGACAGGCGAACCATCTGAAAATTTATGCCCGTCCGCCAGATGGAAGGTCCATGTGAGCCCATCGCCGGAGACATCCCACGACTTTGCGAGCCACGGCTCGACTTCCGTCGATGCCTTGCCGTCCACGGTCTTATAGCGGACGAGACGCTCATACGCCGGATAAGTGATGGACCAGCTCGTATTATCCATCGTGACCGCCGGATCAAGCGTTTCCGGATCCTTCGGCAGACCCACGACCAGCGTATCCTTCGGCACGCCGCTCGTCTTCGGTGCGCTGCCGCCGCCGCAGCCTGCCAGAGAAACCAAAACCGCCCCAATCAGGGCACCCAGTACGACCTTCTTCATAGCCTGTCTCATATAACCCACACTCCTTTTCATGCGGCCTTGCCGCTTTCTTTGTCATCACAAAAAGCCGCCATGAAAAAATCACAGCGGCTTCTTTGACGCATCAAACGCCAAAAGCCATCGGCACCCCGTGCCAATGGCTTCTTTGTCGTTCAAATGAATATGTGTATAGTATACGCGAGAAAAGGGGATTTGTAAAGGGGACATGGCGGGATGGTAAGTGTCAAGTTTTCCTCGGTAATTCATTTGACTGTCGATAATTACTATCT
>UQQQ01000071.1 GCA_900543165.1 uncultured Dialister sp. | reverse complement strand
AAGGCTGCGATACGAGAATACCATCTTCTAAAAAAAGGCGGCGAAGCCGCCACCTCAACCCTGAACCTTAAACCTTGAACCTTGAACCCTGAACCTTGAACCCTGAACCTTGAACCTTGAACCTTGAACCTTGAACCTTGAACCTTGAACCCTGAACCTTGAACCTTGAACCCTGAACCCTGAACCCTGAACCCTGAACCAAATGAAAGCAAAGTAAAAAGGGGCTGTAAAGAAATGAGGATTCATTTCTTTACAGCTCCTTTTTCCCGTTACCATATCCTGTTCCTCACGAAATCAACCGGCCTTGGCCATTTTTTCGTGATGGGAGGTCGTCATCCACGCCCCTGCCTTCATTTCAGCGACCATGGAGGTCATGAGACGGTACTCCCCTTCCATACGGAGCAGGTCCTCAAGCTTTCTCGTATGGAGCAAACGGCCATAGATCCGTCCGGCTTCTGCGTAAAGCATCAGTGCCGGATGTTCCGATGGATCACCTGTGATATCGATCCCATTGTCATTCAGGAAATTTGTAATATTGCCAATGAGAGCTTCATACGCATCGAGTAAAGTTTCCATTTTCATCACTGCATCATACATCTTGTTCATGATAGTCTCCTTTCTGCATTCAGCGGCTGCACGAGGAAATAATCCGAAATTAGGAAGTTTACACTCATTTGAAGTGATTTTGACCGGTCTGAAAGGTATTTCCTTCTTCATCCTTTCTGATTCCATTATATCCATCTGTTTTCCGCTTGTCTATAGTTCATGCCAATCGGTTATATCTTTGGTATTTTTCCTCAAAAATATGCCTTTTTGTAGAAACTTTTATGCAGACTCCGGTTCCTTAGCCTGCCTTCCTCACAAATAAGTTCTTTGGATCACAGCGTTCGAACGTAAAATGATCCTTCGAGATGCAATACTCCAGCGACCAGTACTCTCCTGATTCGACAGAGACGGAGATCAGGCTTGGCCCTGCCTGATAGTCTTTCATACGCCGTCCACGGATGTGCCGGGACCAGTGTGCTTCGACTTCGATGACATGTTTTCCCGGGGAAAGATATACCGCAGGGACTCCGAGCGCATAGAGGAAGGTCTCTGCACGAAGGCCATCGATGTGCAGGATCGCATTGATGCTGGCATAGTCTATATTTCCCGCATGACGCTTATGCAGGAGAACAATGGCGGAATGCTGGTTGGCCGCTTTCAGACGTTTCATTTTCGTTTTCTGCCTGGCATAGATCAGCCACACGCAGCACACAGCAAAAAGAAATCCGGCGATACGCAGTATGTAAAGCAAAGCATCATGATTTTCACTCATTTTCATCACTCTTTCTTCGTCTACGATACAGAAAACGGGCAGCCATGGGATCTCCGTCGGCTGCCTTGCTCGCTTCTCTGTTTTATTCCTTTACAGCAGCCAACGGTAGAGTCCGAAGTACGCCAGAACAGACAGAGCTACAACGCCCGCTGCGGAGATGAAAAACATACGCAAAAAGAGCCGATCCAGCTCGCCGTCTTTCAAACCGCCTTCTGCCGAATAGGCCGCCAGCGCCAGCGCGCCGCCCGTCGATAAGGGGCTGATACCTGCCGTATTGGAGACCATAGTGATCGCAGTGACCCATTCGACCGGATTGGCACTGCTTCCCATTTGTGCCAAGATATGTGGCACGGTCGGAATGAGCGTAGGCATGACGACACCGGAGGTCGAAGAGAACCACGAAAGGACACCTGCCGTGATCCCCAGAATGCTGACTGCGGTCGAGTCGCTCATGATGGAAGCAAGCGCATCCGATAGAAGATCGATCCCACCTGTCAAAATGATGACATTCATCAACACGCCGACACCACAGATCAGAAGAAGCGTCCCCCAGGGGATGCGGCGAAGCGCTACCGTTTCATCGGAAACATTCAGAAACGACAAGATGGCAGCGACGCCGAAGCTGGCAAGTCCCACATTGAGATGAAAGAAAAGGACAAGGATCACCATGCCCGTGATGCCTGCCAATGTGATGATCTGTTGCCGTGCAAATGAAGGCGTATCTGCCAAATGAAGTACGATGTCTGACTGCAGCCGATAGCCTCCGAAGACAAAGTAGATCAGCACGGCATAGACAGTCGAGGAGAGGACGCCATTCACGAGAAGCGGTTCCTCGATGCCTGTCAGGCCAAATTCTCCGCATAGATTCAGCCCGATGATGCCCGTCGCAGCCAGTGGTGACATCCCGCCTCCGGCCGCTCCGAGAAAGATGATGGCCGCCAGCATAGCCGGATTGATATTCATTTCCTTCGCAAGTGTCATCCCGAAGACCATCATAATGGCTGCCGTCGGTATGGTGCCCGGTCCCAACGCAGAAAGGATGGTCGCAAAAAGGTACATGACGATCGGTACCAGGTAGGTGCGACGCCCGGAGAGCGCCACGATCTTTTTCGAAAGCAGAGCCAAGGTCCCATTGATCTCCGCCAGTCCGAAAAGATAGGTCACGCCCAGAAGCATGAGGAATAAGGAGTAGTTGAAACCACGGATGATCTCATCATCAGAGATCCCGGCCAGTCTGCCTACGAGCAGTGCGAGTGCGGTACATAACAGCCCCGTATTCATTTTCTTCAAAAAGCCAAGAAGTATAGCAAGTCCCAATGCTACAAGCGACGCTAGTGCCATCATGTCCTCCTAGTTTTTATACCAATCATTCGCTAATTATGTGTTAATCCTCACAAATCATAGCATGATTTTCCTCTTGGAATAAAATACAGGTTTTGCATGAAAGTTATGCTTGCCGGTTAGCAGGTGGTAGTATTGCGTTTTCATATGAACTGGATATAGTCTACTTCTCGTTTAGAGTGAGAAGTGTAGGTGCGGCGCATAAAAATAGGGAAGCGCCGCGGAGTATAAATACTGGCGATGCCCGAAGATGCCATTTAGTCACCAGTCACTAGTCACTGCTTTCAAACTTATTGAGTTCTATATGGATTATGCGCCTCTTCCAATGCTCACCACTTCCTACTAAAAAAGCACATCTGCGCGATACGCAAATGTGCTTTGGGGCTCTATTTCTTCAGGTGATGGCTGCCGCGTTCGGTAATCGGCACGCCTTCTTTGCAGAGCGGGCATTCTTCCGGCTTGTAGGTCGGAACGGTGAGGTGGAGCAGCGGATATACCTTTTCCTTCGGTACGCCGAAGTCTGCTTTGCCGCCGCTTCTGTCTACGAAGAGGCCGATGCCGACGATGTCGCCCTTGGCTTCATTCACGACATCGACGACTTCTTTGATAGAGCCGCCGGTGGTGACGATGTCTTCGACGATGAGGACTTTTTCACTAGGAGCGACCTTGAAGCCGCGGCGCAGGGTCATCTTGCCATTTTCTCTTTCGGTGAAAATGGAACGAACGCCCAGAAGACGCGCAGTGACCTGAGACAGGATGATGCCGCCGGTCGCCGGTCCAATGACGGTCTCGATGCCCATATCCTTGAAATGGTTTGCAAATTCCTGGCAGAGCTTTTCCGTGTATTCCGGATGCTGGAGCACGTTGAATTTTTCTACATATAGAGGGCTGTGAAGACCGCTGGTCAGAAGGAAATGACCTTCCAGAATGGCTTTGGTTTCTTTCAGCAAAGATTCGATTTCTTTTTCGTTCATTATGCGTTCTCCTTTATTTCTTTTAAAATTAAACGGGCAGCCGCACAGGGGTCGATCGCCTGTGTGATCGGACGTCCGATAACGAGCATGGAAGAGCCGTCCTTGAAAGCCTCTGACGGGGTCGCGATACGTTTCTGATCATCGGTCTGGGCAAAGGATGGGCGGATGCCAGGGGTCACGATGAGGAAATCATCCTTTCCTGCCATCTCACGGATGCTGCCGGCTTCTTTCGGGGAAGCGACGACACCATCGACACCGGAGGATTTCGCAAGGGAAGCCAACTCCAAGACATGCTCCTGAATGGGCAGGTGTCCGCCGACTTCCTGCCAGCCCTGATCATCAAAGCTGGTGAGGACGGTGACCGCCAGGATCTTCGGACGTTCTACGCCCAGTTCATCCGCAGTGATCTTCGCATAGCGCGTGGCTGCCTGCATCATCGCACGACCGCCTGCTGCATGGACGGTGATGAGGTTCACGCCGAGACGGGTGACGGAGGCCACGCTGTGGCCGACGGTATTCGGAATATCGTGGAGCTTGAGGTCCAGGAAAACTTTCTTTCCGTGTTCCTTCAGGTAGCGGATCGTATCACTGCCTGCACTGTAGTAGAGCTCCATGCCGACCTTGTAGTAAGAGATCAGATCGCCCAGCTCATCGACCAGCGCTTTCATTTTATCAAAGTTGTCGACGTCCAGTGCGACGATCAGTCTGTCGTCGGCGGTATAGATTTCGTTTTCTTCTGCCATTTCCGCTCTCCTTCATGGGAATAATAGGTATCTAAGTTATTATATCATTTATTCAGGAAATCGGGGAAGAAAATTATAAAAGATGGATGCAGTGAGAGAAGAGCTGACAAGGCTCGGAAGGAGCAGCGGGTGCTGCAGGGATGGGAGCGGCGCATTTCGTCATCCTGAGCGGAGAAAAACGTCGTATGTTAAATAATGGCTTATCTGAAACAGGAGGACTGAGTCGAAGGATCTAGGGAAACGCTGATTCAATCGCAGAATCAGCGTTTCCCTAAGCGCCGCGGAGTTTTGATAGCGCTTCGCGCCGTCGTCATCGGAAGCGTAGTCGAGAGATCTTTCTTGCACTGCGGTCAGTATCACATAGGCACTGCAGGAAAGCGACGCCTTGGTGCTACACACATCCTTTGTTTATCGGTCTGCATGGAAGATTTCTCGCTGCGCTCGAAATGACGATACGGGAGTCTGATGTCTCCTAATCTTTCAATCTCAGCCTAGTCACCAGTCACTCGAGGCTCATCCTGCTTTCCAACTTGTGGTGGCGGCCTCACTGCTTGCTATAAACAGCCTTCCCCTTGAGGGGAAGGTGCCCCGAAGGGGCGGATAGGGCACTGGCGGTATGAAAGAGCGTGGAGAAAGCGGAGAAGTGCGCGGCACATGTGGGAAAGCATTAGTCCCTGACCGCGGATGACAAAGATTTCACTCTTATGCTCGAAATAACGATGCGAGAGTCTTCCAGTCACTAGCCACTAGTCACTAGTTCCAAGTCACTAGTTCCAAGTCACTAGTCCCCAGCCACCAGTCACTGGTCACCAGTCTCTCGCACGCAAAAAGCAGCGCCGAAGCGCTGCTTTTTATTTTCCCGCGTGCATGGCGGCTTCGCGGATCATATGGACAGTGACGGAATTGAATTCTACAGGCGTTTCCAGCGCTTTGACTTCTTTGAAGCCGACGCCGAGTTTCCCTGTATAGTAAGCAGTCACTTCGCCCTTGCTATTGATCTTGGCTGCATAGATGGTCTTATCATCCCCGAGGCCGACCAAGCGGTAAGCCCCTGGCGGAGAGATGACGCGCCACGAGCTGTCATCCCCATTGAAAGTGTACATGATGCCTTTCTGGCTGTCATCATAGAAGAGGCGGTCTGCATCATAGTAGACGGCCATCTTGCCGATGTGCGAGGTCTGGACGTAGATGCGGCGGGTATCATAGTTTGCATCCGTACGGTAGATGCGGTAGAGGCCCTTGCCGACTTCCATCTTCATGTAGACGACATTCGTCGCGGTCGAGTAGGCGACGTCCACGATCTTTGCATTTCTTGGCAGGTCACGGATCGGTGCATCGGACTCGTGCGTGGTGCCTTCCGGATTGTAGCGCGCCAGTGTCACATCCCAGCGTCCGCCCTTCCAGTGGATCGGATAGAGCGCCATAAGGGCCAGATTTCTATCTGGCATCCATTCGAAGAAGGAGACCCCCTGTCCCTTGAGATCCACTTTCTGCGGATTTCCAAGATCTTCGGCTTTGTAAATGGTGACAGTCTCCGCAGTCACATCTGCCATATATTTATAGTCATGCGAGTAGTAGGCTTTCCCTTTCACGCTGACTTTCGCATAGAGTTTCTTGCCTTCCTTTTCCGCCAGCTCTGCGACTTTATCCTTCACGTCGGACATGTCGTAGTCACCTGAGGAGAGCGGGGCAAAAAGGACGCGGTCCATATATACATAGGCTCCTGCCTGCACCCCTGCGCCAAGGAGGAAGCAGATGATGAGCTGTGCGATTTTTTTCTTCACGCTGTTCTCCTTATTTCACGATAAATGCAGTCGGTATCATACGCTCGCCCAGAAGATCGGCCGGCTTATTGACCACCTTGCCATTATAGTAGAGTGTCGTGGAAGAGCCGCCGTCCAGATTGGCCGCGATGTAGGCTCCGTTTTCATAAAGGATGTTCTGCGAATCGACAAGTGTCGCACCGATGCTGTAGCCAGGCTGGCGTCCGTCGATGACGAGGAAGAGCATCGTGCCGTCTTTCTTCTGCCCGATGGCCGAGCGTGGGGAGATCCCCCATCCGCCGTCACCGCTCTTGATGACTTTCTGCCCGTTAATGATGAGCGGCGGGCCGAAGGTCAGACCTTCGATTGCGCCAAGGTCGCGCAGTTCTTTCTTATTGTAGTTCCCGGCGATCAGGTTCCCGTTCTTCGTCATGCCGACGAAATCGACTTTTTCCTTGTCATCGACCTGCTGGCCCAAGAGGTACTTGCCCTGATGCAGGATGAAGCCATAGGGCAGACGTCCGATGCCAGTCCCATTCGGATCATAGAAGCCGCCGCCATTGATGGCTGCTACGGCATTGTTCTTTTTCGCGATGCTGGAAGTGGTATCCCCCTTCTCATTGATATCTTCTGCCGTAGCGACTTCGATACGCTTCGGATTCGGGATTTCCAGCAGATACCCGACGAAGCGGGATGTCTCGATCTTTTTCAGCTTCAGTGTCGCATCTGTGCGCGGCTTGAAGGAGAATACATTCTGCTTGTCCGTCGTCGTCACGGTGCCGAGGATCTGGTTCAGCTCTTCCTGATTGTAAAGCCACGTGATGTACTGCGGATGCCTCGAGCGCATGATCGCGCCGACCACGGCGCGCTTCAGATTACCAAACGGCCCGAAGAGCACCACGATCGGAGACGTGATGATGAAAAAGACCAGGGTGATCAGGATAAACTTGACCACGATGTTATTGAAAAATCGTTTCATTGTGACTCCTTGAAAAGAGGTTTGGGGAAGGAAAGAGTTCAGCCATCAAACCAGCGTGTAATTATCCTTATTGAGACGTTCCGAGAAGCGGGCGATGGAAATGTCATTCCCGATATACGCTCTCTTCAGATCATAAGGGAAGCTGCCGACATGGACGCGGCCGGCGTCTGTCGTGACAGCCATCTTGATGCCGGCTTTCTTGCAGATATCGATGATCTCATCGTCATAGTCTCCATATGGATATGCGAGCCAGGCATTGTCGACCCCGAGCTGGTATTTGAGTGCCTTGTTCGCCTCGACGATCTCCTTTTCCTTTTCCGCACAGGTGGCGAGATTATGAAGCTTGGGATGCGACAGCGTGTGATTTGCGATGGTGACAGTATGGCTGTTTGCCATTTCCCTCAGCTGATCCCAAGTCATGCGGTTGTACGGCTTTCCTACATCATCGGTGATGAGGAAGAGCGTCCATGGGAAGCCATACTCCTTCATGAGCGGATATACGATGGTGTAGCTGTCCAGATATCCGTCATCGAAAGTGATGCAGACCGGCTTCTCCGGAAGAGGCGCCCCCTTGGTGACATAGTCATAGAGTTCCTGCATGGTGATCGGATGATAGCCATGATCACGCAGATAATTCATCTGGATACGCAGATTTGCCTCTGTCATGATGGCCGCATTGCCCTGTTCGTCTCCGATCATGTGGTACATGAGGACAGACACGCCCTCTGGTACGCTGTACTTCACATCCGCCGCGCGATGTACGACAGCTGCGCCGGGTTTCAGATTCGGATCCGGTACTTGCGCCGAAGCCGCTACCGGCTGAGAAGACGCTGCCTTCTCCCCGCCTTGTCCCCCGCAGCCCGTCAGTGTAAAAGCCGACAGGGCGAGCAACGACGCCGCCGAGAGAGCCGCTGCTTTTTTCCATTTGCTATACGAGAAATCCAATGGTCAAACTCCTTTGTATCAAATTGCTATAGTTTTCCTATTATGACAATACTATAATATTTTACTACGATTTTGCAAGAAAAGAAAGCGTTTTGCCAAGAAGGTAAGTGTCTAGGGTGTAGGATTACAATACATGTGTTACACATTGAAAACATGAAAAGCGAGATATCC
>UQQQ01000070.1 GCA_900543165.1 uncultured Dialister sp. | reverse complement strand
CCTTTTTTATTGTTTCTGGAAAAATTTCCCTACCGAGTAAAATTTTATACTAAGATGGGAAAAGTTGTCAGAAAAGGGAAATGGGGCGGGTGTGCTGCGCCTTGACCACGAATGAAAACCTCGCTTGCATAAGAAATTCGAAATGCGAAATGAGTGACTTGTGACTAGTGACTTGAATACGACTTTCGGGCATCGCCCATATATATTCGCGGCGAAGCCGCCACCTTCACTCCTCATTCAAGCGAGGCTTTCATTCGCAATCAAGGGGGGTGGCACGCCCCATAGGCTAATCCTGAAAGTTTGAAAGCAGGAATGAGTGGCTAGGGATTAGGGATTGGGGATTAGGAGTGACTAGTGACTAGGAGACTAGGAGACTTCAGACTCTCGTATCGTCATTTCGAGCGAAGCGAGAAATCTTTCTTGCTTACCGCTAAACGAAAGATGTGTGAAAGCAGAAATACGTAGCGCCAAGGCGTCGTTTCCGCACCGGTGCTTATGTGATACTGACCGCAGCGCAAGAAAGATCCCTCGGCTACGCTCGGGATGACGATAGCGCGAAGCACTATCAAAATTCCGCGGCGCTTCATTATTTTATGCGCCGCACCACCATTTCGCATTTCTCATTTCTCATTTCTAATTTCTCATTCAAGCGAAGCTTTCAAACGGAATCAAAGGGCAGTACGCCCCATGGGCTAACCCTGAACCTGCCAACCTGAGCCCCTGAACCCATTACAAATTCCCTCTTGACTTCCCATTCCCGAAAGTGTATAGTAGTTTCAACTTCATAAAGGCAGTGAAGAGAAGAGTACATGAAGGGCGCTGGCAAAGAGAGCTCCGGCCGGTGAGAAGGAGCGCAGACGAATCCATGGAAGATGGCCTCTGAGCCTGGCATGCTGAATGATGAAGCAGCCCGGGATCTCCCGATATAGAGACAAGGTATCAAGGCCATGGCCGTCGTACCTCATAAGGTGTCTCGAAGTGATTCGGACATAAAATTGGGTGGTAACACGAAGTATCTCGTCCCTTTCAGGGAGCGGGTTTTTTTTATTGCCCCATATTTCCTACCAAGGAGGAATTTACTATGAAATTCACAAAAGCAATCGCACTGTCCCTCGCAGCCCTCGTCGCTGCAGGCGCCATCGCCGGCTGCGGCGACCAGAAGAAAGAAGCCAAAGCACCGGCTGACAAGAAAGAAATCACCGTCGGCATCACCTCTGGCTACTCGGAACAGGTCATGGACTTCGTCGCTAAGAAAGCGGAAAAAGAAGGCCTCAAGGTGAACCTCAAGACCTTCGGCGACTATGTCACCCCGGATGCGGCTCTCGCTGCCGGCGAGATCGACCTGAACTCCTACCAGCACGGCCCGTACCTCGAAGCCTACAATGAAAAGAACGGCGCGAAACTTATTTCCATCGGCAACACCTACCTCGCTCCGCTGCGCATCTACTCCAACAAGTACAAAGACCTGAAGGATGTGCCGGACGGCGCAAAGGTCTCCATCCCGAATGACCCGTCCAACGGCGGCCGCGCCCTTCTCCTACTCGATAAAAAAGGCCTCCTCAAACTGAAGGAAGGCACCGATCCGACCAAAGCTGTCGTCGGTGACATCGCAGAAAATCCGAAACACCTCGAAATCCTCGAACTCGAAGCACCGCAGCTCCCGCGTTCTTTGGATGACGTAGCGATCTCTGTCATCAATGCCGGCTACGCAAAGGCCGCCAGCCTCGACACGAAGACCGCCCTCGCGACCGAAGACAACACCTCGCCTTATGTCAATATCATCGCAGCCCGCGAGCAGGATAAAGAGAACCCGACCTACCAGAAATTCGTCAAGATTTTCCAGTCTGAAGACGTCAAGAAATACATCAATGACAACTTCAGCGACGGCCTCGTTCCGGCATTCTGATAGCCGCCGGCTATGCGCCATGAAAGGCCCGTCGGACCATTTTCCAGAAAATGGTTCGACGGGCCTTTTTGCGCCTGACCGGAATGAGTGACCAGGGATTAGTCACTGGGGACTAGGGATTAGTAGCTAGGAATTAGGGATTAGGGATTAGGGGTCCGAGTGACTAGTGACTAGTGACTGGGAGACCGGGAGACACCAGTCTCTCTGTCATCCCGAATGCAGCCGAGCAATGCTATTAAGTTAAGGAAATCGTTAGCTACGTAACATCTTGCTTCCCCCTTCGGGCAGCTCCCCCGACGGGGAGCCAAGAACGTTCTGCCGCTTAACTTAATAGCATTACGCAGCCGAGGGATCTTTGTTGCACAGCGATTAGCATCCCTTCTGCCCCTGCACGGAAAAACGCCTTCGTGCTGCGTTTTTAGGTTTTCAAGCTCTCACCGCTCATCGGTCTGCAAGGAAGATTTCTCGGCAACGCTTTCAATGACGATACGCTTGGAACGCAGCCCATCCTATTCGCGGCGAAGCCGCCACCACAAGTTTGACAACAGGGATGCGTGGCTAGGGATTAGAGATTAGGGGTGCCGACTGACTGGGGACTGGTGACTGAAATGCCATCTTCGGGCATCGCCCTATTTATACTCCGCGGCGCTTCTGCTTTTTGCGCCGCACCACCATTTCGCATTTCTCATTTCTCATTCAAGCGAGTCTTTAAAGAGCAAGCCGCCCCTCAGGCTCCCCCAGGAAACACCGGGCACTCATTTCATAAGGAGCAAACCCATGACCGATATCCTTCTTCTGGTCTCTGCCATCGCCATCCTTCAGGTGAGCGGAGCCTATGTACGCTATACGCCCTTTGCGGGCATCATGGACGACAAGACGAAACGCCGCCTTTTTTACACGGACTGTCTCGTACTGCTCTTCAATATGAGCTGGCAGATCCTCCTCTTAGACCAGTTCGGCGCCAATCTCTTCATATTTAAGTGCTGTCTTGCGTTCGGCTGGATGCCCTTCTTTATCTCGATGCTTTTTATCTTCCCAACCGCCAAAGCCGCGCAGCTCTTCATCCTGGGCATGCAGGGCATCTACATGTTTGCCCTCCACGGCGTGTCAGGCCTCTGCCTCCTTCTCCTATTCCCAGATAGACCATCGGATGATCTTATGCCCCCGCATATCTTGATCTATGACCTCTTCTTTGCATTGACACTTCCCGGTGCCTACCGCGTCTTTTCCCCCCATGCTGCCTTCGAAGCGCTTCATGAATGAAAAACAGCACACCTACTACATCGCCGTCATCCCGCTGCTCATCGCCATGACCGCTACGCCGACCAGCCTTCTTGGAGAGATGTGGTCTCCTGACAAATTTTTCGTCTGGTTCATCCTCATCATTTTCTTCATCGCCTTCGACCGCTACGTCATTCTGGAAAAGAAAGACTTCGAGAATTTGACGAATATCCAGAGTGCAAACCACCTGATGGAGAAATCCATTTCCTTTCTCCAATCCTATGCCCAGATCCTGCAGGATAACGGGAAAGAATTGTCCCTCTTCCGGCATGACCTGCGACACCGGATCCTCGCACTCCACGGACTCCTGCAGCAAGGACAGACAGAAGAAGCCCTTGCCCTTTTGGAAAGCTCTCACGAAGACTTAGAGCGCACCGCCACCCACCCCTACTGCCTGAATCCGATCATCAATGCCATCATCTCTATCTATTTCGAAAAAGCGAAAGAATTCTCCGTCCGCACCAGCCATAAAATCTCCTTCCCGCAGAGCCTTCCCTCCATCGAAAGCCCGCTCGCCTACGTACTTGCAAACCTTCTCGAAAATGCCATCCAAGCCTCTGCCACCATGCCCAAAGAGAAACGCATCGTCGACCTCACGCTCCTTATGAAAGGAAATCAGATCGCACTCTCCGTCGTGAACCCATACGACACGCCCATCCGCTTTGATGAGAATGGCTACCCCAAGGCAGACAAGGAAGGCCATGGCTTCGGCATGGTCTCCATCGCCCGCTTCCTAGATACCCACAATGCCTATAAAAATTTCACGCAGGAGGACGGTATAGTACGCTTCGAAGCGTACTTCACCGTGGAAGATGAGTGACTGGTGACTGGTGACTCGTGACTAGGGATTAGGGATTAGGGATCAGAAAATTCATTTTACCGTTTATTTACATTCGAAAGATATAATAAGGATAAAAAGAACTCTCGCCTCACTCGAAATGACGCCTCGAGAGAGTTCCTAGTCACCAGCCACTCCTAATCCCTAGTCCCTAGTCACCAGTCACCAGTTACTAGTCATCATTTCCCCGAAAGGAGCTTCATCATGATCCGTCTTCTCTTTATCTCGCACACAGGAAATAATGAACCGCCGATGGCGCAATGCATCATGGATCACCTCATCCGAAAGGCCGGTCTGACAGAAGCCCTCTCCGTCTCCGCCGCCTGCTTTGCCAAAGAAGGCGCATCCCTTTCCAAGGCGGCGCAGGAGACGCTCTCCGCCCACGGCATCCTCTATACAGAAAAAAGGCCTTCCCCATCGCATGGAAGACCTATGATGAGTACGACTTCATCCTCCTCATGAACGATAAGAACCATCCCGACATCTTCAATACCATGGGCGGCGATGTCGATGAGAAGATCCATCTCCTCTCCGAATACGCCGGAGAAGAAGCCGATATCCCAAACCCGCACAAAGGCGGCACCTTCGAAGACGCGTATGAGCTGGAAGAAAAAGCCTGCGAAGGACTTTTGAAGAAGCTCGAAGCATGGATACGGTGAGCCAGAGATGAGTAGCCAGGGACTCACGCCCCACACATGTGCCGCGCACCTCTCCGCTTTCCTCATCTGTCTTTCATACCGCCACTGCCCTATCCGCCCCTTCGGGGCACCTTCCCCTAGAGGGGAAGGCTGCGATACGGGAATACCCTCTTCTAAAAAGGCGGCGAAGCCGCCACGAGAGCCCTGAAGTTTGAAAGCAGAAAGAACATCTACCTCTTATGCGAATCCTCATAGGTTAAGGAAACGCTGATTCAACCAAGCAAAAAAGGAAGCCCTCACGAGCTTCCTTTTTTGCTTGTACTTTATTCCGCTTTCTCTTCCAGAATCCCCATGAACTGTTCTCCCGTAATGGTTTCCTTTTCATAGAGGTACTTCGCGAGTTCATCAAGCTTGCTGCGATGTTCCACAAGGATCTTCCTTGCTTTCTCGTGCTGCGCCTTGATGAGATCGGAGACGGCCTTGTCGATGCGCGCCTGTGTCTCCGGCGAGCAGGAGAGGGTGGTATCGCCGCCTAGATACTGGTTCGTCACATTTTCCATGGCGACCATGCCGAATTCATCACTCATTCCGTACCGCGTAATCATCGCACGGGCCATACGGGTGGCTTTCTCGATATCGTTCGATGCCCCATTGGTGGACGTGCCGAAGACGACCTCCTCCGCCGCACGGCCGCCGGTCAGGGTGGCGATCTGGTCAAGCATTTCCTCTTTATTCATGAGGTAATGATTGCCCTGCTCCACCTGCATGGTGTAGCCGAGCGCCCCGCTGGTTCTTGGAATGATGGTGATCTTCTGCACCGGCGCGGTATGGGACTGCAGTGCCGCGACTAGAGCGTGGCCGATCTCATGGTAGGAAACAATGCATTTCTCTTTGTCCGTCAGGATCGCATGCTTCTTCTGGTAGCCGGCGATGACGACTTCGATGGACTCCTCCATGTCTTCCTGTGTCGCATAGGGACGATGGTCGCGAACGGCGCGGAGCGCGGCTTCGTTCACGATATTGGCGAGCTCCGCCCCCGATGCACCGGAGGCCATGCGCGCCACCTTGTCATAGTCGATGGCGGGCGCGGTCTTGATCTTTGCCGCATGGACCTTGAGGATCGCGACGCGCCCCTGAAGATCCGGCAGCGTGACAGGCACCTGCCGGTCAAAGCGGCCCGGACGAGTGAGCGCCGGGTCAAGTGACTCCGGACGGTTCGTCGCTGCCAGGATAATGACGCCCGCATTGTCTTCGAAGCCGTCCATCTCTGTCAGGAGCTGGTTCAGCGTCTGCTCGCGCTCATCATTGCCGCCCAAGGCACCGCCGCCGCGCTTCTTGCCGATGGCATCGATTTCATCGATGAAGACAATGCATGGCGCTTTTTCCTTCGCCTGCTTGAAGAGGTCGCGAACCTTCGCCGCGCCCATGCCGACGAACATTTCTACAAATTCCGAGCCGGAAATGGAGAAGAACGGCACTTCGGACTCGCCGGCGACAGCCTTCGCCAGCATGGTCTTGCCGGTGCCTGGCGGGCCCACGAGAAGGATGCCCTTCGGCATCTTCGCACCGATGTCTCGGTACTTCGTCGGATTATGCAGGTACTCGACGACCTCCTGCAGGCTGTCCTTCGCTTCATCTTCACCGGCGACATCAGCAAATTTGATCCCGTTCGTCGGCTTCACGAAGATTTTCGCATTCGATTTCCCCATGCCGAACTGCATCGCGCCAGGGCCGCCCATGTTCTTCATCAGCCGTTTATTCATGTACTGGCCGATGCCGAAGAAAATGAGGAGCGGCAGCACCCATGAGAGAAGCGCCGACAGGATCGGATTCATCGCTTCGACGATCTCTCCGGTGAAATCCGCGCCCGACTTGTGCAGACGCTCCACCAGCTCGGGGTCATTCATGATGGCGGTCTTGTACGCCTGCTTGTCATCCTTCTTCGTAAAGAGGATCTTGTCCTGCTCCACTTGGACCTTGTCGATTTCCTTGTTCTCCGTCATCGTCATGAAGGACGAGTAGTCCACTTCCTTCACCTGATTCTCGCGGAGCATCGGCATGAAGATCGAATTGAACAGGAAGATCGCAAGGAAGATTAAAATGTAATACGCCAGTATAGGCCGTTTCGGCATTTTGACTTCGTTCATAGCGTTTCCCTTTCTTTGAAATATATTTTTGACTATTGGTCAGTAGTTATATTATACGCCCTTTGGAAAGGAAATGGTAGGGGCGGGTGCAGGGGCAGCGGATACAGCAGAGAAGGCGTCGGCTTCGCCGCAAATATACCTATGACGATACACGCAGCCCCTTTTTCCTCTCCTTCCTTTGGAAGGAGGTGCCCCGAAAGGGCGGAGGTTGGCCGCGTGAAACGGTACTCCCACATTTGGGGAAGCCCCCCCTCGCTTCGCTCGTCTGCCCCTTCCAGAGGAAGTGGCGAGAATGATTTTTTAGGAAGCACTGATTAAATCGTCGTCATTCGCGGTCAGGGACTCACGCTCCCCCACATATGCCGCGCGCTTCTCCGCTTTCCTCATCTGTCTTTCATGCCGCCTGTGCCCTATCCGCCCCTGCGGGGCACCTTTCCCTAGAGGGGAAGGCTGACGGTACGGGAATAGCGCCATCTCATAAGGCCTTCGGGCATCACCCGTTTCGTCATCCTGAGCGGCGAGAAACGTCGTATGTGAGATACCGAATGCCAGAACAGCTGCGACCTGAGCCATCGATCTCGGCGAAGCCGCCACAAGAGCCCTGAAGTTTAAAAGCAGGGATGAGGAATGAGTGGCTAGGGATCAGGAATCTCAAGTCACCAGTGACTAGTGACTGGCATGCCAGCTCATGGCATCGCCATGATTTATACTTCGCGGCACTTCCTTATTTTTATGCGCCGCACCACCATTTCGCATTTCTCATTTCTAATTTCTCATTCAATCGAAACTTTCAAACGTAATTAAGGGGCGAGCCGCCCCAGGAGCTCCCCCTCTATCTGATCCCCCAGAACCGCTCCGTATTCTCCTTCGCGCATTTCGTGAGCACCTTTTCCGAGACGCCCATGTACTGCGCGAGCGTCCTCGCCACATACGTGATATTCTGCGGCACATTCGTCCTCGGCAGGTGGAATCCGCGCGGCGTGAGGTACGGCGCATCCGTCTCGATCATCACGCGGTCCAGCGGAAGGATCGTCACTGCCTCGCGCAGGTCATCCGCACGCCGCTCATCACAGATCCAGCCCGTGATGCCGATATAGAAGCCCATCGAAAGGAGCGTCTCGAGCGTTTCCTTATTTCCTGTATAGCAGTGGACGACAGAGCGCGGACAGATGGATTCGTGTCCGGCAAAGCAGGCGATGAAGTCCTCCGCTGCGTCCCGCTCGTGAAGGAAGAGCGGCTTCCCCAATTTCTCTGCGAGCGCGATCAGCTCCTTGAAGTAGTAGATCTGATTCTCCTTCCTGCTGTACATGCGGTCATAGTCAAGCCCCGTCTCCCCCACCGCCAGGATGCGGGGATTCGTAGCCAATATTTCCTCGATGCGCGCCACGTCCTCCTCCTTCGCTTCGTCGGCGCTGTGCGGATGGATCCCCGCCGTCCCGTAGACGTCATAAGTCTTCGTGAAATCATTCACGAGCTCATTCTCCTCCGCCTCCGAGCCTGTCAAAATGCACTGTATCCCCGCGGCGTGCGCGTCCTCGATGATCTTCTCCGGGTGGGGGAAGGATTTCGTAAAAAGATTCAGTCCGATATCGTAATAGGTGTATGGCATAAGTTGATTCCTTTCTTGGCTTTAGTCACTAGTCACCACTATTATATCCTACCAAGCCAAACAAAAAAGAGCCCTTTCGGGCTCTCACAATTCACGTGGAGCGGATGAAGGGAGTCGAACCCTCCTGTCCAGCTTGGGAAGCTGGCGTTCTACCGATGAACTACACCCGCATACTCATATGCATAGATGATACCACACTTTCCGCTCTTTTTCCAGTCTTTGGGAAAAGTTATTTAAGGAAACGGCTCGTCAAGTCACCAGCAACAAAAAGGAGCTGTGAAGAAATGAATCCTCATTTCTTCACAGCCCCTTTTTACTTTGC
>UQQQ01000069.1 GCA_900543165.1 uncultured Dialister sp. | reverse complement strand
AGGATATCTCGCTTTTCATGTTTTCAATGTGTAACACATGTATTGTAATCCTACACTAACCCTGAACCTTTTTTATTGCTTTCCCTTTACAACGTATGGTATAATAGTATCGCAAGTTATGTGTATAGAATTTCCTGGTGAGTGAGCTGCGGCTCACTTTTTCTTATATATGGAATAAGTTGGCAGGGATTGGGGATCAGGTCTATGTGCAGCGTATGGAATCTGTAGAGCCCATGCAACCGGTTCACTGCCCACTGTTTGCAAATAGGCAAGGAGGCTTATCATGGCACATAAAGCAATCGAAGAAGCCGTAGAAGCTTTGCTGGAACCGATCCTGGATGCGGATGGCATCGAACTTGTCGATGTCGAGTATGTCCGTGAAAGGAATTGGATCCTTCGTATTTTCATTGACAAGGAAGGCGGCGTGGATCTCGCAGACTGCCAGAGCATCAGTGAGAAGGCGGGCGAGATTCTGGATGAGAAGGATATCATTCCGGATAACTACATGCTGGAAGTCTCTTCTCCAGGGCTCGATCGTGTATTGAAGAAAGATAAGGATTTCCGCCGCTATGCGGGAAGCGATGTGGATGTGAAGCTGTTTGCTCCTCTGGGAGAAGCAGGCGGTGTCAAAGCATTCACTGCGCATCTGGAAGGGCTCACCGAGGATGGCGAGCTGGCGCTGACGCTTGCAGACGGTAAGGAAATCGCATTGAATAGAGATAAAATTTCACAGGTAAGACTTCATTTTTCGTTTTAATCGAGGAGGAATAGTTCATCGTGGACGGCAAGGTATTATTGGAAGCAGTAGAAGCCCTGGTCAAGATCAAAAAAGTTGATAGAAATATGGTGTTTGATGCACTGGAAATGGTGCTCTTGACCGCTTACAAAAAGGAAAGCGGCAGCAATGCCAAGGCTTCGGTTTCTCTCAACCGTGAAACCGGGGAATATAAAATTTATGAAGAGAAGACCGTCGTGGACGAAATCCATGAAGACTCTGAAAATGCGATCAATGAGATCACGGTGGAAGAGGCAAAGAAGATCGACCGCAGCTATGAAGCGGGTGACATGCTCCGCATCGATGTGACACCGAAGAATTTTGGCCGTGTCGCAGCGCAGGCCGCTAAGCAGGTCATGATCCAGAAGCTGCGCGAAGCGGAGAGAGGCTCCATTTATGACGAGTTCTCCGGCCGCGAAGGCGATGTGATCACCGGCGTAGTAAAATGGAATGAATCCCGCACCATTTTTGTCGACCTCGGCCGCGTAGAAGGAATCCTGCCTTTCGCAGAACAGATCGAAGGCGAAGAATTCCAGCCGAATGATAAGATCAAGTGCTATGTCCTCGAAGTCAGAAAGACCACGAAGGGACCGGAAATCATCCTCTCGAGAACCCATCCGGGCCTCTTGAAGAGACTTTTCGAGCTGGAGGTACCGGAAATTTACAGCGGCACCGTGGAGATCAAGAGTGTCGTCCGTGAAGCGGGCTCCCGCTCCAAGATCGCCGTATATGCAATGGATCCGGCTGTCGATCCGGTCGGCGCGTGCGTCGGGCCGAAAGGGCAGCGTGTACAGAATATCGTGAACGAGCTGCATGATGAAAAGATCGATATCGTCCGCTGGGACGAAGATCCGGCGATCTATATTGCGAATGCGCTCTCTCCGGCGAAGGTTGTTTCCGTTTCCGTATGGGAAGAAGAAAAATCCTCCTATGTCATCGTACCGGACTACCAGCTGTCGCTGGCCATCGGCAAAGCAGGTCAGAATGCCCGCCTGGCTGCCAAGCTGACGAACTGGAAGATCGATATCAAGAGCGAAACGCAGGCGAATGAGGAAGGCTTTGGCGAAACGGACAGCGCCGATGTCGATGATGACATTTTGGGAGATATCGAAAGCGATATGGGGGAGGAAGCTAAGGAATGAAAGTAAAAAAGATCCCCATGCGCATGTGCGTAGGCTGCAAGGAGCTGAAGCCGAAGAAGGAGCTGCTCCGTATCGTGGCTTTGCCGTCGGGGCTCATCGAGCTTGACCGCACGGGCAAGAAATCCGGCCGCGGTGTCTACGTGTGCGATGATATCGAGTGCTTCACCAAGGCCTACGAGTCCCATGGTCTGGAAAAATCCCTGAAGCGTCCGGTATCCAAGGATGTGTACGATGCGCTGAAGGAACAGATCGAGAATGGATGAGCCGGTATACCGCATGCTTGGCCTTTGTATGAAGGCAGGTCGTCTGCTTTCGGGAAATGAACAGGTGGCAGAAGGGCTCAAGAATGTGAAAGCTCCGAAAGCAGCTCTTCTCATTATCACAGAAGACAGCTCCCCAAGAACAAAGGATGAGTACAGAAATGCTGCAGAAAGAGCGCAT
This sequence comes from uncultured Dialister sp., assembly GCA_900543165.1. Lineage (GTDB taxonomy): Bacteria > Bacillota > Negativicutes > Veillonellales > Dialisteraceae > Dialister. The sequence goes on along the minus strand of UQQQ01000069.1, from coordinate 6,554 downwards.
ATTTCCTACAGACTGTTTGGAGAAAAGGAGAGGCTGGGCAGCGCCCTCGGCAAAGGGGTACGCACAGCGGCGCTCATCACAGATAAAGGATTTAGCCGCGCGATCGCTGAAAAGATCGACAAGGCGCTGGCTGAAAGATAGCTGCCGAAGGCAGTCGGAAATGGGATATTTGAGTGACTAGGGACTGGGAGCTAGTAGCTAGTGACTTGAATACCGCTTTCGGGCATCGCCCCGTATATATTCGCGGGGAAGCCGTCACCAAAACCCTGAGGTTTGAAAGAAGGGATGAGTGGCTAGGGATTAGTAGCGAGGGATTAGGTTTGCGATACGAGAAAACCGCTGGTTTCAAACTTTCTCGGCGCTTTCATATTTTATGCGCCGCGCCAACACCGCCCACCCTTTTGAACCCATACCCATAGAACCCGCTGAACCTCTTTCTTATGAAATCAAGAGGTGTCACGCCCCAGGGGCTAACCCAGAACCTTGAACCATTAACCCCATTTTCTCATGACGAAATCAACTAACGAATTGACATACACTTGGGAGGCTGCTTATGCAGAAAAAGAAGTACAGAGTTTATGAACTTGCCAAAGAATTTGGCAAGACAGATAAAGAAGTCATTGAAATTTTGAAAGTCGGTCATGTCGATGTGACGAACCGTCTCTCCGGCGTGGATGACAATGGCAAGTCCATCCTCGCGCGTCACATCGCTCAGGAAAAGAAGAAGGCGGCAAAGCGCCCGGTGATGCGTACCGTCCGCTTTGATCAGGCAGGTCAGCCGAATGGCAAGAAGGGCAATGCCCGCCAGTCTTCCTACTCTTCCTATTCCACAGAAGAAGTGAAGCCGGCAGAAGCTCCGAAACCGGCGCCGAAGGCAGAGCCGGCCAAGGCAGAGACCAAGGCGGCAGAACGTCCGACCCGTCCGGCGAGAGACGCATCTCGTCAGGATGTGCGCCGCGATGGAAGAAGAGACGGCCAGAGACGCGATGGACGCAGCGAAGGCAGAAACGATAGAAATGATAGAAACGGCGAACGCCGTGATGGGGCAGGCCGCCCGCAGGGGAGAGACGGTCAGAGAAATGATCGTTTGGGCCGCAACGGCGACCGTCCGCAGGGGGCAAGAAACGGACAGACCGGCGGTAATGCAAGAAATGACCGCTTCAAGAACGATAGAAATTGGGACCGCCCGAAGACCGATCGTCCGGCTCGTCCGCAGCGCCCGGCATCTGCCGCTCCGGCTCTGGTAGAAGAGACCGCGCAGAAGCCGGTCACCAGAAGAACGGAAAAACCGGCCAAGAAGAAGACGAAGAAGGACTGGGAAAGAAGCCGCAGAGAGAAGGAAGGCGGCTCCCTCATGGCCCGTTCTTTGAGCCAGAGCAAGAAGAAGAAGCACACGAATGAAAAGAAAGTGGCTGCGTACCCGACAGAAGTCGAGCTGCCGCCGAGCGTCACCGTCAAGGAGCTGGCAGAGCTTTTCGGGCGTGAAGTCAGCGAAATCATCAAAGCACTCATGATGGACGGCGTCATGGCGACCATCAACCAGAATCTGGATCGTGACACCATCGAGATCCTAGCAGAGGAATTCGGCATCACCCTGATCGAAGCGGAAGCTCCGGCGGATCCGACCGAGTACATTCCGGCGGAAGATGATCCGCGTTTCTTGAAGCCAAGACCGGCTGTCGTCACCATCATGGGCCACGTCGACCACGGCAAGACCACCCTGCTCGATGCTCTCCGTCAGACGAATGTCGCGCTCCACGAAGCCGGCGGCATTACCCAGCGCATCGGTGCATACCAGATCCGTTACAAGAACCATAAGATCACCTTCCTCGATACCCCGGGTCACGAAGCCTTCACCGCCATGCGTTCCCGCGGCGCGCAGCTGACCGATATCGCTGTCCTCATCGTAGCAGCCGATGACGGTGTCATGCCGCAGACCGTCGAAGCGATCCATCACGCAAAGAATGCCGGTGTACCGATCATGGTCGCGATCAACAAGATCGATAAACCAGGTGCCAACCCGGACCGCATCAAGGAAGAACTCGCCAAAGAAGGCCTGCTCGCGGAAGACTGGGGCGGCGATGTCATCATGACACCGATTTCCGCGAAGAAGAAAATCGGGCTCGATGACCTTTTGGAAAACATTCTCCTCGTCGCTGAAATGCAGGAACTCAAGGCCAATCCGAACCGCGAAGCCTACGGCGTCGTCGTCGAAGCCCAGCTGGATAAAGGCAGAGGCCCTGTCATGAGCGTCCTTGTCCAGAACGGTACTCTCCATATCGGTGACGGCATCCTGGCTGGCAAGAGCTGGGGCCGCGTCCGCGCGATGAACAATGAAAACGGCCGCAAGATGAAGAGTGCGGAACCGTCTGTACCGGTCGAAATCCTCGGCATGGACAGCGTGCCGGAAGCCGGCGACCACTTCTTCGTCATGGATGAAAAGAAGGCTAGAAATATCGCGGAAATCCGCGCATCCCGTGCGAAGGAAGAAGAACAGAGAAGCGTCCAGAAAGTCACCCTTGACAACATCTTCGAAAAGATCAAGGAAGGGGAAATGAAGGAACTCGACGTCATCATCAAAACTGACGTTCAGGGCTCCGTCGAAGCGCTCGTACAGTCCCTACAGGCCATCAAGAGCGAAGAAGTCCGCATCTCCATCGTTCACTCCGCCGTCGGTGCGATCAATGAATCCGATGTCATGCTCGCTTCCGCATCGAATGCCCTCATCATCGGCTTCAACGTCCGTCCGGATGCGAATGCACGTGCTATGGCTGAAAAGGACGGCGTCGATGTCCGTCTCTACCGTGTCATCTATGACTGCATTGATGATGTCAAGGCAGCGATGGCAGGCATGCTCTCGCCGACCATCCGCGAAGTGGTCCTCGGCCATGCGGAAATCCGTCAGGTCATCCACACACCGAAGGTCATCGTCGCCGGTTCCTACGTGCAGGACGGCAAGATCACCAGCAATTGCCAGCTGCGCCTGATCCGTGACGGCATCGTCATCCATGAAGGCAAGATCGCATCGCTGCGCCGCTTCAAGGATGACGTGAAGGAAGTCGCTGCCGGCTTCGAATGCGGCATCGCCATCGACAGCTATCGTGACGTCAAAGAGGGAGACCAGCTGGAATCCTTCGAACTGAAAGAAGAAGCTGCTGAACTGAAATAATGCATACATCGTTCGCCTTTACAATTTCATAAGGGCGAACGATTTTGTTTTGGGGTGACTAGGGACTGGTGACTAGTGACTAGGAGACATCAGACTCTCGTATCGTCATTTCGAGCGAAGCGAGAAATCTTTCTTGCAGACCGCTAAACGAAGGATGTGTGAAAGCAGAAATACGTAGCACCAAGGCGTTGTTTCTCTGCCGGTGCTTATGTGATACTGACCGCAGTGCAAGGAAAACGCTGATTCAATCGCAGAGTCAGATTTTACAAGAATTTTTATACATAGCTTCGTCATAACCTTCCTTAAATAGCTCGCTATTCTCGTCAGGTTATTCCTTGCTATGCATAAAGATTCAAGAGTAAAATCTGACAACGATTGAATCAGTGTTTCCCTAGAAAGATCCCTCGGCTACGCTCGGGATGACGATACGGGAAAGGGATACCCCCAGAAAGTTTGAAAGCAGGGATGAGTAGCTAGGGATTAGGTGTCGCAAGTGACTAGTGACTGGCATGCCAGCTCATGGCATCGCCATTATTTATGCTTCGCGGCGCATTTCGTCATCCTGAGCGGAGTGAAATGTCGGATGTTCGATCATGTAAAGGCGGAACAGTGAGAACTGAGTCGAAGGATCTGGCGCCGCACCACCATTTCGCATTTCTCATTTCTAATTTCTCATTCAAGCGAAGCTTTCAAACGGAATCAAAGGGCAGTACGCCCCAGGGGCTAACCCTGAGCCCTGAACCCTGAATCCACAACCCTTACACTCGACACATGTTCGAATCGTATTTCCAGAGAGCGAGGTACTTACTATGTCCGAATTACGAGTACGCAAAGTACAGGAATTTATCAAGCAGGAAGTGAGCCAGATGCTCCTTCATGATCTGAAAGACTCGCGCATCGGCTTTGTCACGGTGACCGAAGTCAAGGTGACAGGCGATCTGCGCGAAGCGACCATTTACGTTAGCCTTTTCGGCAAACCGGAAGAGAAGAAAGCATCGCTCGATGCGCTGAATAAGAGCCGCGGCTTCGTGCGCCGTGAGCTCGGGCAGCGTCTCAAGATCTACTACACGCCGGAGATCACATTTTCTGAAGATGCCTCTTTGGACTACGGCATGCATATCGATGGCCTTCTGAAGAAGATTCATAAGGATGAGGTGAAAGAATGAGCCTTGCAATGAACCATGCCAAAGAGATCGGCAAGAAGGAGGCCATGGATTTTCTGAAATCCCACAAGCGCTTCCTGCTGGTCGGTCACGAACATCCGGATGGAGATGATGTCGGCTCTATCTGTGCGCTGCACAATGTCCTCGTGTCCATGGGGAAGGAGGCGGACATGCTGCTTCCGGATCCGGTACCGAAGGTGTACACGCTCGTGAAGGCCTCCGCGCTCGTTCATACATCGATCCCGGAAGGAAGGGACTACGATGCGATCGTTTTCACGGATCTTTCCAATCTGGAACGCGGCGGAAATTTTGATTTCCCACGGGACATCGACTCGCTCTCCATCGACCATCATCGCACGAATGAACGCTTCACCGATCTCCTCTATCTGCAGTATCGCTATGCGGCGACAGCGGAAATGCTTGCGGAAATGTTTTTCGACGAAGGCATCGAGATGGACGAAGACACCTGCAATGCACTTTACATGGGCATCGGCACGGACAGTGGTTTCTTCAAATTCAGCTGTACCTCGCCGCATACGCTCCTGATGGCGAGCCAGCTCGTTGCGATGGGGGCTGACCCATCCTATATTTCCAATCATCTCGAAGAGAAGTCCATCGAAGCCATGCACTGCTACGAGCTGGTGGCAAAGACGGTCCACTCCTATGCCGATGGAAAGATCGTCATCGCATACATGGATCAAGACGCCATGGCGCTCGATGGAGAAAATTCCGACTATTACGCCTCCATCCCGCGCTGCATCCGCGGCTGCGAGATCGCCGCACTCTTCAAGTATCGCAAAGAGGGCGAGACCCGTGTCTCCCTGCGCTCCAAAAATTATGCCAATGTCGCGGAGCTTGCCGGCGAATTTGGCGGCGGCGGTCACTGGAAGGCATCCGGATGCACCATCGAAGGCGACTTTACAGAAGCGGAGAAGAAATTCATGGCTGTCGCGGAGAAGTATCTCTGATGGACGGCGTACTGAATGTATTGAAACCGGCGGGGATGACGTCCTTCGACGTGATAGCGCGTCTGCGGCGCATCTATGGGCAGAAGAAGATCGGCCACGGCGGGACGCTTGACCCCATGGCGGCGGGCGTGCTCCCTGTCTTTTTGGGGCGCGCGACGCGCCTCATCGAGTACGCGCCGATCCATCGGAAAACGTATGAAGCGGAATTTCTGATGGGCCTTGCCACTGACACCGAGGACGTGACAGGGACCGTGGTGGAGACGGGGGAGATCCCTGCCGATCCTTCGATCTGGGAAAGCACTGCGGAATCATTCAAAGGAGACATCCTCCAGCGTCCCTCGTCCTACTCTGCCATCAAGGTGAATGGCGAGCGCGCCTACAAGCTGGCGCGTGAAGGAAATGCCGTCGAGCTTCCTCCCCGTCCTGTCACCATTTACGATCTGATCTTCCGTGAGGTCAAGCCGCCGCTCCTCCGTCTCTCCGTTACCTGCTCGGCAGGCACCTACATCCGCGCGCTCGGCCGCGACATGGGGAAAACAGCCGGATGCCCGCTCACCATGTCCTTTCTTCTGCGCAGCGAGATGGGGCCTTTCTCTATCGCCGAAGCCAAGACGCTGGAAGAAATCGAAGCGGATCCGGAAGGTGCGCTCATGACCGACCTGCGCCCGTTCCTTTCCGCTCTGCCGCTCCTTGCGCTCGATGAGAAAGAAGCCGCCGATTTCCTCTTGGGCAAACGCCTTCGCACACGAGAAAAGCCTGTGGAAGTCGCCGCCGCCTTTTGCGGCCCCCGCTTCCTCGGCACTGCCAGTGTAGAGAGAGGCGTCATTCATCCGAAGAAAGTATTTAATTAGGTTTTTAGTGACTGGTGACTAGTGACTGGGAGACATCCGTCTCTCCTGTATCGTCATTTCGAGCGAAGCGAGAAATCTTTGCCATTCGCGGCGAGGAACACACGCTTTCCCTATATGTACCGCGCACTTCTCCGATTTCCTCATCTGTCTTTCTTACCGCCAGTGCCCTATCCGCCCCTACGGGGCAACTTCCCCTCGAGGGGAAGGCTGACGGTACGAGAATAGCGTTATCTCATAAGGCCTTCGGGCATCGCCCCATAAATAAGCCGCCGCGAATAGCAAGCTATTTAAGGCGGGTTATGACGAAGCATTGTATGAAAATACATGCCAAGTCGGTCTCTGCGATTGAATCAGCGTTTCCCTAACATACGACGTTTTTCTCCGCTCAGGATGACGAAATGCG
>UQQQ01000068.1 GCA_900543165.1 uncultured Dialister sp. | reverse complement strand
TTTTTCCCCCTGAACCACGAAGTTTGAAAGCAGGAATGAGTGGCTAGGGATTAGGAGCCGCGAGTGACTAGTCACCAGCCACCAATCCCCTGATTTCCTTGGCATACTTGGACAGCTGCCTTTGGATCCGTTGTTTCTTTCTTGTGATGGACGGGAGGCTGTCGCCGGTGCGAGTGGAGATTTCCATGGGCGTCAGCCCCTGCATCCAAAGGAAAAAGACGGGCTTCTGCTTCTCGGTGAGACGGGCGAGGCGGGCGAGGCGGGCGACGTCTTCGAGCGTGGCCTTCGCCTCGCCGTAGTCGTCAAGCGAAGTGCCTTCGGCCTGGTCTTCGAGGGTGAGCTCTTCGTGGTCTTCGCGTGTCGTTTCCTTACGGATGCGGTTCATCCGATACCATCTGAGACGGGGCGTGATGTAGCCGGCAAAGCTCGGATTCTTCTTCGGATCGTAGCAGGCGGTCTGTTCTAAGAAATGAAGGATGAGCTCCTGCTCGAGGTCTTCGTAAGAAAGATCTCGGCAGAAGTTCTGCCGGATGCTTCGGATGAGGGGCTGGTACTGCTGAAGCAGGGCTTCGGCGGCGTCTTTGTCCCCGTGCTGCCAGGCAAGCGCCCGACAGATGTCTTTCTGATTCTGTTTTTCGTCGAACATGTGCGTTCTCTTTCCGGAGCGCGCTCTCTTTTGTATTTCCGGATACACTCAGAATAGCAGAACATCCATTTCCTTTCCAATCGCCTTCGATGGCTGTAAGCGGCGTGTAACGGCATAAGAAATCCGCATAAGCAGAATAGATGTTCTGCTTATGCGGATGGAGTTGAACTATCGGCTCGGAGCGCTGGAACTATTTTTTAGTTCAGCGATAATGCTATAATATAGGTAAAGGAGGTCTTGCTCATGAATCATCCATTTCCACTGAACGAAAAAGAGACGGCGCTGCTCCACCGGGAAGAGGCGCGGCTTGGGATCACGCTCGTCGAATGGCCGAGAAATCCGACGTATAATATGTGCTTTGCCTGCGGGACGGAGAATCCCATCGGTCTGCACCTGCATTTCTTCCCGCTGCCGCAGGGATGCCTCTCCCTCTTCACACCCTCTCGCGAACACCAGAGCTACAATGACCGCATGCATGGCGGTCTCATCATGACGCTGATGGATGAGGTGATGGGAAATTATCTCTTCCTGAAAGACGGTATTCCCGCCTATACAGGCAAGATGGAGAGCCGTTTCCGTCATCCGATCCTCATCGGAGAGACGGTCCTCATCACCTGCGAGGAGGTCCGCCGGAAAGGGCATCTCATCGTCATGAGCGCGAAGATCACAAAAGAAGACGGAACGATCGCTGCCGAGGCGACTTCGCATATGATGCTGGGATCTTGACGGGTGACTTACATACCACCTTCGGGCAACGCGCTTTTATAAAAAAATCGACGCGAAGCGTCGCTCCGCTTAAGTCTTCCCCGCATGGGGAAGGCTTTGTTTCGAGGATAGCGGTGTTTTCGTATCGCTGCCTTTCCCACATGGGGAAGCCTCCACCACAAGTTTGAAAGCAGGGATTAGAAGCTAGTGATTAGGGACGTCACCAGTCACCCGAAAGGAGAATGCCATGAACAAACGAATGCTTGTCGATACCTCGATGCTCTTTGTTTTTCTCCTGCTGCTGGACTACCGCTACGTCCACAATTTCGGTCATGAGATGTTAGCCCTTGTCTTTACCGCGCTCTTTCTTCTCCACACGATCTGGAATGCGAGGTGGTACCCTGCCCTCTTTCGTGGGCGCTGGCCCAAGCAGCGCATCGTCATGACCGGTATCGATCTGCTTCTGCTCTTCCTTTTCCTGGGCGTCATGCTGACGGGGCTCTCCTTCTCGCACACGATGCCGATTTTCAATATCCACCCGCCGCTCTGGGTGCATCGACTGCACCGCCTCTTTGGCTTCCTGATGCTCTTTGTGATGGGACTCCATCTCGGTATCCACTGGCAGGGGATCTGGGCGAAGATGAAACGGGCCATGCACATACCGGATACGGCGCTGGCCTCCTTGATGAGCCACGCCGCGGCGCTCATCCTCGCGGCAGCAGGGGTATACAGTTCTTTCCTGTATGCCTTGGGCAGCCGCCTCTTGCTTATTCCCGTGCGCTCGCTGGCGCGGCCGCCTACGACACTTTGCCTTTTCCTTGCCTGTCATCTTTCGATCGTGATCCTCTATACGGTCATCGGGTACTACGGATGGAAATGGGCGAGCAGAAGGTAGAAGAACCTGCTATCATCGCCAATCTAAAACTCACGAACCTTTTCCGGTTCGTGAGTTTTTTGATTGGCCTCATTCTTAATCTGGCGTTCTCTAGTCCGCGAACAGATTATCGCGTATCCTTATAGCAGGAAGGAGAAAGAAATGAATCACAGCTACCTCTGCATCGACCTCAAGAGCTACTACGCGTCTGTCGAGTGCGTGGACCGCGGGCTGGATCCCTTCACGGCGAATCTGGTCGTTGCCGATCAGGCGCGGGGGATGGGCGCGCTCTGCCTCGCCGTCAGCCCCGCGCTGAAAGCGCTCGGCGTCCGGAACCGCTGCCGCCTCTTCGAGATCCCGAGCGGTATTCCCTACCTCATCGCACCGCCACGGATGCAGTACTACATGGACGTTTCTACCGTGATTTACAAGATCTACCTGAAATTTCTCGCACCGGAAGACATTTTCCCCTACTCCATCGACGAGTGCTTCATGGATGTCACGCCCTACCTAGCCATGTATGACAAGACGCCTGTGGAAATGGCGATTTCCCTCATGAATCAGGTCTACCAAAGGACGGGCATCTGCGCGACCGCCGGCGTGGGGACGAATCTCTTCCTTGCCAAGATCGCGATGGACATCCTTGCCAAGCATGTCCCCTCACACATCGGCGTCTTGGACGAAAGATCCTTTCGGGAAATCATGTGGCATCACCGTCCCATCACCGACATCTGGCAGATCGCGGGCGGCACCGCGCGCCGTCTTGCCAAGATCGGCGTCTACGACCTATACGGCATCACGCGCATCCCTGAGGCGATGCTCTACCGCCTCTTCGGGAAAAATGCCGCCGCTCTCATCGACCATGCCTGGGGTCGTGAGCCCTGCACGCTGTCCGATATCCGCACCTATGCGCCGAAGTCCCGCTCGATTTCCACCGGACAGATCCTCTTTACGAACTACACCAGCGAAGACGCCCGCATCCTTCTCCATGAAATGGCAGAGACACTGATCCAAGAACTTCTGGAAAAAGAGCTGGTCACAAGGGAAATCAGCCTTCGCATCGGCTACGCAGGAGAAGAGCGCGCCTCCTCTGGCGGAAGCCGCCGCCTTCCCGGCTGGACCGACATCCCCAGCCGCATCCAGAGCGCTTTTTCTGCGCTCTATGAGGCGAAAGTCCGCCGAGAGATCCCCATCCGCTCGCTAAACCTCAGTCTGGGCCGTCTCGCGCCCGCCAGCGAAGGCTATGAGGAGACGAGCCTTTTCGGCGATGCCAAAGCCGAAGCGAAAGAGCGCGCCATCGAGAAGGTCATGATCGAAATCAAAAAAAAGCATGGCAAAAATGCCATGCTTCGCGGGATCGACTATATGCCCAAGGCGACGCTGCGCCTCAGAAATACACTGATAGGAGGTCACCATGCCTGATAGAAAAAGAGCCGCGCAGTTCATGCCGTTCAACGGCCTGCGCGGCTACGCCGAACAAGTGACGGCCGCCCAAATCCGGCGAGCCGCCCGAAGAGAAATCACCGAAGACCGCGCCCGCGCCCTGAACGACGCTCTGCTCGAGCTTAAGAAGGGCGACACCGTCGCCATCACCTATTTTACAGGAAATGGCTACGCCCATACCCGCACCACCATCGTCGAAGTCGATCCCGTCTATCGAAGACTTCGCACGGAAGACGGCGTCATCCGCTTCAGAGATCTCTGGGATGTGATGTGCGAGTGAGAGGAAAAATGTAAGGAAATACGGATTAAAAGTGACTGGGGACTAGTGACTGGGGACTGGGGACTAGGAACCTCGAGTGACTGGTGACTGAAATGCCATCTTCGGGCATCGCCACCATCCATACTCTTCGATGCTTCCATATTTTTATGCGCCGTGCCACCATTTCTCATTCAAGCGAAATTTTCAAACGAAATCAACAGGCAATATGCCCTGCGGGCTAGTCCCGAGTCCCAAAATCCTGTCCCCATCCAGCCGATGCCCTCCGATATCCAGCTGATCGGTATACTGCCAGAGGAACGCCTCAGGAAAGTCGCAGCTGCTTCCCCACTGCGCGCACCAGAGCGGCCAGCTGGAAGCTCTCTCCGGACAAATCATCCGCGTCAGCCAGTCATAGCTCGCATAGACACCGGCGGGATAGCCCGCACTCTTCAAAAAATCCACATACGCGCCGCACATTGCCGTGATGAGCGAAGGCTCCACGAGCCCCCGCGCCGCCTTCCAGCCGTCCGCATCCTCCATGTCATACCAGACGCCAAGCGGCAGTTTTTTCGAAAAAAGCCCGCAGTCTGTGAGGACATGCACGGTGAACCACGCCTCATTCTCCGCTGCCTTTGGCGTATCCGCGTAGCTGTAGTAGTAGACCCCGACCGGCAGCCCCGCGGCGAGTGCGCCATTGATGTGCTCGTAAAAGAGACGATCCAGATGCCCCCGTCCCCAGCCGAGACGGATGATGGCGAAGGAAATCCCCGCCCTGCGAATCTCCTCCCAGTCCATCGCCCCATTGTGTTCCGATACATCGATTCCTGTGTTGTACATATTTTTCTCCTTTTTGATACTAATAGTGACTAGGGATTAGGGATTAGGGAAATACAATACCAGTCCACAATCACCAGCCACCAGTCACTATCTCCCCCGCAGCTTTTTCAAAAGCTCTGTCATGGATGAGACGCCGGCGTCCGACAGATTCTCGATGACAGAAAGCGCTTCCGTCGCGGCCAGATAGCTCACGACGATCCCGGCCATACCGCCCGTGGATGTTCCCGCTTCTTCGAGAAGTGCGTCGCTCACGATCCCCGCTGCCACGCAGAGGTTATAAAGGATGAGCTTCTCCGTCCCCCGCTTCTTCATGATTTCACTGGAAATCAGGCGCTGCCTGCGCGCCTCCCGGATGCCATAGACCGCCTCCAGAAAAGTCGGCTGCCTGCCGCAGGATACCAGATGCGCATGGCTGATCGCGATCCAGCGCGTGAGACAGTCGAGGAAGATCAGGATGCCAAAAAGCAGGAGCATCGCCAGCTGTTTCTCAAAGGTCAGGAAAAGGATCCCTCCCATCAGCTTCACGGGAAATCCGTCCGTCAGCCGTTCCAGCATGTCATTCATCTCTCTTCACCTCCTTCTGTCTATATAGTGTTTTCAAGGGCAGAAAAATTGTCATTTCCGGCAAATAAAAACGCACGACACAGATGATATGTGTCATGCGTTTATTTTGGGGGATGCAGAGTTCGCCCAAAGGGCGTACCACTCTTTGATTGCGTTTGAATATTCCACTTGCATAAGAAATTAGAAATGAGAAGTGGCGGAAGGGTCGCACCATTCATAGAACGCTCCAATACCCCTCATTTTATAAAAGAGCTGATTTGCTAATTGATATAAGGAAGCGCTGATTAAATGTCCATCATTTAGAGAACGCAATACTAGTCACTAGTCACCAGTCCCTAGTCACCAGCTACCAGCCACTCCTATTTCCCCAGCGCTGCAAAGAGCATATCCGTGAAGAGGCCGGCATCGGAATTGAGAGCGACCTTCGCTGTCACAGGATCTTTCCCTTTCTTCGTATTATGGAAGTCGGCCACCATGCGCCCGTCGCAGAGGCCGCCTGCGATGTCGATGTCTACATTCGCATCCGCGAGCTCCGTCACGACGTTTTCATCGATGAGGTAGGCGATAGCGAGGACATCGTGAATGGGGGCCATGTGGTTATCGTAGCGGTAGAGCATCGCGCCGGCGACAGTCCCTGCCTGATGACGAAGGGCATAGTTATGCTCCGACACATCATTGACTTTCAGGTTATCGATGCGTTTCTGGACAAGAGCCGCTGCAACTTTCGCTTCCGGTGTGCCGAGCTGCGCCAGCTCCCGGCACTTTTCTTCAGAGAGGCAAGCGCGCCAAGTAGCATCGAGTGGAAGGATGACCTTCGGGATGGCCGAATCCATGACGATCTTCGCCGCTTCAGGGTCTGCATAGAAATTGAATTCGGCTGCCGGACTGGCATTGGCACCGCAGTGCCCGCCGCCCATGATGACGAGCTGCTTGATCTTTCCTGCGATCTTCGGCTCGATGCGAAGCGCCATCGCGATATTCGTCAGCGGGCCGACAGCCGCGACGTAGATATCTCCCTCTGACTCCATCAGGGTCTTCACAAGATAGAAGACGGCATGCTCTTTCTCTGTCCGGATCTCGGCTGCGGGAAGCGGGAGAAAATCGCCGTGGCAGTCATTCAGCGTCACGCGCGGAAGGCCGGGCTTGCGGCCCGGGATCTCATTGCAGATGATCGGTTCCTCACATCCGCGATAGACCGGAACGCTTGATTTCATGAACTGCACCACACGCAGTGCGTTTTCTGTGGTCTTCGGAACAATGCGGTTCCCATTCACCGTAGTCACGCCGATGAGGTCGATGGCGTCCGATTTCATCGCCAGCATCATGGCAATAGCATCATCAGAGCCGGGATCGCAGTCAAGAATCACTTTCTTCGGAATCATAGCAGAATACCTCCTTGAGGAAAATAGGGGAATTTTTGGGGGAAAGGTGTAGGGTTAGCCCGTGGGACGTACCGCCCCTTGATTGTGGATGAAAGCTTTGCTCTCTAGTTAGAAGTGAGGAGTGGGGAGTGGTGGTGCGGCGCATAAAAATCAGAAGCGCCGCAGAGTATAAATAGGGCGATGCCCGAAAGTGGTATTCAAGTCACCAGTCACTAGCTACCAGTCACTTGAGGCTTCTAATCCCTAATCCCTAGCTACTCATCCCGGCTTTCAAACTTCAGGGTTCAGGGTTGTGGTGCGGCGCTTACGCGCCGATTCTTATAAGGGAGTGATGCCCGCAGCAGTCATGCAAACACGAAAGTGCATTTTTTCACGACATGTGCTCCTGAGCCGTCCCCGTATCGTCATTTCGAGCGAAGTCGAGAAATCTTTCTTGCACTACGTTTTTCCGACATATGCATCCTGCGATTCACTGCCTGCAATAGAGATCCCTCGACTTCGTTCGAAATGACGATACGAGGGCCTGACGTCTCCTAATCCCTAGTCACTAAAATCTCACATCGTAAAGATATACGATGCGATCATGTCGACGATGAGCATGACGAAAAGGAGCGGAGCGGTGCGCTTGGCAAGGCGGATCGGGGCAAGTCCGGCAGTCCCGGCGATCGCGATGAGGGCTCCGCAGACAGGGGACGATGCTCGACCGATGGAGGTCGCAAGCTCCATCGGGAGGAGCAGTGTCAGCGTCGGGACGCCGAGTTTCGCCGCGACGGCAGGTGTCAGCGGGCCGAAGGCGAAGAAGGGGCCGCGCCGCTCCCCATGATGATGGCAAAGACATACGTGATCCCTGTCAGGATCGCCATGATGAGGAGGGTCGCTCCCTTCATATCAGAGATCATATTCGTGAAAATCGTGATGCCGCCCAAAATCTTGATGCCTTCTGCAAAGACGGAGGCGGAAATGATGATCGCAACGACGGAGACGAAAACATTCGCCATCCCCTTGAAGATTTCCGCCATATCGGATGGGATCCGGCTCCTGTCTTTCCGGACGATGAATTCACAGACGAAGGTCACAGCAAAGCCGATGAAGTTGGCTGTGATGACGTCGATCTTGATGGATGGGAGAAAATGCGCGGCAAAGACCAGCACCAGCGGGATGAGCGGCAGGAACACATAGAAGAAGGGGACGGACGGATTCTCGATTTCCTGTCCCTTCCCCAGCTCGCCATCCGCATCGGCCCGGGCCGCATCCTTCCGGTCCATGTAGCAGTAGTAGAAGGGAATGAGGAGCGCCGTCACAAGCACGATGGAGAGCACGACTTTGTACTGGTAGCGGAGGAACATGTCGACGACATTCATCTCGGCGACATTTGCCATGAAGAGGGTACTGCCGTCATTCGGGCCATAGTCAAGGCAGAGAAGCGCCAGCACGGAGGCCGCCGTGATGGGTCGAATCCCCAGGGCAATGAAGACAGGAAATACCGTCGCAAGCATCAGAACGGCCAGCGACGCCTGACTCGGCAGTACGAGCTTCAGGCACATGCCGATGAGATAGAAAGCAGAGAGGATCAGATATTTGTTCGAGATCCCGCCCAAGAGCCGACTCGCGGTGAAGGCCAGCTTCGTCGAAGCGCCAATGTGCTTCATGTAGGTCGCATACCCGGTGACGACCATGATGAGCGTGCCGATGCCTGCGATGTTCTTCTTGAAGGTGGCGGTCAGAAATCCGAAGGTATCCAGAAAGACATTGCCCAAGGATCCCTTCGGAAGGATCGGTGTACCGGTCAAAAGGCTCGCTGCCATCAGGATCACCACGCCGGATGCGAAGAATACAAAGATCGCATTGTACTTTTTCAGAATCAGCTTCGCCACGATCACAGCAAAGATGATGGTGAGTGCGATCAGAAACCATGAATACATACTTACTTTCTCCTTTGAAATTAAGGAAACGCTGATTAAATCGCAGAGTCAGATTTGACATGCATCTTCATGCAACGCTTCGTCATAATCCTCCTTAAATAGCTCGCTATTTAAGGAGGATTATTCCTCGCTTTGCATGAAAATGCAAGAGTCAAATCGAACAACGATTTAATCAGTGTTTCCTTAAAATTTCTCTCATTATAGCATAGGTGGGGCTGGCAGGAAACAGACACGATGATTGAGTGCAGGAGAAACGTGTTGGTTTGTCAAACATATGTTACACCGTACTTGATGAAATCATGGAGTGTATC
>UQQQ01000067.1 GCA_900543165.1 uncultured Dialister sp. | reverse complement strand
GCAAGGAATCATCTGACGCGAATAGCGAGCTATGTAAGGAAGATGATGACGAAGCCATGTATAAAAATTCTTGTAAAATCTGACTCTGCGATTGAATCAGCGTTTCCTTAGATTTCCCGCTGCCACGCAAAAAGCCCCCGCCGAAGCGGGAGCTTTTTCACCAGAAGTAAATGAGCGCAACGAGTGCAACAATGAAGCGATAGATGGCAAAGCCAGTCAGCGTCGAAGTATTCAGGAATTTCAGGAACCAAAGAATGGATGCATACGCCACGAAGAACGCGGTCACAAATCCGACGGCCAGAATGCCAAAGTCACCCATTTCAAGATACTTGATCGTTTTCAGAAGGTCATAGATGCAGGCAAGGAACATCAGCGGGACCGCCATGATGAAGGTAAAGTCTGCTGCCGCTTTTCTGGAGATTCCCAAAAGCAGGCTGCCGGCGATGGTGCTGCCGCTTCGGGAGAAGCCTGGCCAGAGAGAGAGGCACTGGAAGAGCCCGATTTTCAGCGCCTGCTTCCATGTGATGTTGTCTACATCTGTCACAGAAAAATGTTTATGCATTTTTTCTGCTGCGATCATGAAGATACCACCCAGCACCAGACCGATGATGACTGTTATGGGGCCAAAGAGCGTATTCTTGATAAATCCATGGAAAACAAGCCCCAGAAGGCAGGCGGGAAACATGGCGATGGCCAGATTCAGAAGAGAGGGGCCCTTTGTACGAAACCAGTGATGGGTATTCAGGATAAAGGTAAATTTTTCTCTGTACACCACGAGAACGGAAAGGATCGCACCGAGCTGGATGAAGACATCGAAGAGATCGGCAAGCGTCCCCTCGAAGCCCAGCATGTGCCCGACGATGATCATATGACCCGTCGATGAAACAGGAATATACTCTGTCAGCCCTTCCACTACGCCGACAATAAATGCGCAAAAATAATCGTACACAGTAACACCTCAGATTGTTTGACTACTATAGTGACCATAAATCAGGGATCAGTCACTTGCCTCGTTGCGGATTCCCGGCGCACACGATGCCATCCACTTTTTTATTCTTGAAATAGAGGATGAGTACCTCCTTCTGCCCTTGGGAGAAGTACACATAGGCTGTGCGCGGGCTGCCCGTGGAGGTATCCAGTTCCAGCTTGTGCGGCGCGCCGTAGAGCATTTCTGCCGTCGACTGATCGTCTCCCAAGGCAAGGCCTCGAGGCGTCAGCATCCGGTCATCTGTCAGGAAGAATGCTATGATCCAGTGCTCCTTCTTTGTCATGCGGACGCCATAGCCCTCATAGTACCAGATTTCCTCTCCGGGATTCATCATCTTTCGTTCCCACTCCATAAAAGAGTAGTCTTTGAAGCGCTGCCCCAAGGAAAGGCCCGCCAGAGAGAAATCTCTCTTCGGCAAAAAATCATGCCTCTCTTGCGTTTCTGTCTTCCCCATTTTCTTTTCAGACAGGTAAGACACATGCAATGATTTTACCACGTTCTTATGAATAGTGAAAGAAATTTCTTGATCCCCGGCTTCATAGATCAGAAGGAAATCTTTCTTTTCCCCATCCCAAAGAAGGCGAAGAGGGCGACCATAGACACGCAGGACGTCTTCACGCGAACTTCCCGCGTGAATGCCGCGCAGCGTTTTCAGATCCTTTCTCTCACTGCGATACTCGGTAAGGCCTGTAGGCAGTGCCGTTTTACCCATGACCTTCCATGCACTCTCTTCGGTAATGGCATGGTTCACTCGCGCAGTGAAGTCCTTCCATGTATAGGTATCACTCACACTACCACGCGAGATGGCATCCGGCGTCCCCATCTTCCGAATGAGAGAAGAAGCGCGATCGCCCAGAGCCATACCATGCAGCACAAAATCATCATCTACAAGCGGAGAGGCATCGATCGGAAGAAGCGGGGGTTCGACTGTCTCCGCCTTCGCCGCTTTCCCACGAGACTCCGCTATAGTCTTCTCCTCTGCAGCCTCAGCGGATGCAGGAAGAGCCGTCTCGCGCGCATTCTGCTCTGCCGCTTCGCATCCCGCAAAACCGAGAGCGCCAAGCAGGAGTGCCAGTAGATATATGCGTAGCTTCATCATTTTCTCCTTTTATCGAAAAAGCCATGATCCTTGACTGGCAAGTCATAGCTGAAAACTGCCAACAACAGTATTATGCGTGCCATGCCTCTCATCTGTCAAGCAAAAGAGAGCCTCCGCTGCCCGGAAGGCTCTCTTTTCAAATTAAGGAAACACCGATGCAATCGCTCTCAGATTTTACTCTTGAATTTTTATGCATAGCGAGGAATCACCTGCCGCGAATAGCGAGCTATGTATAAAAAGTCTTGTAGAAGCTGATTCAATCGTTATCGGATTTCATTCTTGGATTTTTTTACAGAGCGAGGAGACTGAGGGCGCGAATAGCAAGCTATTTAAGGAGGATGTCGACGACGCTATGTATAAAAATCCATATGAAATCTGATCCTGTGATTGAATCAGCGGTTCCCTATATTTACGCCTTTTTATATTTTTTCACAAAGTGGGCGATGCGTTTGAGCGCTTCGGCGATATTTTCACGGCTGGCTGCGTAGGAAATACGGATGTGATTCTTCCCCTGCGGTCCGAAGCAGGTACCCGGTACGACACCGACTTTTTCTTCCGAGAGAAGCCGGTCGCAGAATTCTTCATCATCCATGCCGGTGCAGCTGATGTCTGGGAAAATATAGAAAGCCCCCTTCGGCTTGAAGACTGTCAGGCCGATATCCACCAGTCCCTGATAAATCATTTCACGGCGGGCCGCATATTCCTCAAACATGGCTTTTACATCATCATCGCAGTTTCTGAGTGCCTCGATCGCGCCATACTGGCTGGTCGTGGAAGCACAGAGGATTTCATACTGATGCACCTTATAGATTTCCTCGAGCGCTTCGCGCGGAGCACAGATATAGCCGATACGAAGGCCCGTCATGGCATAAGACTTGGAGAAACCATTCATGACGATCGTGCGCTCCTGCATGTCAGGCAGCGAAGCGAAGCAGGTATGCTGCCCCTCATACGTCAGGTCGCAGTAGATTTCATCCGCGATGACGATGAGGTCATGGGCCTTGGCAAAAGCAGCGACCTTTTCCAGAGACTCTCTATCCATGATGGTTCCTGTCGGATTATTCGGGTATCCGATCAGGATGGCCTTCGTCTTTGGCGTGACTTTTTTCTCCAGCTCCTCCACCGTGAGACGGAATTCATCCTTCGCATAGGTCGGTACCAAGACCGGTACGCCGTGCGCGATGGAAACGCAGGCCGGATACGCCAGGTAGGCAGGATCAGGGATCAGCACTTCGTCTCCCGGATTCAGGAAAGTCGTCATGACAAGGCCGATGGCTTCTGAAACACCGACGGTCACCATGATCTCATCCTGCGGATCGTAGGTCAGGCCATACCGCTTTTCAAAAAGCTTTCCGATCTCTTCACGAAGCTCAAGAAGTCCCCAGTTCGACGTATAAGACGTTTCCTTTCTCTTCAGGCTGTCAATGCACGCATGGATGACCTTGTCAGGAGCCGCATAATCCGGTTCGCCGACGCCCAGAGAAATCACATCTTTCATAGAGCTGGCCAGATCGAAAAATTTGCGGATACCGGAAAATGGTACCGCTTTCACATCGCTGGCAAATTTATTGTCCCAATTCATTGGTTATCATCCTTTCGATTCTTTTGTTGGTTGTTTGATTCTATGCGTGGAAATCGGTTGAACAGTTTCAAACAGGTTCAGAAAGTTCAACGGGTGCGGTGTCCGAAGGACTGGGGCTAGGGAAAAACTGATTAAATCGCAGAATCAGTGTTTCCCTAGTAGTTTTCCCGTTTCGGAGGTCCAAACATCGCCCGCCTGAGTGCGAATGACAAAGATTTCTCGCTATCGCTCGAAATGACGACACGAAAGTCTGACGTCTTCTAGTCTTCTAGTCTCCAGTCACCAGTCACTAGTCACCAGTCATTCCTCCGCCTCTGCCACTGCTTTTCCAAGCTCTTCGCAGTTTTGGAGCGCGGTCTCATCCGGATAGCCATACGCAAGGAGCGGATGTGCCGGGAATCTGGCTCCGGCAAAGTGCAGCTCATTATACCATGAATTCAGCCACGCACCGCGGCTCCAGCCGCACGAACCGAAGATGCCCATGATCTTTCCCTTGAGATAGGGCTTCAGCTTTTCACAGAAAGGCTTCATCTGTGCCTCTTCGATCACCTCCACCCCCCAGGCCGAGCAGCCCAGAATGATATGGTGGCAGGTATTACCGATTTCCACGGGATCCACATCCGATACCGGTGCCAGCAGCACATCAGCTCCTGCCTTTTTAGCACCAACTGCGACAGCCTCCGCCATAGCTTCCGTATTCCCTGTCGCAGAATAATAAATGATCGCTACTTTCTGTCCCATCTTGACCTCCTCAGGTTGAGGGGAAAACCACTCTCCCACGCTTTACTTATGCCGCTTTCGCAAAATCAGAAAGCAGCATTTCCCTAACTATAAAAAAAGAGCGCTCCTCGGAACGCCCTTTTTTTATAGTCATTACGCTTTAGCAACGGTTTCGCCAAGAGCTTTGCAAGCTGCCAGTGCATCGTCGTCCGGATAGCTGTAAGCTTTGACCGGTTCAGCAGCGAGTTCGATGCCTTCATCGGTGAAACGCTGTTTCCAGTTTTCGATCCAGTCGCCCTGATTCCAAGCGTAGGAACCGAAAATGCCGACAACTTTACCTTTCAGCTGCGGAAGCAGTTCAGCAAAGAATGGTTCGAATTCATATTCTTCCAGTTCTTCATTACCCATAGCCGGGCAGCCGAGAATGATGTGATCGAAAGCTGCTACATCGGAAGCTGTGGTGTCAGAAACGAAAGAAAGGGTCGTTTCTGCGCCAGCTGCCTTAGCACCTTCTTCTACAGCCTGAGCCATAGCTTCTGTGTTGCCGGAACCGGACCAGTATACGATTGCTACTTTTGCCATTTGGAATTCCTCCTATTACATACCAGTACATCTGAGAAATCTGATGCCGCCATGGCATCCATGTTTCCCTGAATTTACTACACTTACATATTAAATGTTTGAAGCCACCTTGTCAATGATGATTGCCGCTTTGATTCACTCCCACTCCGTCAAGGATGTCCCACGTTTTGTCAGATCGAGCAGCCTGACCTTTTCAGGGAGTTTTCTCTTCTGCACCATGGCCTTCACCGACGCGGTAAGCTCCTTCTGATCCGCATCTGTATTGATGATACCGAGCGTCGTGAAATAGCCATCACAGGCAAGGACGATCTGATACGCCTCATGGTAGGTGATATCCTTTTCTTTCGTCGTGATGACGACAGAGCCTTCATAGCGTAGATGCTTCTTATCCCTGCTCTTTACCAGAGGTGCTTCTCCCTCAAAAGAGGCTCCGGCCGCTATCAGCTTTTCATTGAGATCAGCCGCGATGAGATCGAGCTGCTCTTCCGCCGGATCATCTTTATGATTCACCGCTCCGATGCCGAGAAGATAAGACACCCCGAGCTTATGCGACATCGCCCAGCCATAGCTGAAATCCGGCGGATTCGCATAGGTCATCGTGTAATACACACTGCTCGTCATACCGCGCCGCAAAAAGAATCGCTCCGTCCCCCCTGCGGAAAGGAAGGGCAGCGCGGCCTGCGCGCTTTTTTCAAAGGTTACATTCTTTGGCACCGTCATCCGCCCGATGCCTTTGAGATCCAGCGTCTCCGCTGCCAGAGAGGACATCGGCAGCAGGGCTACCACGAGAAGTCCGGCGCAAACGCTTTTCCACATCTTCATATCAGCCGTCCTTCTTGGCGAGCTTCGCCCAGGTATCACGCAGACCTACGATGCGGTTGCAGACCAGATGATCTTCCGTGCTGTCCTTGTCGATGATGAAGTAACCTTTTCGGAGGAACTGGAAACGATCTCCGACCTTGTACTTTTTGATTTCCGGCTCTGCCTTGCTGTGCTTGATTTCCAGAGAGTGGATATTCACTTTTTCCATGAAATCGCGGCCATCATCCGTATCATCCGGCGGGATCAGGTAGTCATAGAGACGGGATTCCACATCGACCGCTGTATCAGCGGCTACCCAGTGGAGCGTCCCCTTTACCTTGCGATCCGCCCCCGGCGTGCCGCTTCTCGTATCAAAGTCGACCGTACAGTGGATTTCCTCGATATCGCCATTTGCATCCTTGACGACATCCTCGCACTTCACGATATAAGCCCCCTTGAAGCGGACTTCCTTGCCTGGTGTCATGCGGAAGAATTTTTTCACCGGCGTTTCCATGAAGTCTTCCCGTTCGATATAGAGAGTTCTGCCAAATGGTACCTGACGCTCTCCAGCCGAAGCATCCTCCGGATTGTTCTCCATCGTCATCTCTTCGATCTGTCCTTCCGGATAGTTGGTGAGGACGACCTTCACCGGATCGACGACCACCATGAGGCGTGGAGCTTTCGCCTTCAGATCCTCACGAATGCAGTATTCCAGCTGCGCGATATCGACAAGATTGTCCGCTTTGGCGACCCCCACCAGCTCACAGAAATGACGCAGAGACTCCGGCGTGTAGCCTCGGCGGCGGATCCCGCTGATGGTCGGCATACGCGGATCATCCCACCCGGAAACGAGGCCGGCTTCTACCATCTTGCGGAGCTTTCTCTTGCTCGTGATCATCGTCGTCACGTTGAGGCGGGCAAATTCGATCTGACGCGGCTTTTCCGGCCCGTCGAATGCCTGCAGGCACCAGTTGTAAAGCGGACGGCGTTCTTCAAACTCCAGCGTGCAGATGGAATGTGTGATCCCTTCGATGGCATCAGAGAGCGGATGTGCAAAGTCATAGAGCGGATAAATGCACCAGGTATCCCCCGTTCTATGATGCGTCGCGTGCAGTACGCGGTAGATGACCGGATCTCTCATCACCATATTCGGCGAAGCCATATCGATCTTGGCGCGAAGCACCTTTTCGCCATCCTTGTACTTGCCTTCCTTCATCTCTTGGAAAAGCTTCAGGTTCTCTTCGACGCTTCTGTTTCTGTACGGACTTTCCTTGCCCGGATGCTTCAGATCACCACGAGTATCATGGATTTCCTCGCTCGTCTGGTCATCGACATACGCAAGGCCCATGCGGATCAGCTTGCAGGCGAATTCATACAGCTGCGGGAAATAGTCAGATGCATAATGCACCGGTTCCTTCCACTGGAAACCAAGCCACTTCACATCTTCCAGAATGGAATTCACGTACTCGACCTCTTCCTTTGCCGGGTTCGTATCATCGAAGCGGACATTCGTCTCTCCGTGATACTTCTGTCCAATACCAAAATTGAGACAGATGCTCTTCACATGCCCGATGTGAAGGTATCCATTCGGTTCCGGCGGGAAACGCGTCAGCACCCGATCATTCGCATAGACATGATCTGCAATATCTTTATTGATTTCCGCTTCGATAAAATTCGCAGCTTTTCTTTCTTCTTCCATTCTTCTCCTCCGTTCTGTCATTATACCTTCAAGGTATTTTCACTTTATTTTAGCACAACCATCCATAGATAGGAAAGAATGAAATGGGATTTTTTCAGAAAGAAAGGGCAAGCCATTTTCAGCGAGTTCAAACTGACGCGGATACGATAGCTACACTGAATGTGCTAAAATAACGGGTAAGCGATATGCCAATCAATTCCAAACTCTGCGGCGCTTTCACTTTGTTATGCGCCGCACCACACCCCTGAACCCGCCAACCTGAACCCTGTATTTTCCCAAGGAGTCCCCATGACCGACACAGAATACATGCAAATCGCACTCGGCGAAGCCCAAAAAGCCTATAATGAAGGAGAGATCCCCATCGGTGCCGTCCTCGTCTATAAAGACATCATACTCGCTGCTGACCACAACCGCTGCGAAGCCACCTTCGACCCCACCAGCCACGCAGAAGTCAATATCATCCGCGCCGCCTCCCATTTTCTTTCCAAATGGCGTTTGACGGACACGCGGCTTTATGTTACCATAGAGCCATGCCCAATGTGCGCAGGTGCCATCATGAATGCCCGCATCCCGCATCTGATCTACGGCGCAGCCAATCCCATCTACGGCGGTATCGACTCGTGCTTCCACATCGGAGAAGGTATGGCAAATCACACCTTGGACATCACTTCCGGGATCCTGAAAGAGAAGTGTCAGACACTCATGGACGATTTCTTTATCCATCGCCGGAAATCATCTCATCATGGAGCAGTATCGAAGTGGTCATAACGAGGCGGACTCGAAATCCGTTAGCCTTTCGAGGCCCGTGGGTTCGAATCCCACCTGCTCCGCCAAAAGAAACGCTCTTTGCCTTTTTCGGGCAAAGAGCGTTTCTTTTCGTTTACTCTTATTCTATCAGTTGTTGCTTATTTCGAAAAACACTAAGGCCGCGCTGATTAAATCGCAGATGTTACAGTTTACCCGCGAACATAGCTCTTCGCCTCCATATAGCCGCAATCTGACAGGTGAACCAGCGTAATGGCTCCCACCACAAAACCAATCGCAATTATACTCATGGCACGAATGACATTCGCGCAGAGCATGCCAAAAGGCTTGAAAAGAAATAAGGATTTGCTGCGTAGCTTTTCTTTCTTAGTAGTTCCAGCCTACAGCATTGAAGAGGATATCTTTGATCTGTTCATTCTTGCTTTCCGGAACATAATCTCCAAATCCAACTTCATCATACATATCTCCCAAAGAACTTGCCCAATTAGCTTTAAAAATCAAATGTCCATTTACATCATAATAGTACCAAGGCATAGAAAAATACGATTTATAAGTATCATATGTTGCTTGATATACAGAATAAGTAATCACGTCTGGCTTAACTTTTCCTGAACTATTATTTCCTAACCAAGCAGATCCTTCCGGTGTGTACTCTCTTTTAAACCAACCACTAACCTCCCTATTTTGTGCTTCTCCCGTCGCTTTCATCGAGTTGGTATCAATGTAGATCGTATAATTTTCTGTCTCATACACCTTGCTCCAGTGATGGCCACGCTTGACGGTCGAGCTGGACGTGCTGGTGCTGCTCCCACTGGAGCTTGGCAGGCTGTTCAGCACTTTGCTGAGCCAGCTGGCATCGGCTGTCGTAGATACAGAAGCCGCTGCGGCGACTGCAATCATCATGGCAATAATCTGTTTTTTCATAGATTCCCCTTGAAATACTGGTTCTTTGTTAATCTTAATTTGATATTTAATTATAGTTGAAGTGGTAAACTAAAATTGGACACAGAGGGGGTAATCTTTAGACATACAG
>UQQQ01000066.1 GCA_900543165.1 uncultured Dialister sp. | reverse complement strand
GCGAGCACAAGGCTCGAGGCTCTTTTTCATTTACGATTGTCAGTCTTCGGTGACGACTTTCTTCGATTTCTTGAACCCATGAATGTGTTCAATGACAACGAAGAGCATCGGAACGATGAAGATCTGGAAAATGGTGGCGGAAAGCACACCGAATACAACGGCAATCCCCATTTCAAAGCGGGAATTTGCACCTGCGCCGGTCGAGAGAGCCAGCGGAATGTTACCCACAATGAAAGCGAAGGATGTCATCAGGATCGGGCGGAGACGGATCTTCGATGCTTCGACAGCCGCCTGAAGCGCTTCCATACCATGATCCGTACGAACTTTCGCGTACTCGACGATCAGGATGGCGTTCTTCGCGGCCAGCCCGATGATGGTCAAGAGACCGATCTGGAAGTAAATGTCGTTATATACATTGAATGCCAGAGCTGCAAGACTCGCGCCAAAGAAGCCGGTCGGTATCCCGAAGATGACCGTGAATGGAACTTTCCAGCTTTCATAAAGAGCTGCCAGGGACAGGAATACGAAGAGCATGCCGAGCGAGAGGGCATATACGGTCTTACCGCTCGCTTCACGTTCCTGCGCAGAGGATTCGACAAATTCGAAGCCATACCCATTCGGAAGGACCTGATTGGCAGTTTCTTCGAGCGCATCAAGCGCCTGCCCGGAGGAATACCCGTCCTTCTGCTGCCCGCCGACCTTGACCGCCGGGAAGTTGTCGTAACGCGTGATGACAGAGACAGCATTGGATTTCTTCGGAGTGATGAAGGTGGAAATCGGCACCATATTGCCCTTATTGTCACGGACCGTCAGGAACTTGTTATCCTCCGGGTTCGTGCGGTACTGGGTATCCGCCTGCGCAACGACCTTGAAGTTACGTCCATAAATGGTGAAGTCATTGATCTGGACAGAGCCATAGTAGGCCTGAAGGGCGGTGAAGATATCACCGACAGCCACACCATTTCGCTGTGCTTTTTCTCGATCAATATCATAATTGTAGGATGGTGTATCGCTTCGGAAGGTGGTGTAGGCCATCTGGATTTCCGGACGCTGGTTTGCTGCGCCGAGGAATTCTCCGACGACGCGCTGGAATTCTTCATCCGATGCGCCGCTCTTGTTTATGATGTAAAGGCTGAAGCCGCCGGAGGAGCCAAGGCCTGGAATCGGAGGCTGATTCAGCGCCATCAAAGATACATCCGGATGGGTCGCCCCATACGCCATGGCTTTGCCCATGATGGCATTGATCTGTTCGTTTGGCGCTTTACGTTCATCCCACGGTTTCAGTTTGATGAAGGAAAGGCCTGCATTTGGTTTCTGCCCGCCGGACAAAATATCAAAGCCGGTGATGCCCTGCGACTGTTCGATCGCCGGATCTTTTCCCATATAATCAAGGTAATCAGTGATGGCTGCATTCGTTCTGACATTGACAGAGCCTTCGGGCAGAGAGAACGCCGTGATAAAGAAGCCGTTATCTTCCTGCGGCAGGAATGCCGTCGGCAGCTTGAAGAAAATACCGAAGGCTGCGACCGTGATGACGACAAGGACGATGATCGGGGCAGCGATCGCATGTCCCATCTTCTGCAGGATCGCCCCATAGATTTCTACCATATGGTCGAAACCGTCATTGAAAGTATCCCAGAATCGATCGAGGAAGCTTTTCCTATTCTGCTTCTTCGGCGGCTTCAAGAGGCCGGCGCAGAGCGCCGGAGTCAGAGACAGCGCGACGAAAGCAGAAATCAGGACAGAGACCGCAATGGTGAGAGCAAACTGTTTGTAGAGGATACCCATGATCCCGCCAAGGAAAGCGACCGGTACGAAAACCGCAGCCAGCACGACCGCGACGCCGATAACCGGGCTCTGTACCTTCTGCATCGCAGCGACAGTCGCCTCTTTCGGGTCAAGGTTGTTGTAGCGCATTTCATACTCGACGGCTTCGATGACGACGATCGCGTCATCGACGACCAGCCCGATGGCCAAAACCATCGCGAAAAGCGTCAGGGTATTGATGGTGAATCCGAGAAGCAGGAAGGACGCAAACGTACCCAAGAGTGATACAGGGACCGCGATCATCGGGATAAGCGTGGATCTCCAGTTCTGCAGGAAAATGTACACGATCAGCGCTACGATGAGGAGCGCTTCGACGAAGGTATGCATGACTTCCTTGATGGAGGCATAGATGAAGTCCGTGTTATCCGCGCAGATGACATAGGTCATATCATCCGGGAAGCTCTTCGCATCTTCTTTGAGCTTTTCCTTGATCGCACCCAGAGTTTCGAGTGCATTCGCATCATCGGTCAGAGAGAAGGCGAGGATCACCGACTCCTGTCCCGCCGCACGGCACAGGAAGCTGTAGTCCTTTGCGCCGAGCTCGATACGGGCCACATCCTTCAGGCGGAGCATGGAGCCATCATCATTGGTGCGAAGAACGATATCTCCGAATTCCTTTTCTGTCACGAGACGCCCCTTCGCCGTGATGATGTACTGGAAGGAAGCATTCTGATCGACCGGCGCACTGGAAATGTTGCCAGCCGCGATCTGCTTGTTCTGCGCAGAAACGGCAGCAATGACCTCGCTCGCGGTGATTTTATTCTGCGACATCTTCGTCGGATCCATCCAGATACGCATCGCGAAGTCAGAGCCGAATTCCTGTACGTTGCCGACGCCCTTGATGGACTTCAGCTCGTCCAGATAGTTCATGGAGAAATAGTTCTTCAGGAAGACATCATCGTACGTGCCATTCGGCGAGAGCAGGCCAACGACGAGTGCCATATCCCCCGAAGATTTCTTTGTGGTGACCCCGATGGAGCGGACCGTATCAGGAAGAGCGGCATCCGCAGCCGTGACGCCATTCTGTACACGGATGGTCGCCATATCCGAGTCCGTCCCCGTCAGGAACTGGACCGAAAGTGAATAGGAGCCGTTCGAATTCGATGTCGAAGACATATTATCGAAGCCCTCGGCACCGACGACATTCTTTTCTATGACCGCGGCCACCGTCTGCGCTACGACTTCAGAATCCGCGCCCGGATAGGTCGCCTGGACAGAGACCTGCGGCGGCGTGATCTTCGGATAGCGGTCGATCGGCAGTGAGAAAATACAGAGTGCCCCGGCGATCGTGATGACAAGAGCCACGACGATAGCAAAGATAGGGCGTTTAATAAAGAAATTTGCCATAGCTCCTCCCCTTATTTCTTAGCATCTGCCGTGCCATGCTGCACAGAAACGGCCTTGATCGCCGCCTGTTCCAAAGCCTCGCGCGTGGTTTCTTCCGGAGCGACTGCCTGTCCGACACGGATTTTATTCTGGCCTTCGACGATGATCTCATCATTTTCATCGATGCCGCTTTCGATGATGGTATAGATGCCATAGGTCGCCCCGAGCTTGACTGCCTTCTGCTGGACCTTGCCATCGACGACGACATCGAGCATATCGCGGTTCAGGAGCTGTACTAATGCCTTGGTCGGTACCAGGATGCTTCCCTTGGCTATTTCTGCATCAGAAACAACGGTCGCGTACATGCCCGGGACGAGTAGGTTATCCGGATTTGCATAGGCTGCCTTCATGGTCAGCTGCCCGCCGGTCAGCCCCGGATTGATCTGGACGATCTTGCCCGTTTCCTGATAGATGGAGCCATCGGCAAGGCGCAGCTTCAGGGCATCCCCGAGCGTCTCTGTGCCGCTCTTATTCTTGGTGAGCGAGAGGTATTCGCTTTCTGACATATCAAACTGAACATACAGCGGATCTGCCGAGGAAATCGTGACGAGCGGCGTCTGTCCTGCCGAAGCGAAGGTACCGATATTCACATCATCCATGGAGAGCGTCCCGGTGAAGGGAGCTGTCACGATGGTATCGGAGAGATTATCCGATGCGATCGCTGCCTGTGACCTGGCTGCTTCGACAACGGCCTGATAGGACTCTGTCGCTGCCTTCTGTGCATCATAAGCCTGCCGGGAAATCGCTCCCGTCGCGATCAGCTGCTCATAGCGGGCCAGATCGCGCTTCGCATTTTCATAGGTAGCCGAAGCCTGCGCGACCTGCGCCTCTGCGGCTGCCAGAGAGGAGGAATAGGTGCGCGTATCGAGACGGAAGAGCGGCTGCCCTTCTGTGACATGGTCACCGCCCTTGACGTATTTTTCCATGACTGTACCGGATACTTTCGAGCGGACCGGCACTTCCTGTAAGGCCATGATGGAGCCGGCATACTCTCTCTGGATCGGCGTGTCCGACTTGAACGGTTTGAAAGTCGTGACCTTCATCGCCTGCTGCTGCCCCTGCTGCTGTTTGGCCGATCCGCATCCGCCGGTCATCATGCCGGCAGAAAGCAAAAAGCCTGCCGCCATGGCAGCTGCTAAAAACTTTTTATACTTCATACTCTGCCCCCTTACACATATCGCCTTCATCGTGCGATACTGTAAAAATCGTTAGTAATCGAATATAGAATATGATAGCAAAGAATTGACTGTAAGTCAAGAAGAAGATTGAAAGGTTCAGTGTTAACCCCGGGGACGTTTTGTCCCTTGATTGCGTGCGAAAGATGTTCCGCAGGTTCTATAGGTTCAAGAGGTTCAACAGGGATGGTGCGGCGCATAATACTATGAAAGCGCCGCGAAATATAAATAGAGCGATGCCAGAAAGTCGTATTCAAGTTACGAGTCACTAGTTACCAGTCACTCAAAGCGCCTAATCCCTAGCCACTAATCCCTAATCCCTAATGCCTGCTTTCAAACTTCAGGGTTATCCCCGGGGACGTGCTGCCCTTTGATTCCGTTTGAAAGCCTCGCTTGAATGAGAAATTAGGAATAAAGGTGGCGGCTTCGCCGCAATTTTAGGGAAACACTGATTAAATCGTTGTCAGATTTAATCAGCGTTTCCTTAGATAATGGGATTCTCGTATCGTCATTTCGAGCGTAGTCGAGAAATCTTTCTTGCTCTGCGGTAATCAGCAGTCATTTGCCATGCAGAAAAGTACGCCTGGGTGCTCTATTTCGCGGCTATCCCGCACTCGATGTTGACCGGTCTGCAAGAAAGATCCCTCCACTTCGGTCGGGATGACAGCGCAAGAGTAGCTGCCGTCACCAGTCACTAGTCCCCAGTCACCAACTCCACCGGCACCTTCACGACCGCTTTGCGGAGCTGGCAGCTTCCGCTTTCCCCCTGACAGAGCGGACGATGGAGATCCTCTGGGAAGAAGACTGCGAAACGGCCTGTCTCAAAGTACACCTTCGACTCGCCTTTGGGCGAAAACTCATAGAAATAGAGGTCACGCTCCGGATGGCTCTCGATGCACTCTCCCGCTTCGAAAATCGTCTCCACACCGAGCCATTCTTCTTCACCTTCCACTTCGTACTGGATGTCGATCATTTTCTTATGACCTTCGAGCTTTCTATCCGCCGCCGGCTCGGTCACAGGCGAGTCCACACCCATGTCGCAGCCATGGATTTTGTACTTTCCGTCAGGCACCGCAGTGAAATCAAATGCCGCAACTTCTTTCAGGCACTCGTAGATGAATGTCGGCAACTGTTTTTTGTAGTTTTCTAAGTGTTTGATATCTCCAGTAATCATAATTATGCTCCTTTACTTACTCTCGTCCATGAAAAGAATCTGATGATGCTTTTTATGTTCGTGATTTTCCACGTTCATTGTACACTTTTCCGCGCCCATCCGCTACCGGGCATTCCCCCCTTTGTCATGCATTTCAAGGTAACTGGAATCATAGAGGCTGCTCACTCTCCTCACGATAAAACCGCCCTCTGTGCAAAGAGCGGTTTTATCGTGGGGTTCCATCAAAACTGAATCGCAACTTTACCGAGGACATGATCCACGGGCACGGGTCCGATGAAGCGGCTGTCCGAGCTGTGGTTCCGGTTGTCTCCCATGACGAAGACCGTACCTTCCGGCACTGTATAGGAGCCGTCCATAGAAAATTCCATCGGTTCATTGATGTATGGTTCATCCAGCTTCTCGCCATTGCGCCATACATGGCCTTCCTTGAATGCCAGCGTGTCACCGCCCTTGCCGATGACGCGCTTCACCCAGACATTGTGCTCACGGCTCGAGCGGTCAAAGATGGCGATGTAGTTCTTCATCGGTTCTTCCAGATCGTCCATCCATGAGCGCTCGCGATGCGTGCGGCTGTCGATGATGACGATATCTCCATACTCCGGCGTCTCACGGAAAACGTGGCTGATCTTCGATACGATGAGGTACTCGCCATTATTCAGCGTCGGGTACATCGACTGCCCTGACACCTTTGTCGGGACGAAAAGGAAAATGTGAATGATCATGGCGATGAAAAGCGCCACGACGATGGAATAAATCCAGTCAAAAAGTTCGTGCATGAATGTATGTCTCCTTATATATAAGTGACTAGTGACTTATGACTAGTGACTGGGGATTAGGGATTGGGCGTTGCTGGTGACTAATCATTTCAAACATCAACCGCTCTCGCGCTGTCATTCCCAGCGATAGTCAGCGAAATGCTGATTCAAAAAACCCGCAGACTTCGATAAACAACGCCCCTATTGTACACCATTCTACGCGGATGGTCTAGGGAATAAAGTGACTAGGGACTAGGGATTAGTGATTAGGGATTAGCCTCTGTACTTCTCGTGTCGCCAATCCCCTCATCAAAATCTCTGCGGCACTTTTACTTTTTCTGCGTCGCACCTTCACTCCTCACGTCTCACTAGAAGAGAGAAGCCGCTTATCCCCAGTTCATATGAAAACGCAATACCAGTCACCAGTCACTAGTCACTCCAATAGATTCATCGACCGTTTTCCTGAGTGTACACAATGCTTCATACAATTCCTTAAACGGCCGGTCTTCATCCTCTTCCGGTACCCAGCGGAAGAATTTATCACCGAATCTGAGCTCTGCGCGAGTGAGACGCTTGATGGGCCCATACTTCTCCCTTTCATACGCATTCGTCTGGATGGTCGTCGACTTCGTGTCGGTTACAAACTGCTTCTGGGGCAGCTGATAGAGAAATGCGATCTCCTTCGCAAAAGTCTCCCTCACCTCGCGCGGCAGCACCGCCTCTTTCTTGACAGGGACGCCGCTTCGCCAATCATAGCGCACGCAGGTCCCATTTCCAAAATCAAACGCATAGTCAAACTGCCCGCCCTTTTCTACGAGATAGCCATCGGTGATGGAGAAGCGGAAGCTCCCCTGCAGGATGTCCTCCATGGCTTCTTTCTCACTGATTTCCTTCTTCTTCAGATGATCATAGATACCTTCACCGGATCCGGCTGCCTTGACCAGCTCATCGAATTGATATTTTGCCACGATGGTTCTCCTCTTCTTGATTAACTTTCATTTTTACTTTCCTTGCAGAATGAAAAACGATGATACAGCGTATCAAATACAGACCACCGCCATCATTCATTTCTCGACGTACCTTCGTCATTCATGGTATAATAATATCATATAACTATGTCACGCAGTAGCATTTCTTCTACCGCGTGGAATGATCTATCACGCGGCGCTTTCATGCTTTGACGCGCCGCTTCTCTATTTTTCATTTCTCATTTTCAAACGGGGGCTTTCCATTGCACTATCATAAAAAAATCGGCGCGCTGGCTATGGCGTTCCTGATCGCTGGCGGACTGGCTTCGATCGATGCGCGCACCATCCTGCTTGTACCGCAGGATGACCGTCCTGTCTCTCTCGACTACACCGTTTCCACCGCAGAGAAGGCTGGCTACACGGTGCTGACACCGCCGAAGGGCTATCTTTCCGGAAAAAATTATCAGGGCAGTCCTGATCAGGTCTGGCGCTGGGTCGAGCAGCATATCCGCGAGGCCGATGCGGCAGTGATTTCTACGGACACCCTCATCTACGGCGGTCTTGTCGACTCCAGAAAGCACAATGAATCACTCGATACGCTGATGGCGCGGGAAAACCGTATCCAGCGGCTTCACCAGATGTATCCGAATGTACCGATCTATGCTTTCGGCACCATCATGAGGACGCCGTATGCTTCAAACAGCGGCGTCGAGCCCTACTACTACGCCAAGTACGGCCACGACCTCTATGTGCTCTCCGGCCTGCAGGACAAGATGGATGCAGGCACACTCACAAAGGATGAGGCGGCGGAAATGCTGTCCCTGAAGCTCTCCATCCCGTCCGAATATCTGCAGGACTGGTTCAAGCGCCGCACAAAGAACCATACGATCAACCGCCTGCTCCTCAAAGATACCAAGAGCGGTATCTTTGCCTATTTCTGTGAAGGACATGATGATAACAGTAAGAACTCCCAGTCCGCCATGGAAGCACGGTATCTGGGAAAGGAAAGTGCGAAGCTGTCCCCCAAGGTCTACGGCTCCTTCCCGGGCGCAGACCAGCTCGCCCTGCTCCTCATCGCGCGCTATCACAATGATGTGAATCACCTCACACCGAGTTTCACTTCCATCTATCCCTTAGGCCTCGCAGAGGATACGGTCCCCAGCTATGAAAGCCAGCCCATCGGAAAGACCATCGCCGAGCATGTAGAGGCCGTCGGCGGCGTCATGGATCCCAAAGGCCGTCCCGACATCGTACTCGCTGTGAATACCCCGCTCTCCTCTACGGGTGAGTCCGGCCAGTTTTCCAATTACGGCATGATGAAGCCTTCCACCACGGAATTCATCAATCAGGTCAAAGCCGTCATCGATAAGGGCATTCCCGTCTCCATGGTGGACGTCTACTTTGCCAATGGCTCGGACAATACGCTCATGAGCCTCATGAAGCAGAATGATCTTCTCTACAAGGTCACTGCCTACAATGGCTGGAACACGGCCTCCAACACGATCGGCTATGCCATCGCGCAGGCCATCCTCGCGCCGGACATGAGCGAGACAGATCACCGCGACATGCTGACCGAGCAATACATCGACAACTGGGCGTATCAGGCAAACGTTAGAAAGAACATCACCCGCCTGACGGAGCTCGAAGGGACGAACTACATCCCCACCCCCACCATGAAAGAGGAAATGATCGCCGAGGTGCAGGACTTTGCCAAACGGAAAATGGGACTTGACCCGGCGACGATTTCCGCCGATTTCCCATGGGGACGCCTCTTCGAAATCGATGCCATGGTCTCGCCCACACCGAAATACACCGTCTACCTGACCGCTGCAGAGAAACAGCGCCGCGCGGAAGAAGCCGCTAAGAAAGCCGCCGAAGAAGCTGCTAAGAAAAAAGCAGCCGCAGAGGCCGCGAAAAAGAAAGCCGCTGCCAAAGCCGCCGGAACATCAGCCGCTGCCATCGCATCGGAGCCGGTGCCGGAAAACTCTGCTGGCGAGAGAGACAACGATGATGTATCAACCATCATCATTTACAAATAAGAAAAGGGGCTGTGAAGAAATGAATCCTCATTTCTTCACAGCCCCTTTTTACTTTG
>UQQQ01000065.1 GCA_900543165.1 uncultured Dialister sp. | reverse complement strand
CCTTTTTTATTGTTTCTGGAAAAATTTCCCTACCGAGTAAAATTTTATACTAAGGAATGGAGGTTTTAGGGGGAAAATGAGAAATGGTGGTGGCGGCTTCGCCGAGAATATATATGGGGCGATGCCCGAAAGTTAGTGGATATCAGGTTTCCCGTTTGGAAGTTCCAAACATCGACCGTTTGACCGCGAATGACAAAGATTTCTCGCTTCGCTCGAAATGACGATACGAGATGATCTGATATTTCTTAGTCACTAGTCACTAGTCACCAGCCACTCCCCTCCTTAATAATTTTTCAACAGCCGATACATCGCCACATAAATATCTTCCGCTTCGTCCGCAGGTTCATCGTGACGGCCATTATACTGCGCCGGTTTGCCGTCAGGGGTATAAACTCCCTGGAGTTTGTTCAGGATGCGGTACTTGATGTCGCGACCGTACTGATCAGCGCCGACAGCGGTTTCATACTCGAAAATGTAGTCGACCATGCGGTAATTGCCGAAGTCCGGGTAGGTGAGCGGGTCTTTGTACACTTCCGCGTAGAGAGTTCCGCGGATGATCGGCAGATCGCCGGCGTTCGCCGGGTCGCGCTCGATCGTCTCAGTATCCACATAGACGCGCTCTTCATCGCTGGTGTAGACCACGGCATAACGACTGTAATCATTCAGCATTTTTTCCGGAGCAGGCAGCTTGGCGGCTCCCATGGCAACGCCCGGCTGAGCCAGTGCAGAAATCAGTGCCATTGCGAACAGTTTTTTCATAGGAAATCCTCCTTTGGAATATGATTGATAAAGGGTTCCGGGTTAGCCCATGAGGCTTGCCGCCCTTTGATTGCGTGCGAAAGAGGGGGAGCGGGTTCTATGGGTTCAAAAGGTTCAAAGGGGGGCGGTGCCCGAAAGACTCTTGATAGCAGGTTTCCCGTTTTGAACTTTCCAATCATTGCCCACCTGACCGCCAATGACAAAGATTTCTCGGCAATGCTTTCAATGACGATACGGGAATCTAATGTCTCCAGTCACCAGTCACTAGTCACTAGTCCCCCGCCATCACTCTGACAAATCCCCCGCCGAATTTGGTATTTTTGAGCCAGCCCTCGAGGCAGAATCGATGGGCCTTCCCCTCATCCCAAAGGGTGCAGAAAGTCCCCTCTTCGGTTTCTTCCATCGCTACGATGGGCATCCAGTGCCAGTGATAAGGAATGGGCTCACCTCCGCTGTGCAGATTCAAAAATCCCACCGGGCAGTCCGCCAAAAGGCCCTCTCTGATGAAGGAGACGACCCTTTCCGGCTTTGGTGCAAGGATGCGGATAGACGGTACAGAGAGCGACTCTACGACGCCATGCAGGCCTTTCTCGGAAAGATAAGCCGCGAGGCCTTCCTTCAGCCAGCGTGTCTTGTAGAGGCCGTGCATCCTCGGCGTCGCGTACTGCCACATGGAAAGCATCACGGAAAGCGCAGCCTCCCGGTCTTTCACAGGCGTCTTCCACTCTTTCTTTTCCAGATAGGCTGCCATCATGGAAGCGACCGTAGGCCCGCAGCCCGCCAGACGCTGTCTCTCCTGCGGATACCATTCTTGGTTATAGCCAAGGACAGCCTCCCCGCCCACGTCCAGTGTGAGCCAGTCAGGATGATGGATTTCGGTGATCATGCATGGAGCCTCCTTTGAAGAAATTAAAAATGAAGGTAGCGGCTTCGCCGCAAATCTATAGGGCGATGCCCGAAGGCCGGAGGAAAGATGGCAGAGGTCAGAGGCTTAACGCTTGCTGCCGTTTCCTTAACCAATCCCTGCTTCTTTCAGCAGCGCGCGCACGACATAGCCTGCCATCATCATGCCGGAAACGGGCGGAACGAAAGAGGAAGAGCCGGGAGCATGGCCTTCGCCGATGGGCTTGTGCGGAAGCTCTTTCGAGTAGACGACCGTGAGTTTTCTCACGCGGCGATCTTTCAGCTCTTTTCTCATCTTGCGGGCCAGATGGCAGACAGAGGTCTTATTGATATCAGCGATCTGCAGCATCTCCGGCCGCAGGCGATTGCCTGTCCCCATGGAAGAGATTTCCGGTATCTTCAGCTTCCAACAGACTTCCGCGATGGAAATCTTCGCCGGCACATCATCGATGGCATCGATAATATAGTCAGCGTGGAGATTTCTGATGAAGTCTTCATCTCCGGGGCGATAGAAAATGGGCATGGCTTTCGCATCACAGGCCGGATTCACAAGGTGCGCACGCGATACCATGACTTCCGCCTTATTTTTTCCGATGGTCGTAAGGTCAGCGACCAGCTGGCGGTTCAGATTTGTAATATCGACTTCATCCTTATCGATGAAAATGAGGTGTCCCACGCCCGCTCTCACGAGTGCTTCTGCCGCATACGAACCGACACCTCCGATGCCAAAGACTGCGACCGTCTTGGCCTGGAGGCACTCGATGCCCTTCTCATCTATGATGCGGGCGGTTCTGGTAAATATCGGATCCATCAATGTCCTCCCGGGATGATCTCGATCCAGTATCCGTCCGGATCATTGATGAAGTAGATGCCCATATCCTTGTTCTCATAGCACACGCAGCCCATCGCCTTGTGTTTCTGATAGGCTTCCTGCATGTTATCCACCTCGAAAGCCAGATGGAATTCATTGTCCCCCAGATTGTAGGCTTCCTTGCGGTCGCGCAGCCAGGTGAGCTCGAGCTGGAAGCCCGTCGCCATGTCTCCGAGATACTTCAGGATAAAGGAGCCGTCAGAAGCTTCGTAAGTACGGTTCACCGTAAGTCCGAGCGCTTCTTCATAAAAGGCAATGCTCTTCTCAAGATCAAGCACGTTGAAATTTTGATGGTTAAATAGAAATTTCATAATTACTCTCCTTTTCTATAAGTTGGATGATTTTAGTATAGCAGGATGACGGGAAAGCGACAATAGTGGAAAAGTTCAAACCGGTTCTAGGGGTTCTAGGGACTTAAGTGGCGGCTTCGCCGCAAATATATGAGGCGATGCCCGAAAGCCGGAAGAGAAAAGTCAGACGTCTGATATCTTCTAGTCTCTCCGCCACTTACTTCTTCCCCTTCACCAGTCCCCCTTGGACTTCCTGCACATCGAAGACGGAGAGAAAAGCCGAAGCATCGATGTGGTGAACCACCTGTTTCAGCTTTGTAATCTCCAGACGGCTCACTACGCAGTAGAGGACATCCTTATCATCCTTCAGGAAGCCCCCCTGTCCATGCAGACGGGTGACGGCGCGATGCATATCGTGAACGATCGCATCTGACACCGCATCGTAGGATGTCGTCACGATGAAGACCCCTTTCGACGAGTCGAGACCCGTCGAGACCGCATCGATCATGCGCGAGCAGATGAAGTACGTGATGAGGGAATACATCGCGCTGTTCCAGCTGAAGACGAAGCCGGCCGCGCCAAGGATGAAGAAATTAAAAAACATGATGATCTCGCCCACGGAGAAAGGAAATTTATTATCCATCCAGATCGCCATGATCTCCGTGCCATCGGTCGAGCCGCCGCTCTTGATGACGATGCCGACACCGATGCCGATGATGATGCCGCCAAAGATCGTCGAGAGGAATGGATCCGACGTCGCGGGCTTCAGCGTCTCGAAATAGGATGAGCAGAGCGAGAGGACGACGATCGCAAAGGTCGAAGACAGAGCGAGCCGCGCCCCGAGCCGCCGATAACCGATGTAGAAAAAGGGCAGGTTCAAAAGGACGATGAGTACGCTGAAGGGGATGCCCGTCAGCGCCTGCACGAGAAGGGAAATACCGGTGACGCCGCCATCGATGATGTCATTCGGGATCAGGAAAAGATTGAGGCCCGCCGAGTAGATGGCTGCGCCCACGGACAGCCCGATGGCTTTCTTGAGCTCACTCGCAAGGTCGATATGTCGATGGAATAGATACATGAAAGACTCCTTTTAGGGAAATAGAGACTAGTGGCTAGTGACTGGTGACTAGGGATTAGGAGTGACTGGTGACTAGTGACTGGTGACTGGTAGCTAAATGCCAGTTGCAGACATCGCCTTATTTGCGCTCCGCAGCACATCTCGTCATCCTTAGAGCAGGAAACGTCGTATATAAGAAAGCCGCTTACAGAAAAGCGAGGACTGAGCCGAAAAATCTTGCCGCACAGCCATCCCTCATTCCTAATGAAAAAGCACTGCCGACGAGCGCGCCGCTCATCAATCAGTGCTTTCTGAAGCCGCGGCTTCCCGCGAATATAATTCTGGCAGAAGGGATGGGATTCGAACCCATGAACCTCTTGCAAGGTTAACGGTTTTCAAGACCGCCTCCTTCAACCACTCGGACACCCTTCCATAATGATAGTATTATAGGGGAAATGGAGGGAAATGTCAAATTGGCAGTGCGAAGCATGAAAAGACAGCCCTGCTTTTTATACGGATCATGCCGCAAAGCCATTCCGCTTCGCCTCCCGCATGGGCTCTTCCCAATCGTTGTATAATAGTAGGGTATAAATAAAGGAGGCCCTCATGAATACCAAAGAAACCATAGACGCCATTCTTGCTGAGACAGGCAAAGCCGTCCTGGGCAAGGACGATGTACTCCGCCGTATACTGACCGCCATCTTGGCAGGCGGTCATATCCTGATCGATGACATTCCCGGCGTGGGCAAGACGACCATGGCCGTCGCCTTCACCCGCACGCTCGGGCTTGACTACAAGCGTATGCAGTTCACCCCCGATGTCCTGCCCTCGGATATCACGGGATTTTCCATGTACGACAAAGACTCCGGCAGCTTTCGCTACGTGGCAGGCAGCGCGATGACGAATTTCTTCCTCGCTGATGAAATCAACCGCGCCTCCCCGAAGACACAGTCCGCGCTCCTCGAAGTCATGCAGGAAGGACGCCTCTCGGTCGACGGCAAGACCTACGCCGTCCCGCAGCCTTTCATCGTCATGGCGACGCAGAATCCTTTCGGCTCCTCCGGCACACAGGAGCTCCCCGAGTCGCAGACCGACCGCTTCATGATCCGCATCACCGTTGGCTATCCGTCCCGCGAGAACGAGATCGAGATCCTGAAGGGCAGCCGCCGGAGCGCCGCTCTGTCCCTTAGCGCCGTCATCACGCCCGACGACCTTCTTTCCCTGCGAAAAGCCGCTGCGGATGTTCACGTCGAAGACAGCCTCTTCGCCTACATGGTGGATATCGCCGCTGCCACCAGAGAAAGCCATGACATCTCGCTCGGCATCTCTCCGCGCGGCACGATGGCGCTTTCCGCCATGACCCGCGCCCATGCCCTCATGGAGGGAAGAAATTACGCAACTCCAGATGACGTCCTCGCCGTCGCCCCCTACACCCTCTCCCACCGCATCACCCTTTCCGGCGATGCCCGCTTTGCCGGAAAGACCGCAGCGAGCGTACTCGATGCCATTTTGAAATCCGTCCCGATGCCGGAGCTGGTGTAATAGCTGGTGACTGGGGACTAGTGACTAGTAGCTAGGGATTAGGTTTGCGATACGAGAAAACCGCTAGTTTCAAACCTCCGCGCATTTATATTTTATGCGATGCACCATCATTCCACGTTTTCTTGAAGTTTGAAAGCCAGAATGCGGAACGGGGTGCGACAACGTTTTTCTCGTATCGCCCCATATATATTTGCGGCGAAGCCGCCACCTTCATTTCTCATTCCTCATTCCTCATTTTCCTGAACCCTGAACCCTGAACCCTGAACCCTGAACCCTGTAAAACAGTGTACATCTTATGACTTATCTATCTTATCTCTTTCTCGTGATCATCGCGCTTCTGCTGATAATCCTCTACGACTTATACGCCGCCTTCCTTCTCGGCGTACTGCTGCTTCTCGTGCCGCTGTTTTCACTGGCGGCGGGCTATGCGCTGCGCCGCTCAGTCACGGCCACGCTCACAGCGCCTTACCGCGCGCGGCGCGGAGATGCGGTGGAAGTATGCCTTTCCGCACGCGGCCGGTATCTTCCCTTCTTCTCCTCGCTTTCCGCCACGCTGGCAGGGCGCGAGTATGACAGCTATGAAAAAGAAAAGGGCGAAGTACGTTTCTATTTCCGGGTAGGCACCGCGCATGCGGGACGCATCACGCTCCCCGCGGCGCGCCTTTCCTGGAAAGACCCGTTCGGACTTTTCCATTTCCATACAGACACGGAAGCCGCCACACTTCTCGTACTGCCGCGTCCGATGGGTGACTACGCGCATACGCTGCAGAGTCTCCTTCGCCTCTCGGGCAGTGAAGAGATGGAGTACTTCGGTGCGACGCCCTACCAGCCGGGGGATA
The DNA here is from genome assembly GCA_900543165.1 of uncultured Dialister sp. Lineage (GTDB taxonomy): Bacteria > Bacillota > Negativicutes > Veillonellales > Dialisteraceae > Dialister. The sequence goes on along the minus strand of UQQQ01000065.1, from coordinate 3,198 downwards.
ATCCCCGCCTCATCAACTGGAAGGTCACGGCCCGCACAGAGGATGTCTATGTCCGCGACCGCATGCACGCAGACGATGCGCGCCTTATCCTGGCGGCAGACTATGAAGAGGATGATGTACTGCGGGATCTTCTCGCCGATGCGCTCCTTTCCTGCGGCCTCGCACTCACGGCGGCCCGTATGCCTTTCCGTTTCGCGTGGATGACTCTCCATGGCGAGGAAATCATCACCTCCATCAAAGACAAGACGGGCTGGGAAGAAGCTGTCGCCTCCTTCCTGGGAGAGGGCGGCGGCAATGCGCTGAAGACGAGCCATCTCTCTCCGTATATTCCGATCTGCTACCTGACAGGAAATCCTACGCCTGCCATTTCGCCCGTCCTGCACCCCTCCATCTGGTGCGTGCGTGATGCCCAAGGCGCTGCCCTTTCCGGAAAAGCCGCCATTGCCCGCGCGCTGGGAGGTGAAACATGATGACACTCCTCCTCTCTGCTCTCGGTGCCTTCAGTGCTTCTTATGCACTCTTCTCCTACTTCGGCGGCGGTGCGCTTCCCTATGCGATCGTCGCTGCGCTCCTTGCGCCCCTTCTTTCTTTCGCTCTTTCCAGACTGCTAGGCAGGCACCCTCTGCCGATTCTTGCACTCCTTGCCCTCCCCCTTCTCTCGCTCCCGCTCCTTGTGAGAAACGCCTTCCTCTCGAGCCTCCTCTCTGCGCTCATTCCCCTCGTCGATACGCTCAAAGAGCCGTATGACATCGACATGACCGCACCGCTTGCGAAAGCCATCGCAAACCCGGCTCTTGCCAAAGGATGGCTCGCCTGCCTTCTCGCCCTCTTCTTTACGGCCGGTGCATTATCCAAAGCGGCCCGCGCGATGGCAGCGCTCCTTTCCTTTTTCCTCATCCTCTTCGGCTTCTACTTCGGCGTGAATCCGCCCGCTCTCGCCATTCTCTGCTGCGCCTCCTACGGACTTTCCGTCTTCGCCTCTCTTAGAAATCACGGACTCGGCATGCCGGAGATCCCCGCCCTCGCCCTCACCCTGCTTCTGGGCGCTGGGATTCTCCTCGCGCTCCCGGAAAGCCGGTATGAGCAGCCGATGATCTTCTCTCGCATGCAGGAGAAAATCATCGGCTGGACGGACCCCTATGACCCGATCTTCCATGCCGGCAACGCCTACACGGGCATGATGAAAGGCGCCGCCGGACACCAGCGCCTCGGCAGCAGTGCCAGCATCCGCTACACAGGCCGCGTCATCGCAGACATCGAAGCGACAAGCACTACGCACCTCTACATCCGAAGCTGGACCGGCGGCCTCTACGAAGACAGCCGCTGGAAGGACTTCCCAGACAGCACCTATGACGGGACAGAAGCCCTCTTCGCCAAGAACCAGGGCGAATGGTACGACCAGGGTGCATGGCTCATGGAGGTCGCTGCAAGAAATCCATTGATTTCCCAAAAACTCTTGAACTACACCAAAGAGAATGACCTTTCCGCCTTCAAGAAACCCTTCACGCTCGCGGCCCTCTACGAAAAGAGCCGCTTCCTGCTCCTCCCCTATGATGCCGACTTCGGCGGTCCCTACTTCCGCTACGACCGCTCGCCGATCTCCCGCGAGGGCAAAGCCTACAGCACCGACGTGTGGGACATCCCCGCCGGCGCGATTTTCTCCATGATGGCCCGCGAATCCATCAAAGACCCCTACTACACGACGTATATAGAAGCCGAGAAACGCTACCGCGACTTCGTCTACGCACACTACCTGACGATTCCGGAAGAAACGCACACCGCCATCGCCTCTCTGGGAGCCATCCCGCCTGCGAAAACACTCTCGGAGAAACGCGCACGCATCGACGCCGTGCGTCATTTCTTGGAAACGAACTACACCTATACGAAGAATCCGGGCAGAACGCCTGCGGATAAAGACTTTATCTCCTACTTCCTGACCGAAAGCAGGAAGGGCTACTGCACCTCCTTTGCCTCTGCCGCCGTCATGCTACTCCGCGCCTCGGGGATCCCGGCCCGCTATGCAGTCGGCCTTTCCGTAAACATTGAAGATCTCCGGAATGCCCCTCTGACCAAGGAAGGGCTCCACGCCCTCTCCGTCAATGATCACCACGCCCACGCCTGGGTCGAAGTCTATGTCGATGGCCTCGGCTGGCGTCCCTGTGAAATGACCCCGGGCAAAGAGGGAGCGGAGAATCCCTTCCCGATCCCGCCCGACAAGCAGAAAAATGAACAGGGCGCGCCGGATAAACCGGCTGACGAGAAAAACGCACGTGAGGAAGCGCCGAAAGAACAGCCGCCTGCACCGCAGCGACCACAACAGCAACCAGAGCAGCAACCAGAGCAGCAGCCGCAGGGCCAGCCCCCGCTCTCCCAGCCGAGGACGCCGGACGCCCCCGTTTCCCGCCCGCTTCTCCCGATGCTGCTTACCATCCTGCTCATGCTTGCACTTCTTTCCGCCTATCCGCTCTACCGCATGACAGCCGCCTCCCGCCTCCTCGCCAAAGCACTCACGGATGACGCCCACTTCAAAGGCCTCATCGCCTACACGGACCGACTCTCCCACTGGGCAGGCCTTCCGACTCGCGGCTCCTACGAAGACAGAAAATCTGCTCTCACCAAAGACCCGCGCTTCGCCTCCTTCGCCCTCATGCTGGACCTTCTGGTCACCGCCCGCTTCTCGGGAAAACCGCTGACAGAAAGCGAGAAGACCGACATTCTTGCCATCGTGAGGGAAGCAAGGAAGCAATGCCTCAAAGGACTTTCTCTGACGGAAAAGGGGAAGTTCCTTTGGAAGAAATTGTGATGGGGGACTAGGAGTGACTAGTGACTAGGAATGAGTAGCTAGGGATTAGGTTTGCGATATGAGAAAACCGTCAGGGAAACGCTGATTCAATCGCAGAGTCAGATTTTACAAGAATTTTTATACATGACTTCGTCATAGCCTTCCTTAAATAGGCCAGTTTTCAAATCTCCGCGGCGCATTTCGTCATCCTGAGCGGAGTGAAATGTCGGATATTCGAAAATGTAAAGGCAGAACAGAGAGAACTGAGTTGAAGGATCTGGCGCCGCACCACCATTTCACAATCCTCATTCGAATAGAGATTTCATCCACCACCAAGGGGCAGCATGCCCCAGGAACAGTAAAAAAGGAGCTGTGAAGAAATGAGGATTCATTTCTTCACAGCTCCTTTTTAGGTG
>UQQQ01000064.1 GCA_900543165.1 uncultured Dialister sp. | reverse complement strand
AAAGCTTGTGTAAACTCAAGAAAAATCTTATTTACACAAACCATTCTACACTCTCCATATCGCCAACCTAATCCCTAGCCACTAATCCCTAGCTACCAGTCACAAGTCACTAGTCACTAGCCACTCATTCCTGCTTTCAAACCAGGTGCGGCGTCATAACCAGGAAGTGCCTAATTATATTTGCGGCGAAGCCGCCCCCTTCACGTCTCATTCCAATTGATTCCCTGAACCCATCAACCTGAACCCTTTCCCCCCCTTTTTATATGTTGTATAATAATAAACAACTTAAAAGCACTGGTTCCAAGCAGGATCTGTTATACCAGTGCTTCTTTTTATTATTTATCCTTTTAATAATAACGAGGTACACACCATGGACAACAAACCTTTCCGTCAGGGCACCATCGATCAATTCTTAGACGATCTCGGCAGCAAGAAAGCAGCCCCCGGAGGCGGCGCAGCAGCCGGACTCGTAGGCGCACAGGCCTGTGCGCTCGCTGAAATGGTCTGCCATCTGACAGAAGCCAATAAAAACTACGCTGAATTCCACGAAAAAGCCACAGAATATGCCGCCGTCTTTCAGATGGCACGCTCCATCTTCCTCGATCTGATGGATGAGGATGCCAAGTCCTTCCTCGAGCTCATGAGCACCCTGCGCTCCATCCGCACGCTTCCTCTGGAAGAGAGACAGGCAAAACAGCTCGAAGCCTTCAAGAAAGCGATCGAAGTCCCGCAGCAGATGGCCCAGACCATGAGCGACCTGCTCCCGAGCTTCACAAACCTTCTCCTCAAAGGAAATAAGAACGCCATCAGCGACGCCATCATGGCCGCCCAGCTCGCCATGGCCTGCATCCATGCTTCGATCCTGAACGTCAAGATCAATATGAAATACATCGATGATGAATTCTATGAACACGAAATGAATGATACAATCACCGCATGGGAAAATGCCATCTCCGCCATCGATGCCGTACTGACCTATCAGGTGGAATTGTAAGGTGAACCCGTGGGGCGTGTTTCCCTAACGCCTAATCCCTAGCTACTAATCCCTAGTCACCAGTCCCTAGTCACCAGCCACTCCCAATCCCTAGTCACTTTCCAAAAGGAGGCCCTATGTTTTCCAAAAATCAAAGCGGTTCCTCCTTGAACCGCCAGCTCTTCGAAACCTACATGGCACTCGACAACTGGCACCAGTTTCGTCTGCGTCTTTTCATCGAAGGGATCTTTGTCGGCATTGCAGGCGGACTCTCGATCAGTCTCTTCCGATTTCTCCTGAATGAATCCGAAGACCTGCGCATCTATCTCTACTATGCCTACCTTATCCCGGCGCTGCGCCGGGAGGCCCTTCTGCCGCTTCTTTTCTACGCGCTCCTTCTCCTTGTGATCGGCGGCGCGCTCTACGCCATGTGCCGCTATGCCCCCATGGCCGGCGGCTCCGGCATCCCGCAGGTGAAAGGCGTCATCTTAGGCCTCATGAAAATGAAATGGCTGCGCATCCTCTGGGTGAAGATCCTCGCCGGAGCCATCGGCATCGGCGCAGGGCTCTCGCTCGGCCGTGAAGGTCCTTCTATCCAGATCGGTGCCGTCGCCGGGCAGGGCCTCTCCCGCACGCTCGGCAGGACACGCATGGAAGAGCGCTACCTCATCACCAGCGGTGCGAGCGCAGGGCTGGCCGCCGCCTTCAATGCACCGCTCGCCGGCATGATGTTTGCCCTAGAAGAGCTCCATCGCAATTTCTCCGGAGCCGTCCTTCTCCCCACGATGACATCGGCCATCACGGCGACCATCGTCACCCACTGTTTCTTCGGAAATGGGACCAGCTTCCATTTCGTGAATCTCGTCCCGCTCCCTGCCCAGCACTTGGGGTATGTGGCTCTCATCGCCCTCATCTGCGGCCTCGCCGGCATTGTCTTCAACTACGGTCTTCTCCACATCGGTGCCTTCTACCACCCGAAGATCTTCAGAAATCAGGCATCGAAGATTATTTTCGCCCTCCTCTGTGCCGAAGTGCTTGGATTCCTCCTCCCGCAGGTCTTAGGCGGCGGCAACCGTCTCGTCGACCAGCTCGCCGTCACGAGCTATCCGCTCGCCTTTCTGCTGCTTCTTCTCGCAGCCAAATATATCTTCACCCTCATCAGCTATGGCTGCGGCACTCCCGGCGGATTCTTCCTGCCCCTCCTCGTCATCGGTGCCCTGACCGGTGCCGTGCTGGCAAACCTCCTCGTCAGCGCCGGACTTCTCTCTGCGGTGTACACGCCGAATATCATCATCATCGGCATGGTCTCCCTCTTCGCCGCGAGCGTCCGCTCCCCCATCACCGGGACACTCCTCATCCTCGAGATGACAGGCGACTTCGGGCACCTCATGGTACTCGCCTTCGCCTCCGCCATCGCCTATATCACGGCAGAAATCCTGAAAGGCCGCCCGATCTACGATGCCCTTCTTCAGAAATCTCTCGCCTCCAGCCTCGATACCGCGTGCGAAGAAGAGAAGAATATGATCGAAGTCCCCATCGCGAGCGGTTCCCTTCTGGAAAATCGCCCGATCTCCGAACTTCCTCCCATGAAGCAGACCGTCGTCGTAGAAATCAAGCGCTCCGGGAAAAGCCTCATCCCCGACCCCGATACCCGCCTGCGCGCCGGCGACTTCCTCTACATCCTCTCCGAGAGCCGCAATGCAGAAACACTGAAGCGCATGGGCGAAGAGTCGAATGTGAAATAAAAATAAAGGTTCAGGGTTAGCCCGTAGGGCGGCTCCGCCCATTGATTATGAATGAAAGCTTTGCGCGAATGAGGAATGAGGAATGGCGCATAAAAATCAGAAGCGCCGCGGAGTCTTGATAGCGCTTCACGCCGTCGTCAGAGGGACGTAGCCGAGAAATCTCTATGACAGAACGCTCATTGTCTGATGTTAGACAGCACCAAGACATCGTTTTTCCCAGGCGCATACACGCTGATTCCTACAGTGCAGTAGAGATCCCTCGGCTACGCTCGGGATGACGATGCCGAAGAACCCCAGTCCCTAATCACCAGTCACCAGCCACCAGTCACCATTTATACAAAAGGAGTCTTTCTCATGGGTCAGCTCAGACGAAAAGTGCATAACTACACCATCCTGGTGCTCATCAAAGAAGGCTCCATGCCCGATTTCCACGTCAAATCCGTCGCCGCCCTGCGCGTGCGCGAAGGAGAGGAGGTCGACTCTCTCTCCTTTCAGGACTGTGAGCAACATGAACGGCGGACAGCAGCCAAAAACATGAAGGCTCTTCGCGACTTTCTGGCGGACGACCTCATCCTCACCGCCGACATCAGCGAGAATACGCCTGCCACGGAAAAGCTGTACCAGGAATACTGCGACGCCTTCTTCACGAATACCACACTTGATACTCTCCCCATCATTGAAGAAGTGACGCCTCTCATGGACGACCCCGCGACTTTCGAGGCGCGCATCGCCACGGCGAAAGGAGAAACGGATCCATTGAAACGCGCCCGCTCCACCCACGCCATCTATGAGGAAGCGGCAGAGATCCTCTACGGCTATCAGAAAGGCTGGCCCTACTGGATCTGTGCGCTCTCCGCCGAAGAAGAGCGCGACATGGAAAAGCACCTCCCCGAGAGAAAGAAAAAGCTCTGGATCGCCACCCTCTGCTGGTTCTTCGGCCTGCACTATTTCTATCTGGGAAATCCCGCGCGCAATCTCTTCTACCTCATGACCGCCGGAGGCTGCTTCCTCTGGATGCTTTTCGACCTCTACCGCCTCCCGGCTCTGGTGGATGAGAGCAATGCGAAGATCGCGGAAGAAGTGTACGAGGAATTAAAAAAGGGATGAGAGACTAGTGACTAGGGACTAGTGACTAGGGATTAGGGACTAGGGATTAGGGGTTAGGGGTTGCGTTTTCTAAATAACTGGCATTTAAGTCAACTTCCGAATCAAGTTAGGAGTTAGGAGTGAAGGTACGGCGCATAAAATGAGGATGCGCCGCGGAGTTTTATATAAATGATGGATAAATTGTTTTATATATGAGAGGTGTGTTGGGGCACTATATGAATTGTGTGCCCCTTTCGCCACTTCTCACTTCTCACTAAGTCCAGAAGTTGACAAATCGCAATACTAGTGACTGGGGACTGTGTGACTAAATACCGCCTTCGGGCATCGCCATGATTTATACTCCGCGACGCTTCTATTTTCTTATGCGCCGCACCACCATTTCGCATTTCTCATTTCTAATTTTCTCATTCAAACGAGGCTTTCAAACGTAATCAAAGAGCGGCACGCCCCAAGGACTAACTAAGGAAAGTAGGGCCAAAGTGCCGGTCAGCGGGCATTGGCCCATTCTATCCCCTTGACTTCTCCCCTTGTAACGTGCTATATTACTAATAATTTCACACAGGCAGTGAAGAGAAGAGTACATGATCGCCGACTGGCAAAGAGAGCGCCCGCATGGTGAAAGGGCGTGCAGTCAGACCATGGAAGATGGCCTCTGAGCCAGGTATGCTGAATGATGAAGTAGCCCGGGCGCTCCCGTTACAGAGCTTGGGTATCATGGAAACATCGTACCTTAAAAGGCATCTGCGGCGACGTAGCTGCGAAATTGGGTGGTAACACGATCTCTCGTCCCTTTGGGGCGAGAGTTTTTTATTGTTCCAAAGACCTTTGGTCCAAGCCCTGCCACTCCTCATTTTTCCCAAAATCCTTTACTTGACTGTCTTCCCAAGGAGGTTTTTACTTTGCCGATCAAAATTGCTGATGGCCTGGACGCCATCACAGAATTAAAAAAAGAAGGAATCGTCACCATTAACGAAGCGCGCGCGCGGACACAGGATATCCGCCCGCTGAAGATCCTGATCCTGAATCTGATGCCCATCAAGAAGCCGACAGAAGTGCAGCTGCTCCGCCTCTTAGGCGACACCCCGCTGCAGCTCTCGGTCGATTTCGCCCGTATCGCATCTCGCGAGACCACCCACACAGACCGCTCCTACCTGTCGCAGAACTATCTCACTTTCGATGACATCAAGGATGAGAAATACGACGGCTTCATCATCACCGGCGCGCCTGTCGAAAAGATGCCCTACGAAGAAGTCGAGTACTGGCCGGAGATGATGAAATACTTCGAATGGGCGGATACCCACGTCTTCTCCACCCTGCATTTCTGTTGGGCGGCGCAGGCAGGGCTCTACCGTGACTATGGGGTAGAGAAGCGCATCCTCCCCCACAAGCTCTTCGGCATCTACCAGTACGGCCTCACAGTGAATTACCACCCGCTCCTCCGCGGCTTTGACGACCGCTACTTCATCCCGCAGTCCCGCCACACCTCCATCGATGACAGGAAAGTCGATGAGACACCGGAGCTCACCGTCCTCTCCCACTCTTCCGAGAACGGCATCAATATCATTTCCGACCAGGAGTCCCGCCGCATCTTCGTCCTCGGCCACTTCGAGTATGACCTGCGCACACTGGAATGGGAATATAAGAGGGATCGCGAGAAGGGCCTTCCCATCCGCCTGCCGGAAAATTACTACCCCTACGACGATCCGCAGGAAAAGCCGCGCTTCGTCTGGTGCAGCTACGCCCACCTTTTCTATCACAACTGGCTGAACTTCGTCTATCAGGAGACCCCATACAGTCTCGATCATCTCATGCCGTTCAATGTGCATAATCCGCTGCATGTGTAGAAGGTGACTGGGGACTAGTGACTGGGGACTGGGGGTTAGAAATTCGTGCTCACCTGGCGTAAACGCTGTCCTGCCATGCACCATGCCGCCTCTCGTTTCCCATGCAAGCGAAAAGACCGCCTCGGCGGTCTTTTTTATAGCATAATAGGTCAGGTGCCATCAGCAAGCACGGTAGCGGTATGTTTTCTGCCCCTGCGTTCAACGACAAAGGGGATGATGCCAATGACTGCATATGATTTTTTGACAGTTGTGGTTTGTCTAACCCTCTGTATCGTAGCGATACGAAAATAAAATCTTTTTCATTCATTCCATCAACAGAAAAACCGCCTCTCCCTTCACAGTTTGGCGGTTAATCTGTTGAACTATTAGGGGGCCATCCATTGCCGTTTGGCACCTTTTCTATTGCTATTATACCATAAGGAAATTCGTTGTCCAATGGAAAATGGCATCCTGTACCTCCCTGTTCCATTTTTATACTTCGCAGCGCTTTTCACTTTTTAGCACCGTACCGCCATTTCTCATTTCTAATTTCGAATTTCTCATTCAATAAAAAAGACCGCCGTAGCGGTCTTTTTTATTTGCCCTATTTCAGTACAGACGGCAGCCATGTAGCAATGCCGGGGAAGAAGCAGAGAAGCGCGATCTCCAGCACCATGATGAAAGCAAAAGGTGCAGAGCCTGCGATGATATCCTGGATCGAGCTGTCTTCGCTGATGCCTTTGATGACGAAGAGATTCATGCCGACCGGCGGTGTGATGAGGGCCAGCTCCATATTGATCAGGAGCACGACATTGAACCAGATGGGATCGAAGCCCAGCGCTTTGATGATCGGGTAGAGCATCGGAAGCGTGATGAGGATGATGGAGACCGTTTCCAGCACGCAGCCCAGAATGAGGAGGACGATATTGATACCGATGAGGATGACCCAGCGGTTCATATGCCCTTCCGTCACGAGAGACATGAGCGCCTGCGGGACCTGCAGCACAGTCAGGATATAGCCGAAGAGCATAGCACCGACCATGATGGCAAAGATCATGCAGGATGTCTTGATGGTCGAGCGGAGGATCCCGGGCATATCACTGACAGAAAGGCTCCTGTAGACGAAGAATGTGATGACGAGCGCATAGATCGTGCCGACAGCAGCAGCTTCGGTCGGTGTGAAAACGCCGGTATAGATACCACCGATGATGATGATCGGCAGCAGAAGCCCCCAGATATTATCACGGAGCGCTTTCATCTTTTCTTCCGTCGAAGCCTTTTCTTCTCTTGGCTTATTCCAAGAGGCAATGACGATGTACGCCACGAAAGCAAGCGTCAAAAGCGCACCCGGTACGACGCCGGACATGAACAGCTTTCCGACAGATTCATCGGTGATGGTACCGTAAAGGATCATCGGAATGGACGGCGGGATGAGGATGCCGAGGGTACCGCCGGCAGCGACAGAGCCGACAACGAGCTTTCTGTCATAGCCGCGCTTCAGCATTTCCGGGATCGCCATCGCACCGATAGTGACCGCCGTCGCCACGGAAGAGCCGGAGATCGCCGCAAAGATCGCACAGGCGAAAATGGTCGCGATGCCAAGACCGCCGGGAAGATGGCCCATCCACTTGCTGCCAAGCTCGAAAAGCCCGCTGCCGACCTTACCCGTCAGCATGATCTGGCTCATCAGGATATAGAGCGGCACCGACGTCAGAACATAAGAGTCCAGCGTCTTGTACGCGATGACAGGCACCTGCGAAAGGGTGGACATGTCGATAAACTGGATGATCCCCAGGATGCCGGCAATGGTCAGCGTAAAGGCGACCGGCATGCCGATGACAAGGAGGAAGATGATGAACAGCGCAAAACCTGCAAGGATCATAGGTCAGTCCTCCTCTTGTGCAAAGAAATCACCCAGAAAATGATTCAGGGTTTCCAAAAACAGCAGAACAAAGCCGATCACCATGAAGGTCTGCGGGATCCAGAGCGGCACACGCAGAAGTGTCGGCGAAACGATGCCATTCTCAAGGCTCATCAGCATGTAATTCGTAGACTCCGTCATGCAGACATAGAGCGCAAAGAGCGACAGAAGCGAGGTGAAGATATCCATGCCCCTCCGCACCCCCTTCGGGAAGCGGGAGTACAGGAAATCGACAAAGATATGCCCATGCGTGCGCATGGTGTAGGACATGCCGAAGAAGCCTGCAAGGATCAGGAGATAGGTAGAAATCTCCATCGCCCAGACAGTCGGGCGATGCAGGATGCTTCTTGCAATGATTTCATAACAGATGATGAAGGCTGTCGCCAGAATAGCCAGCCCCGCAATCGCAGCAGCCGCGCATGTCACGCAGCCCAGAGCTCGGTCAAACATTTTATAAACAGAACGCATGACAGCCCTCCTTTATTTAATACAAATATATATGGAGATTGATGGTTGACGGGTCCGGGGTTCAGGGTTGCGGTGGCGGCTTCGCCGCGAATATGTATGGGGCGCTCCGCGCCGATCCTCTTAGCCTTCTCCGAAGGCGTTGGGGGACTGCGTCAGCGGTGGATAGGGTACTACCGTCAAACGCACACTTGTAAAGCACGTTTCCTTTCCACGCCAATCGCCTTTCAAACCAAAGCACCCTATCCGCCCCTTCGGGGCACCTTCCCCACTGGGGAAGGCAATGGATACACGCGAAGCGTTATCAAAAACCGCGGCGCTTCTTTTTTTGATGCGGCACACCTCACGTTTGAAAGCAGGGATAAGTGACTAGGGATTAAGAGCGCCAAGTGACTGGTGACTTGAATACGACTTTCGAGCATCGCCCCATATATATTTGCGGCGAAGCCGCCACCTTCATTCCTAATTCCTAATTCCTAATTCCTCATTCCTCATTCGGGTCGAGCTTTCATCCACAATCAAGGGACGCCCCGCCCCACGGGCTACCCCTGAACCCATCAACCTATGAGGCAATCTTAGTTTTTGCCCGCTGACCCCGGCGGCAAACCAGTCCCTTATTTCTTCGATGCTGTTCTGCAGTCTTCCACGAGCTGCTTGCCGAAGTCACCCTGTTCCTGTTCGAACTTTTCGATGACAGAGACCGTCGCATCCTGCCACAGTTTCACTTCATCCGCCGGAACGGTGTAGACATCCATGCCCTTGGCAGCGAGTTCCTTCAGGCAGCGTTCATCTTCCGCCTTGGTTTCCTTACGGATTTCATCGCGGATTTCCTTAGCGACTTCATTCACCAGCTTCTGCTGATCCGGAGACAGCTTTTTCCAAGAGTTGTCATTGATCGCGAGCAGGTAGCCGACATAGGAGTGGTTCGTGGTGGTGAAGTACTTGCAGACTTCATAGATCTTGCGGGACAGGATCGCAGTCTGACCGGAGGACTGTCCGTCGATGGTGCCGTTCTTGATCGCCATGTACACTTCCGAGGAGCTCATGGTCGTCGGAGAAGCGCCGAGTGCCTGAATGATATCAGCCGATGTTTCAGAGTAGGAGCGGATCTTCAGGCCCTTGAAATCTTCCGGCTTTTCGATCTTCTTGGCGTTGTTGCAGAACTGTACATAGCCATAGTCAGCCCAGATCAGCGGATGAACGCCCTTCTTTTCCATTTCTGCCGTCAGCTTCGATCCCAGATCGCCATCGAGCGCATTGTCAGCCGCTTCGATGGTCGGCAGGACGAATGGCAGGTCGAGAACCTTGAGTGCCGGTACGACCATGGACCAGCGCGCGGTAGAGTTCAGACCGATGTCGAGCCCGCCGCTCATGAGCGCATCATTCATATTCTGGTCATTGTAGAGCTGTCCAGCTGGGTATACCTTGACTTCGATCGAGCCCTTGGATTTTTCATTGACCTCTTTGGCGAATTTTTCCACGCTCTTGGACAGATGATGCTCGGACGGCAGCTGATACGCCAGCTTCAGCTCGACCTTCTGCCCATTGCCGGATGCTGCCGCCTTCTTATCTCCGCCGGACATGCCGCATCCCGTCATCATACCTGCCATTGCCAGAACAGCCAGAGAAGCGGCTGCGATTTTCATAGATTTCTTAACCATCATAGATCTCCCTTTCTTCTATACTCACATAGCCCTATAGAAAACCTTTCTTGAATAAAGTCCGCGAGGGCAGACAGCAGATTTCGCGATTACCTGCTGCCTTACGCCCGCTCTCCCTTCCTCAGGTATCAAAAAACGCCCTGACTGATAAAAATCAGCCAGGGCGTAAACCTTCACGCGGTACCACCTCGCACTATACTCGGAGGCCTTGTAACGTTGCCAAACGCCGCATCCTACTTCATTCAGATACGGGACTTGCGGACGACTTTGTGAGGACCCTCTGCTGCCTTTCACCATACGGCAGCTCTCTGCCAGAGAACCGATTCACTCGCTTCCGTTCCTTGTCTTTATTCAAAATTAAGCTTGTGACAAGTATACACTTTGCATGTATGTTTGTAAAGAGGGAATTTGAAAATCTAGGGAAACACTGTGTAGGATTACAATACATGTGTTACACATTGAAAACATGAAAAGCGAGATATCC
>UQQQ01000063.1 GCA_900543165.1 uncultured Dialister sp. | reverse complement strand
AGATAGTAATTATCGACAGTCAAATGAATTACCGAGGAAAACTTGACACTTACGCCTCTCCTTTCCCAAATTGACATGGCTCTCAAAATCAATTATAATTTTCGAGTAATATATAAGGAAACGCTGATGCAATCGCGGGATCTGATTTCATCAGTGTTTCTATAAATGGGAGCAAAGAATGACTATCACACTCAATATGTATCAAACGCTGGCTGCCGCTGTGGCAGTCTTTTTTCTTGGCGGATTTTTGAAGGGGAAAATCCCCCTCTTTCGCAAGTACTGCATCCCCGCGCCGGTCATCGGCGGGACGATCTTCTCCATCGTGAACTGCATCCTCTACACAGAGGGGATATGGAACTACAGCCAGGACACCGTCATGCAGAACTGGTGCATGATGCTCTTCTTCACGAGCATCGGCTACATGGCGAGCCTGCGGCTGATCCTGCGGGGCGGCTATCTCGTCTTCAAAATGGGCATCATGGTCGCGATCCTCATCCTTCTGCAAAACCTCATCGGGATCTCCATGGCACATGTATTCAGCCTGTCCCCGATGATGGGGCTCGCGGACGGCTCGATCCCGCTGGTCGGAGGGCATGGGACAGCCGGCTCCTTCGGCCCGGTACTGGAAGAGATGGGGCTCATGAATGGCACCACCATCGCCTTTGCGGCTGCCACCTTCGGTCTTGTCTCCGGCAGCTTCATCGGCGGCCCGATCGGCGAGCTATTGGTGCGCCGCTTCTCGCTGATCTCCCATGAAACAGACAACGCGGCAGAAGAGACCGGCGAGAGACCGGCGGCGGCGCATCCCAAAGATGCCGCGGCGGCTTACCTCAATATGGATCACTTCATGTACGCTTTCGGCCAGCTGCTCCTCGCTATGGGTATCGGTACCTATGTGAGCGCCTTCTTCAGCAGCATCGGTCTTGTCTTCCCCGGATATATCGGTGGCATGATCGTCGCTGCCGTCATCCGCAATGTATCGGAGATCACGGAGTGGTACGGCTCCTACCAGCAGGAATGCGAAGTCTTGGGTGGCATGTGCCTCAATATCTTTCTCTCCTGCGCCCTTATGAGTCTCAAGCTCTGGCAGCTCGCCTCGCTCGCCGTACCGCTCACGCTGACGCTTCTCATCCAAGTCGCCTTGATCGGTGCTTTCGCCTACTTTGTCATCTTTCGCGTCATGGGAGGCGACTATGAAGCCGCCGTCATGGCTGCCGGCACCTGCGGCTTCGGCCTCGGCGCTACGCCGAATGCCATCGCAAATATGAATGCAATGTGCGAACGCTACGGCTCCGCGCATACGGCCTACTTCGTCATCCCACTCATCGGAGCCTTCGTCGTCGATTTCCTCAATGCATCGATACTGATGGTGTTTATGAATCTATTGAAATAAGAAAGGCTTCCGGATGCCGGGCCAGGAAAAAGGGACTTCTTCCTTAGGAGACCGATCCCTTGGCGCCTGTCAGCCTGCATCTTACTTTTTCTTTACTCTTCTTTACTTTTTGTTGCTATTCCATGCCCAAATAGTATACAATAGGGATGGCAATGATCTGCCATCGAGAGTGGTAAGAAGAGGGAAGGGGGACAGAGATGAAATACTTCTACCCCGCCATTTGTTCATACGATCAGAAAAAGGGAATGTTCTTCGTGGTGTTTCCGGACCTCATCGGCTGTGAAGCGAAAGCCGGCACCATGAACGAAGCTGCCAAAAAGGCCAGAGAAGCTTTGGCTGCCTCTCTTCTGGAAATGGAAGAAAAAGCGCTCCCCATTCCGAGCGCGACCAGCGAAAGACAGCTTCGTCTCCGTGAGAGCGGCAAGCGGATCTGTACATTCCTGGTAGATATGGATGAATATCGGGCCTATAAAACGTACAAAGTGAGACACGCAGACGCCAAGAGCGCTGAATGGGCTGGCGAAGCCAGAAAAGGCCGTCGCCAGGGCTTTCTCGCCAAAGTCTTCGGATTTAGATAAATAAAAAGGCAGAAACGAAATGAGCCTTCATTTTCGTTTCTGCCTTTTTTATGTTTCATTCAGAGCGGCTTCTCCAGGTCCTGTATAATGGACCCAGAGATTCAGACCAGCCCCTTAGATTTTAAGCGCGGATCTATGGCGTAATTAGATCAAATAGGAAGTCACCATCATGCCAAAGAAAAAGTACACCGCAGAATTCAAAACCAAGGTCATCCTGACCATCATCCAGGGGGATAAAGAGTTCAATGCCATTTGTGCCGACTTCAACCTGAACCCCAGCATGGTTCGTAAGTGGAAGCAGGAATTCCTGCAGAACGCACACCGTGCATTTGACTCAGATTCTGAGCAGAAAGCAGCTCAGAGAAAGGAGGCCCACCTGAAGAGAAAGAACGACCAGATGCTAAAAACCATTGGGCAGATCACGCTGGAACGCGATTTCCTTCAGGGGTGCTTTCGCCAAATTGGAGAAGCAGTCCCAAGCCTCCCGGACTATGATTCGAAAGAGCTGTAAGCTCTCTTTGCGGCGACAGTGCGAGTTATTGGGCGTAAACCGCTCAGGGCTCTACTACCTGCTGATTCCGCCTGAGGCGCTGGAATACGCGGTTCCTGATACCGTTTACTACGGGATGTTTGCTGCGTGAACAGGAGGCTGGGGGCGGAGGTGTGAGGGATGCTAAACAGCCCCAACCTCGTCAATTTCGTACAAATTAAGCGCATTGTGCTTAAAAATAATGGTTATTTATTGCTATTGAAATTCGCAATTCTTTGTAGGCTAATTATCTTTTCTATTCTAATAGCACAGTTGTTGATGATGACTTCTTTCTTTGTTATGTCATATTTGGCATAACCGATTTGTCCAGGAACATCATCTTGCGATTCATAAATTACGCAGACTTCATCAGAGCTGGAAAGCTTTTCAAAAAATTCCAGGATAACATCTGATTTTTCATTGAGTGATAAGGAGTTAAGATGTTTAGGCTCCATAACAGTTTCTCTTGCGCCTTCTGATGCATTGGATTCCCAAATTCTTTTTATTATTTCTGCATCGTCCTTGATGACCGGCTTTGATTTACGCCATATCACTTGCCTTAAGCGGGGATGAAAGGACAGCTTTTGCTTTGGGTAAATGTTATTTCGGGATTTATCTGTTAAAGTACAACAAACTTTGTGAGTAATAGTAAGATTTCTAAATTTCAGGCATGGAACGTTGTCGCCTAAATACAGTAAGTCTTTTAGGAATAGATACTTGATGGTTGATTTCGAGAACACAATATATTCTATCCCATATTTTTTTGCAACCTTTTTAATTACCGATGAGGTTAACGGAAAATCGATTTTCAGAATTTCTTTTGTTTCTTTATCCCTTATAATACCAGAGGAAAAAACTTTCTGAACAATTTCATCAAATGAATATAGCTTTGAAAAAATTATAATCGGGAGAGTTATTTTACAGACATCAAGTGATTCATTTTCAAAATTTATTTGTTTTCCTTTTACAGTAAGGTGGCCATCTTCAACTTTATAGTCTTTGTACCGAAAATACGACCTAATAAATTGGTTTCTGTCATAAGCAGCATCTTCTGGTGTGTATTCTGTTTTGGGGAAATTTCCAAAATCAAGTATCTTTATCGGATGATATTTAAAGGTGAGTGGTTTTAACCTGTCATCATCTTTCTCTATCTTCCCCTGAGCAATTAGATCCTCTTCTTTTTTCATGATATTCTGGATTATTTTATCTACTCGATGGTTAATTTTTTTTGCATTGTCTTTATACTGTGAATTGCGGACAATATCAAGCCACGGATCTTGTGCATATGTACATGCTTTACTTTTATAATCTCTGTTCATTGCATTCTGAGCTTGATAGAGCCGATATGCCCTCTCTAGTTCAAGTGGAACTTTTACATACCCTACTTCTATTCCGAGTTCTAATTTGGTTAACAAACGTCTAGGCTTTTCCATTATATATATTTCTCCTTTTTAGAAAAATTTCAGTATATGCACTTTTTGGCGATTTTTTTCTGATATTCTATAGAAGTAATATCGATGGCAAAAACGACATCGATATTACGGAATTTAAAGTTAGGTACTGAGCATCAATACAAAAGATTGATGGGCAGTATCGGGAAGGAGGACACATGACACCAACACAAGTCTAATGTGATAGATGAACAACTGTACATCTATCACGAATTGCCCCGTGAGTAGAGGATCAAAGCAACGCCTACTACTCATCTATAAATTTATTGAATTTACTGAATTTACTGAATTTACTGAATTTATTAAATCTTCAAGGAAGGAAGATTAAACATATATAATACAACAGAGAATGCTGATATTACCAAAATCAAAAGATTTACTTATTATAACGGAACTCCTCATGATGCTTTACTGATTGATCCAGCAGATACTCATTTCAATCGTAAACATAAATTTGTTATCAAAACACCTGAAGTAAAACCTGTAGCCACAAAAGAATCAGATGGAGCTATTAATGTAAACTCAACCAATAATAAGGTTCCGCCAACAATTGATCCTACCGGATTGCTTCTTCCACAAGATAATTTCTATGTACCACACATTGAGATTCCTAATTACCCAACAGATATCATTATAGCGTCTGGTCGTTACATTTGGGCTTGCTTGCACAATCAAAAGGACCTTCCTCCATTCTATCTTGATAGATTGTATAACCCGCAACCAGTATATGATCATGACCCGGATTTCAATCATGCAAAATACTTTAAGACTCCAGCAAAGATAGTTGGGTACGTCCTGAGAGCTGTAATGACACCTTATGCGCCTTGGGAGTATGTGCAAGCGATTAACTCTGGCATTCCTGTTTCCGCTGCCAGCTTGAGCTCTTGCATCATGTATTACATGCAGGAAAAAGTGAAAACTAAAGAAATGATGAGAGGATATACTGGCCTGTTCGAGCATATTGCTTTCCTTCAGAAGCAGTTGGAATATCAGGTAGCTATGAACCAGAATTTGCCTAACTACATGTTCCCAACGACTATCGACTCCAAACTGATTAATCCAAATCCACTTAATCAGGTTATAAGACCAGTAGCCGTTACATTCGAAGCATAAGGAGAACCCAAGATGAAAAAAGCAACTTACGAAGAATTTATTCAGAAATTGAAAACTTACAACTACGACTCCATCGAAGAGGCTGCTGTTGCAATCACTGAGGACGGAGACTTTGACAGACTAGAAGCCCTGCTCTTCATTGTCCACTACGGACATGGAGACGAAATTAGCAAGGATGTATATGATCAGCTCGCTATCATACCGAAAGTGTATTTAGATGGAATGATCGAACAAACATTGTCGGAGAACGATGGGTCTGAAATCTTCGGATACGATGAAGACGCCGATACCTACAGTATTGATGACTAGGCCAGTTTCTGAGAAACGCCCTTAGGGGCGCTTCTTTTGTTTCAGAGGATAAAATTCAATGAAAAATGACAAGATTTCACTCGTCCGTTTCATGATTGCGGGGCTTCTAACATTTGTGCTTCTAATGGTGCTTCAGGCAATACGCTTTGCGCCACCAGCCCATTTTGTTCATACCCTTTCGCCGGTTGCTATTCCATGGTTTCTAGGTGGAAATCTACTCATGTATTTCCCATACTGTTGCCCCAAAAGTTGGCTTTTCTCCCATAGATGCTTTCTACTACTCTGCTCCATCGCTTGGCCTCTTCTAGATGGATTTCTAGTTTTAAACACTATGGCGGCCTACAATGATGTTTCCTGGTTCATGTGGGTCATGGAGTTAATCACTCTTGGCAGTTTGGTTATAACATCAATATTGGGCATCATAACGTCACTTCGATGCGGCAAAAACAAAGAACGGGAAACAGCTTTCCTGTTCAGTCTAATTATCGGCATCTTTGCTATTTGGGAATATTATAAATTCAGTAATTTCGGTTACTCTTCATTCTTTTTCGCAGCAGTCATGGTTACAAAGCTTTTAAATCCACAAAACACATCCGAAGTCAAATGATTAGTGGTGGCAGCTTAACGGCTGCCACCTTTTTATTATTTTCTCTGCACTACATACCTAAAAGATCATCAGTGGGATGATATCTTCCTCAATGGCCTTCCTAATAGCCTGTCTGGCTGCTTTGAGATACTTCAGCTTGGATAGTTCTCCCCCATTGGTTTTGTACACATTATGATTCAGCAAGAGGTCAGAATAATCATCATCCACCTTATAATGATGGGCATGGAATAGGATTTCATCCGGCTTTCCGTTCCACAATTTTGTCAATCTTATCCTGAATGATCTGATCGGCCTTTTTCCCTGCATATTTCCATGGAGATTTTAGGATATCTTCCCATACGTCCTGGATAATGTTGGTGATTTTAGGGTTAGTAAAATAGAGTTCATTGATTTTTTAGAAGATCAACTAAGGCATTGATAATTTTCTCTACGGTTAGCTTGCCGTTATTTTGTGCATTTAATAAATCATCGACCGCAATAGCTGACATTATACTGCGAAGACAGGAGCCTCGCGGCACATTCCATAAGGAGAGCGCCGCAGCGCTTTTCGAAAAGTACGCAGGATGCATTCCCTTACTATGAAAACATCTCGCGATTGAAAAATGGCGCAAAAAGCTCCCCTCTATAACTTCCCATTAAAAACTTATGAGCGCTATGTAGCTGCCTGAATCGAAATCGAAAGTGTGGCTTCCTTCAAATTCACTCCCAGCTTTGTCAGTTTTTTCAAGTAGTATTTTTTCTTCTTTTCTTTATTGAACTGGTTGTAATAATCTTCTCCAAGGTCTTTAAACCTTTCACCGGACTTGAGAATATGATAGATTGCAATAAGCATGGAATGAGCTACAGCCACACTAGCGCGGTTGGCACCTCGCCTCGCCGCTATCTTTTGATACCGGGCTTTAAAGAATGAGTCCTTTTTGCGAGCAGCCACCTTCGCACTTTGTATCAGCGTACTCTTAAGTGTTGGATTTCCCTTCGTTGTTCTGCCGCTGCTTCTCTTGCCTGCGCTTTCATTATTTCCCGGTGCCAGTCCTGCCCAGCGAGCGAAATGCTTCGCAGTGGGAAACCTCGACATATCTAATCCGGTTTCAATGAGAATTGTTTCAGCGGTGCGGCGCGCAATACCTGGAATTTCATCCAGCTTGTCAAGAGCATCTTCATACTTTTTCATCTGCTTTCGGCAAAAGTCGTCCAAATCAGCGATACGTCTGCTCATATCGTCGATGTGATCTAATACCTTGATCAGAAGCTCTTTCTGAAGTTCAGACAGCAGGCCATCCAGAGCAGTTTCCAGTTCTTTCGATTTACCGGCCAGGCTTGTATGAACCAGTCCGGAAATTACATCTTCCGTCATAGGTTCATCATTGCGAAGCAGTCGATCCAGCAATCGTCTGGAGCTGTAACCAGTGACTTCTGAAACCACGCTAGTCAACTTGATGTTGCCACCTTCGAGCATTTTCTGAAGACGGTTAATTTCACGGGCACGCTCCCCTACGAGACTTTTTCTATATCTGGACAGTTCACGCAGCTCTCTCTGTTCACGGTCTGGGATAAAGCTGGGACGGAGCAGCCCATACTGAAGTAATTCAGCAATCCATTCTGCATCATTTACATCTGTTTTGCGACCAGGAACATTCTTCATGTGTCTTGCATTAACAACAATAATTTTCATGTCAGTGCCAGATAGCTCCAGAATGTTAAAGATTGGCTTCCAGTAAGAGCCGGTACTTTCCATCGCAACACTCTGGCAGTCATTCTCCACAAGCCACATAGTCAGCTTACGAAGTTCCGCACTTGTGGTGCCAAAAGACATATGGGTCTTCTTTTTGCCACTACGAAAGCAGGCCTCAATAGTCTTTTTGTGAATATCCAACCCACAGCAACGTTCGTACATTGTATCCATGATATACCTCCGGGTAAAAAGTACGACGGGTCTCCCATAGTAAGCTTACTTTACTATACATCCTTTATGGGGCATATGCCCTAGATAAAATGTGGTTCAATAAAGGAGACCAGAACAGTTTGGAGAGCGGGCTTAAGCGACCAATGGGGAACGAACTATGTCGTCGTTTCCACCCTAATGATAGCAGAAATCCGTTTTCGTTCACAGTGGTGCCGCAAGGCGTGATGGTTTGGGGAAGGGAGCAGCTGGGGTATTCCGCTCTCGGAGCACGACGCCCCGGCCCTCCACATTACAGGTCCAGATTCGTGACGTCCTTCGCATGCTCTTCGATGAATTTGCGTCTCGGCTCGACCTTGTCGCCCATGAGGATGGTGAAAAGGCGGTCTGCTTCGACAGCATCGGTGAGCTCGACCTTCAGCATGACGCGCTGTTCCGGATTCATCGTGGTATCCCAGAGCTGTTCCGGATTCATTTCGCCAAGCCCTTTGTAGCGCTGGATCGCGCAGCCATCGCGGCCGATCTCATCGAGGAGCTTATTCTGTTCATCATCATCGTAGGTGTAGTATTTCTGACGCCCCTTGCGTACCTGATACAGCGGCGGCTGGGCGATGAAGACGTGGCCTTCGGTGACGAGCGGCTTCATGTAGCGGTAGAAGAAGGTGAGGAGCAGTGTCCGGATATGCGCACCATCGACATCGGCATCCGTCATGATGATGATCTTGTAATAGCGGAGCTTCGTGATGTCGAAGTCTTCGCCGACGCCCGTACCGAAAGCGGTGATCATGGTGCGGATGGCATCGGAATTCAGGACACGGTCGAGGCGGGCTTTTTCTACATTCAGGATCTTACCACGCAGCGGGAGGATCGCCTGATAGCGGCGGTCACGGCCGGACTTCGCAGATCCGCCTGCCGAGTCCCCTTCGACGATATAGATTTCTGTCATCTTCGGGTCTTTTTCGGTGCAGTCAGCCAGCTTTCCCGGAAGGCTGGAGACTTCGAGTGCATTCTTGCGCCGTGTCAGCTCACGGGCGCGGCGGGCTGCTTCGCGGGCACGGCTCGCCGTGATGCCTTTCTCAACGATGGCTTTCCCTTCCGAAGGATGTTCTTCGAGGTAGGTACGAAGGCCTTCCGAAACGAGGTTATCCACGATGCCCTTGACTTCGAGATTGCCGAGCTTCGTCTTGGTCTGGCCTTCAAACTGCGGATTCGGCACTTTGACAGAAATGACGCAGGTCAGCCCTTCACGGACATCATCGCCGGAAAGGTTCGCTTCATTGTTCTTGAGGATGTTATTCTTACGTGCGTATTCATTGAGGACGCGGGTGAGCGCGCTGCGGAAACCGGCAAGGTGCATGCCGCCTTCGATGGTATTGATATCATTGACGAAGGTATACATGCTTTCGCTGTAGCCTGTCTGGTACTGCATCGCGATGTCGACGATGACCTTATCCTTCTCGCCTTCGAAAGCAATGACGGCCGGATCGACAAGATCCTTGCCTTCATTCAGGAACTGGACGAATTCCGTGATGCCGCCGGCATAGTGGAATTTCTCCTCGTGTGTCGCACCGTCGCGCAGGTCTGTCAGCGTGATGGTGAGGCCTTTATTCAGAAAAGCCAGCTCGCGCATGCGGATCTTCAGGGTATCATAGTCAAAGTCCACGCCTTCTTTGAAGATCTCGATATCTGGCTTGAAGGTGACAGAGGTGCCCGTCTCCTTCGTTTCTCCGTAGGTCTTCATGTGCTGGGTGACTTCCCCGCGGGACAGTTTCATTTCATGGAAATGCCCTTCGCGGCGCACCACGACGCGTGTCCATTCGGAGAGCGCATTCACGACAGAGATGCCGACGCCGTGCAGGCCGCCGGAGATCGGATAGCCGTCGCCGCCGAATTTGCCGCCTGCATGGAGCACGGTCAATACGACTTCCATGGCAGGTTTCCCAGTCTCGTGCATCCCCGTCGGGATGCCGCGGCCATTATCCGTGACTGTACAGCTGCCGTCATCATTGAGCGTCACTTCGATGTGCGTGCAGTAGCCTGCGAGTGCTTCATCGATACTGTTATCGACGACTTCGTAAACCAGATGGTGCAGACCGCGCGCGGATGTCGAGCCGATGTACATGCCCGGACGCAGACGCACCGCTTCGAGCCCCTCAAGGACACGGATGTCACTTGCGCCGTAGTCTTTCTTGCCATTCTCTTCGCTGTGACGAGCCTGGATTTCATGAATATCTTCAGACATGGGATTCTCCTTACAAAAAAATGGCGGCCTGTCATGCATGACCGCCTCTTATTTATATACATATATAATGGAATTTTGATGTTGCGTATTTATTATACCATATTTGAGAGTATTTCGCATGAAGAGGAGAAGGTGGATGAGTTTAACGGGTTCAAAAGGTTCAACAGGTTCACAGGGAAGGTGCGGCGCAAAAAATAATGAAGCGCCGCGGAGTTTTGATAGCATTTCACGTCGTCGTCATCTCGAGCGCAGCCGAGAGATCCTCCTTGCAGGACGGTCAGCGTGCTAACTGCGCTACTCCAATCACCGCTTGCTTCTAATCCCCAATCCCCAGCTACTCATCACTGCTTTCAAACTCAGCCCTTGTGGCGTGCTGCCCTTTGATTGTTTGCGAAAGAGGGGGAGCCGGTTCTATAGGTAGGGCGGGGGTGGTACCTGAAGATGGTATAGTCACTAGTCACCAGTCACTTAGTATAAAATTTTACTCGGTAGGGAAATTTTT
>UQQQ01000062.1 GCA_900543165.1 uncultured Dialister sp. | reverse complement strand
GTATCGTCAGCCTTCCCCTCGAGGGGAAGGTGCCCCGTAGGGGCGGATAGGGCACAGGCGGTATGAAAGACAGATGAGGAAAGCGGAGAGGTGCGTGGCACATATGGGGAAAGAGTGAGTCTCTTGGCAAAGATTTCTCACTTCGCCTGAAATGACGATGCAGGAATCAGATGTCTCCTAGTCTAATCCCTAATCCCTAGCCACTCATTCCTAGTCACCGGTCACTGCTTCCGAGATTCTCAAAAACCTGCGAAAAATCTTGAACAGTTCTTGAAAACAGTATATAATTAACAAGTTATTATGAATACATATATATAACGGCATCGCGGGGCGGATCTTTGCATCGGGGGCATTTATCATTCTGACCGCAGGCGGGCAGTGTTTCCCCAGATCCTCTCCGACTTCTTGCCGTGATCTTTCTTTCTCATGAAAGGTACTCATCGTGAATAGAAAACAGCACACCATCCAGAAACCGGTTACTTACAAAGGCAATGGCCTGCACTCCGGGCTGTCTGTGACCATGACCATGCATCCGGCCAAAGCCGGCACGGGCATCCTCTTCCGGAGAAGCGATCTTGCGGGCGCGCCGACAGTCGCTGCGAAGAGCCAGAATATCACCAATACCATGCGCGCAACTACGCTCGAGGACGGCGCGGCGAAAGTTTTCACCGTCGAGCATGTCCTCTCCGCACTCTTTGCGCTTCACATCGACAACTGCCTGATCGAGATGGACTCTGCCGAGCCGCCGGTCGGCGACGGCTCGTCCAAGACCTTTGTCGACATGGTGCTCGAAGCCGGCATCGAAGAGCAGGAAGAAACCATCCCGGTCCTCACGCTCGATCACAGCGTCGCTGTCTATGAGGGCGACAAGAAATTCATCGCCGCGCTCCCCTATGATGGCCTTCGCGTGACCTTCACCTCCATCAATCCGCATCCGCTCCTCGGCTGCCAGACGCTGGACGTGATCCTTGACGAAGAAAGCTATCGAAAAGAAATCTCTCCCGCCCGCACCATTGGCTTCACATGGGAGCTCGAAGCCATGAGAAAGATGGGCCTTGGCAAAGGCGGCACGCTGGAAAATGCGGTCGTCTACTCCGAAGACAAATGTCTCTCGAAGCTCCGCTTTCAGGATGAACTGGTCCGTCACAAGATCCTGGATATCTTGGGCGACATTTCCCTCGTGGGCCCGTTGCAGGCGCACATCATCGCCGTCCTCGGCAGCCACAAGCTGAATGCCGAGCTGTCTGAAAAGCTGCAGGCACTGAAATAATGAGGAATGGTGATGCAGCACATCGTTATCAGGAAGCATCGCGCATTTTTCCGGTGACCAGTGACTAGTCACTAGTCACTCCTAATCCCTAATCCCTAGCTGCTAGTCACAAGCTACTAGTCACTTAAAATAGATTCCCATCCCCGTACATTTTCAAGGAGGAAACACTTATGGAACTCAACGTAGAAGAAATCATGGAAATCCTGCCGCATCGCTATCCGATGCTCTTGGTCGACAAGATCACCGAGCTTGTCCCGATGGACTATGCCATCGGCGTGAAGTCCGTCACCATGAATGAACCATTTTTCCAGGGGCATTTCCCGGGACATCCCGTCATGCCGGGCGCTCTCATCTGTGAAGCCATGGCGCAGGTCGGCGGCGTAGCGCTCCAGTATCCGGAAGAAAACAGAGGCCTCATCCCGATGTTCACCGGCATGGATCACGTCCGTTTCCGCTCTCCGGTTCTCCCCGGCGACCAGATGGTCACCAAGGCTGTCATCAAGAAGATCATCGGTCGCATGGGCAAAGTCCACTGCGAATGCTCGGTCGATGGCGTGCACAAGGCAGAAGCGGATTTCCTTTTCTACCTGCTCAATCCGAATGAAGGGCCGGAAGACAAGAAATAAGAAGGTCCCCGGGTCAGGGGTAGCCCCGGGGACGTGCCGTCCTTTGATTGGGGATGAAAGCCTCTCTTGAATGAGAAATGCGAAATGGTGGTGCGACGCATAAGAATATAGAAGCGCCGCGGAGGTTTGAAATTAGCGGTTTTCTCGTATCGCAAACCTAATCCCTAGTCACCAGTCACTCGAGGCTGCGGATCCCTGATCCTGATTTTTTCAAAATTTCAAAATGGTTAAAAATCGGCGAAATAGAGAGAGAATAATAATAAACGGCGATGGATCGCCGGATTTCGCTTGAGATGAAAGTATAATTTGACTGTTTATGGGCGGATTATGTATTAAGAAAACTTAAACACGCCTTTGGGCGGTCAAGAAATCAGCGCAAGCTGTCATAAAGGGGAAAGAACAATGGAACTCAAAGTATTGAAAAACGAGGCACCGGATATCCATCCGTCAGCCGTTATTCATCCGAGCGCGATCATTCACAAGAATGTAGTCATCGGTGCTTATGCCTACATCGGAGAAAACTGCGAGATCGGCGAAGGCACCATCATCGGACCGCATGCTGTCATCGCGAAGAATGTCCGCATGGGTAAAGAGAATCACATTTATCCGCATGCGGTCATTGGAGAAGACCCGCAGGATCTGAAATTCGCAGACGAATACAGCACTGTCGTCATCGGCGATCACAATCTTCTCCGTGAATACGTCACCATTCATAGAGCGACCGGAGAAAACTGCGAGACACGCATCGGCTCTTACAATATGCTGCAGGCTTATACCCATGTCGCGCATAACTGTTGCTTTGGCGACCACATCGTCATGTCCTCCTTCTCGGGCGCGGCAGGTCATGTCACTGTCGAAGACCATGCGGTCATCGGCGGCATGAGCGGTCTTCACCAGTTCGTCAAGATCGGTGCCTGCGCTATGGTCGGCGGCATGTCCAAGATCGTGCAGGACGTCTGCCCTTACGTCATCGCAGATGGCAATCCGGCCCGCATCGTAGGGCTGAACAGCGTCGGCCTTTCCAGAAATGGCATCACACCGGAAGGCAAGAGCCTCCTCAAGAAGGCCTATCGCATCATTTTCCGCTCCGGCATGAAGCTCTCTGAAGCCATCGAAGAAATGGAGCAGGACTTCCCGTCCACACCGGAAGTAGAGCATCTTCTCCGCTTCCTGCGCAACTGTGAACGCGGACTCTGCCGTACCAGAGAAAGAGACAGATAAAAGGCAAATAAAAAACACCCGCAGCGTACCCCTTCGCTGCGGGTGTTTTGATTTGTCGTGCTAAGACCATCTCATTTTCCTGAAAAACGTCGGGGAAAAGTGAGGAGTGAGGAGTGAGGAGTGGAGGAAGGAGCGCGCAATTCATAAAGCGCCCCAATACCCCTTTATATGAAATTCCGCGGCGCTTCCATATTGTTATGCGCCGCACCACCATTTCGCATTTCTCATTTCTAATTTCTCATTCGCGCAAGACTTTCAAACGCAATCAGGGGGGCGGCACGCCCTAACCTTGAATCCGCTTTTATATTTTCCCGATCGCGACCGACACGACGCCTTCGGAGTAGGGAGCGATGTCGTAAGGCTGATAGATGGCATAGACCACACGGTTCTTGCCGACGTAGAAATTGGTCGGAAGCTCTGTCACGGCATGGTCATCGAAGAGATGGATGTTCTTCTTCTTCGCGGTCACCTCGATGCACTGGTTCACATCATAGACCGTGAGGGCAGGAAGGATATCCTTCAGAGAGAGAAGGTCGCCGGCGCTGTTCCATGTGAGCCCCTTGGCGTATGTCTCGCCATGCGCGGCGCCGGCGCGGAGCGTCTGGGAGATGAGGACGATGCTCGTGATGCCCTGCGTGTTGTTGATATAATTGCCGATCATTCCTTCATGCCATGTCATCCAGCCGAGCGTCTTGCCATATTCATTCTCCTTGCGGAGAGACGCGGTGAAGTCAGCCTTCTCACGGCCGATGACGGCATTCACCTTGCCGGCATATTCCGCATTGTTGGCCTGCGAGAGGAGATAGGGCGTCTTCATCACCGCATGGTCCGTATCGAAGGCATCCGTGCGGAAAGCGCCCGAGCGCTCCTGGGCGGATGTTCCCAGTCCCGGCCAGAGCGAAGCCTCCGCAGAAGGCATCGCGAAAAGAAGCGCACCGGTGAGCGCGAAGATGGAGAGATAATTTGTGAGTTTCATGGGAAAGCCCCCTTTCTTTTCTTCATTATAGCATAAAAGAAGAGGGGTGTCGGGTTCGGGGGTTCGAGGTTCAGGGGTGTGATGGCAGCTTCGTTGCAAAATATAATATAGTTGCGGCGGAGCCGCTATTCCATGAAATTTGAAAACAGAGATGAGTGGCTAGGAATTAGGAGTGACTGGTGACTTGTGACTGGGATTCTCCGACATCGTCATCCCGAGCGTAGCCCTCGATCTTTGCTGCACTGCGGAAATCAGCGTGCATGCGCAGAGGAAAAACGATGTCTTGGTGCTGCCTCACATCAGGCAATGAGCGTTCTGCCATAGAGATTTCTCGGCTACGCTCGAAATGACGATGGCGCGAAGCGCTATCAAAACTCCGCGGCGCTTCATTATTTTTTGCGCCGCACCAACCCCTTTGAACCCGTAGAACCTATAGAACCTGCTGAATCTCTTTCGCAATGAAATCAAAGGGAAACTCGCCCGATGAGCTAACCCTGAACCCCGAACCCTGAACCCCTCGTTTATGCTACAATAAGGCAAAGACAACTGTATTTCTCCAAAGGAGGCCCCATTATGAATCCACGGGAACGGATCGAAGAGAGAGAATACGATGTCCTGTCGTCGCGCGCCTTTCATGTGAAAGAGGCGAAGCGGATGCATGCGGAGGCGAAGGACCCGCTCCGGACGGACTTTGCGCGGGATCGCGACCGCATCCTCCACAGCAATTCCTTCCGGCGGATGAAGCACAAGACGCAGGTCTACATCGCGCCGCAGGGCGATCACTATCGAACGCGAATGACGCACACGCTCGAAGTCGCGCAGATCGGGCGGACGATGGCACGCGCGCTGTCCCTGAATGAAGACCTCGTGGAAGCGATCGCGCTCGGGCATGACCTCGGGCACACGCCCTTTGGCCATGTGGGAGAGCAGGCGCTGCAGGAGATCTATGGTCACTTCGAACATAATGAGCAGAGCGTCCGCATCGCGGAGAAACTCGAGCGGGACGGCGCGGGGCTGAATCTGACGCTCCCTGTGCTCGACGGCATGCTGAACCATTGCGGGCCGCTCCAAGCACACACGCTCGAAGGCAGTCTGATCAAGTATGCCGATCGCATCGCCTACCTCTGCCATGACTATGAGGATGCGGAGTCGATGGGTCTTATCACCGCAGCCGATGTGCCGAAAGAAATCCGCCGCCGCATCGGGACGACGCACTCCTCTATGATCACTGCGATGGTGACCGATGTCGTGGAGCATTCGATGCAGGATGAGACGGACGGCATCCATATGTGCGAGGAGGGTGACAGAATCCTTTTGGATTTCAGGAAATTCATGTTCCGCGCCGTCTATATGTCGGACAACCTCATCCCTGATCGCAATCGCGGAAGCCATGTGGTGAAGATGCTCTTTTCCTACTACACGGAGAGGGATAAATCAGGGGCCTTCTATGACCGTCTCCCCGAGAAACAGCTCCGCCTCGCCGAGGGCGATATCCCCCGCGCGGCCGTAGACTACATTTCAGGGCTCACCGATAATTTCGCCATCAATCTGTATGAGGACATCTTCGTGCCAAGGTATTGGACATTTAAAAAGGGGTAGCCCTGGGGCGTGCTGCCCCTTGATTGTGGATGAAAGCTTTGCTCGAATGAGAAATTAGAAATGTTGGTGCGGCGCATAATAATGAGAAAGCGCCGCAAACATAAAAGTCGGTTTTTGTGCAATAAGACGTATGATATTACTATACACGTCACACTGCAAATCCCCAATGCATAGTCTTGTGACTGAAGGGAGGTGCTTTTGCGTATGCTGGAATCATTTTTTCTCTCGGTCGCAGCAAGTGTGGTTGCGGACTACCTTTGCAAATGGCTTGACCGGTAAAGAGGCAGTCAGTGATAAGCCGGAAGAAGCTTAAGGAAACACTGATTAAATCGTTGTCAGATTTTACTCTTGAATTTTTATGCATGGCGAGGAATAACCTGACGCGAATAGCGAGCTATTTAAGGAAGGCTATGACGAAGCTATGCATAAAAACTCTTGTAGAAGCTGACTCTGCGATTGAATCAGCGTTTCCTTAAACTTGTGCTTTGAACAAGAAGAGCCCCCTTGAGATGGTCTAGATCTCAAGGGGGCTCATTCTTTTGTGCTTTTACGGATGCTGGAATCCATTTCGCATCATCATTGTAGCACGATCACATGGGGCGGTCAAGAACTCCTGGGCGCGCATGACGATAGCTTCCTTGAGATCCCTGAGGTTTGAAAGCGGGGATGAGTAGCTAGGGATTAGGGATTAGGAGTGACTAGTGACTAGTGACTTGTGACTAAAAGACTTTAGACTCCCGTATCGTCATTTCGAGCGCAAGCGAGAAATCTTTGCCATTCGCGGGCAGGTGAGCCATGTTTGGAAAGTTCAAAACGGGAAACCTGCTATCGAAAGATTTTGGAGCATCGCCACTATTTGTAATCCGCGGCGCTTCTGGTCTTATGCGCTGCACCATCCCCGCTGAACCTTTTGAACCTATAGAACCCGCTGAACCTCTTTCACACGTAATCAAGGGGCACCTCGCCCCAAGGCTAACCTAGGGAAACGCTGATTAAATCAGACTCTGCGATTAAATCAGCGTTTCCCTGGAATCCATCCTCTTTCCCGTTTGACAGTCCGCTTCATTTGCGATAAAATGTTTTCTATACATTTAAATCTATCGATAACAGGCGACGGATAGAGACGGCGCGCGTGGACGGGAAGAAAAGGGGTTTGTTATGGAATTTCAGCCAAGTTACAAAGAGTTTGCACTGATTTTTAAAGCGCTCTCTGATGAGACGCGACTGCGGGTGATCGACATGCTGTCATGCCGCGAGATGTCTGCCTGCGACATTCTTTCGAATTTCACGCTGTCGCAGTCGACACTGTCTTATCACATGAAAATCCTGATCGAGTCCGGGGTGGTGAATGCGCGCCGTGAGGGTCTATGGACGAAGTATCGGATCAATGATGAGACCTTCAACAAGCTGATGGACTTCCTGCCTGAGCTGTACAAGCTGAAAGACAAATGCATCTGCCAGCAGATCAAGTACTGCAAGGCAGAAGCACCGGAGGAAGGGAAAGACGTATTTGGTAACTAAGAAAAGCCGCCTTGATGATCTCAAGGCGGCTTTTTTGCGCGCTGTGAGGTGGCTGGGGATGAGTGACTAGGGACTAGTATTGCGTATTTCGATTAAGAGAACTTTCAATCGACATACAAATGCAGTCAGAATTAACGCCGTAGCAACTTGCTTCCCCCTTCGGGGGAAGTGCCGAAGGCAATGTGTGCAAGCGAACTGGATTTTTATGAGCGAAGCGACGCTAAAATCCAGTGAGACGCCATTTCGAGCATAGCGTAGCGAGATGGGGCATGCCAGTGGTATAGCGTACTATGTTGAATAGTCCGATACTATCGATATTCCAACACTTTCATGCAATACCGCTGCGTAGCCCCCTCAGCCCTTCGGGCAGCTCCCCCCCCGATGGGGAGCCAAGAATGTTCTGCCGCTTAACTTAATAGCATTACCTAGAGGGGAAGGCTGCGATACGAGAATACCATCCTCTAAAAAAGGCGGCGAAGCCGCCACCTGAACCCTGAACCTTGAACCCTGAACCAAATGAAAGCCAAAAGGGGCTGTGAAGAAATGAGGATTCATTTCTTCACAGCCCCTTTCTCTATCCATCTTTTTTCCTCGCGGCATTTATTTCATGCTATAATAAAGACACATCGTTCAATAGTGTTTTCCCAGGAGGTAGAAAAGAAGATGGACGACGGCCACATATGGCTTGAACTGATTATCATTATCCTGCTTGTTTTAGGCAATGCGGTATGTTCTCTGGCGGAGATTGCCATCGTCGGGGCGCGGAAGACGAAGCTGCAGGAGCTCATCGACGAAGGCAATAAGAGCGCGGTGTATGCGCTGCGCCTTGCCGAGGAGAAGGAAGAGCTTTTTGCGACCATTCAGGTGGGCATCACCACCATCAGCATCATCACGGGTATGTTTTCGGGGGCGTCGCTGGCGGGGCCTTTGGCGGGTGAGATGGAGAAGATTTCCTTCCTCGCTCCGTATGCGCGTGAGGTCAGCATGGTGACGGTGATGGTACTTGTCACCTATTTCTCGCTCATCATCGGCGAGCTGGCACCGAAGTGGATCGCCATCGCGGTGCCGGAGAAGGCGGCGTGCGTCATCGCGCGTCCGATGATCATCATGGCGACGGTATGCCGGCCGCTGGTGTGGTTCTCCACATGGTCAACGAAGATCGTGGTCGGATTTCTTGGCGTGAAGATGGGCGGCGAGCAGCCGGTGTCGGAGGAGGAAATCAAGGTCCTTCTGCAGCAGGGGGCGCGCCTTGGCACTTTCGATAAGGAAGAGCCTGAGATTATTGATAATGTTTTCGAACTGAATGACCGCACGGCATCAGACTGCATGACGGCGCGTCCGCAGCTTGACTGGCTGGATCTGGAGGATGAAGAGAAGAAGATCTGGGCGGATATGATGGAGTCATCCCACTTCCGCCTGCCGGTCGGCAAGGGTTCGCTGGATGATTTCAAGGGTCTTGCGGATGTGTCCGAGATCCTGATCGATCAGCACAAGCACCCGGGCAAGCCTTTGAAGGCGTCGGTCATGGATACGATCCATCAGCCGCTTTTCATCCCGGAGACGCTCATCCTGACGAAGCTCCTGCAGCTCTTCCGCACGCGCGGGGTGCATGAGGCGATCGTCATCGATGAGTACGGGACTTTGTCCGGCCTCGTGACGCTGCATGATGTGCTGGAGGAGATCGTAGGGGATATGCCCGGAGACAAAGAGGATATCCTGGAAGAGCAGAATAAATTCATCCGCCGCGGCGAGCATGCCTGGCTGGTGGAGGGGCTCTGCTCCATTGATGATTTCCGCGAGCATTTCCATATCGAGGGAGAGCTGCCCGGAGAGAAAGAGGCCTACTACAAGACGCTCGGCGGTTTCCTCACCTACCTTCTGGGCTACATCCCGAAGGAAACAGAAAAGGTCACTTATGGGCGTTTCACTTTCGAGATCGTGGACTGTGACAACAGGCGCATCGACAAGGTATTGGTGACGGAAGGCACGGCTTCCGCAAAGGAGTAAAAAATGAAGACGAAGAACTGGAAGGAAACTCTCGCGGCCATGAGCCGGCGGATCGATGAAGACCGCGCATTCCTGCAGAGCTACATGCTGGATCCCTGTCTGGATAACCGTCCGGCGGAGGAAGAACGTCTGAAGGATATCATCGCTCTTGCCGATGAGATGGAGGAGATCCTGACGGATCTGATCGAGAAGGGCGGCGAAGCAGCCGTCTCGCTGGATACGGATGAGGGCGATATCAATATCGAGTACAAGACCCATACGCTGGGACGGCCCGACGGCGAAGATAATATCGATGGCGACTGGGAGATTTCCGAAGAAGAGATGCATCCGGCCGGTGAAGAGTTGACGCTTCCGGAGGAGGAAAAGCTCATCTCCGCCAAGGTCAAGAAGTGCAAGAAGCACAAAAAAGGCAAGAAGGATAAGAAAAAGAAGAAAAATAAAAAGTAAAGGCAAAGGGGACTTGGAAGGGGATAAGTCCCCTTTTGTGGTTTAGGGGGTTAGCCCGTGGGCGGGGCGCCCTTTCGGGGATGAAAGCTTCGCATAAATTAGGAATTAGGAATGAGGAATGAAGGTGGCGGCTTCGCTGCAGAGTATAAATAGGGCGATGCCCGAAGGCGGTATTCAAGTCACTAGTCACCAGTCACTAGTCACTCCTAATCCCCAATCCCTAATCCCTAGCTACTCATCCCTGCTTTCAAACTTCATGGTTAGCCCTTGGGGCGTATCGCCCCTTGATTTCGGATGAAAGCTTTGGTTGAATGAGCAATGAGAAATTAGAAATGCGAAATGGTGGTGCGGCGCCAGATCCTTCGACTCAGTTCTCACTGTTCCGCCTTTACATGATCGAACATCCGACATTTCACTCCGCTCAGGATGACGAAATGCGCCGCGGAGTATAAAAGGGCGATGCCCGAAAGTCGTATTCCAGTCCCCAGTCACCAAAAAGGAGGCCCACTATGCGAAACTATCACTATGCCAAGGCCGGCGAGGTCATGTATCACACCGGTCTTACGAAGGAACATCTGGCGGGCGCGCGCTACGCGGTCGTGCCCGGTGATCCGGGACGGGTGCCGGGGCTGGCGAAGGCGCTGGATCCGTCTGCCGTTTTTCTCACCTCGCATCGCGACTATACGAGCTGGCTGGCCCGCGCCTCCGGTGAGCCGGTGCTTGTCATGTCGACGGGGATGGGCGGGCCGTGCATGAGCTTTGCGGTGGAAGAGCTGGCGCGTCTCGGGGTCACGACCTTTCTCCGCGTGGGGACGACGGGCTCCATTCAGGAGGGACTTGAGCTCGGCGATCTGGTGATCAATCGGGCTTCGGTGCGCCGCGACGGCGCCTCGAAGGCATATGCACCCGCGGAGTATCCGGCTGCGGCGGATATGACGGTGACACTGGCGCTCATGAAAGCCGCGGAAAGTCTCAAGGTGCCGCATCAGGTCGGCGTCTCTATCTCGACCGATTCCTTCTGGCCGGGGCAGGAGCGCTATGACAGCTTCTCCGGCTATGTCAGGACATCGTATCAGGGGCTTCTCTCTGATTTTCAGGCGATGGGATGCACGAATTTCGAGATGGAGAATGCGACGCTCTTCACGCTGGCGAGCGTCATGGGCCTTCGTGCCGGCTCTGTCTGCGGTGTCGTGGCGAAACGGACGGAGAGTGAATCCATCGCACCGCAAGAGGTGTATGCGCTCGCAGAAGAGCGTTTCCAAAAGACAGTGAGACGGGCGCTTGAGATGCTGATCGGACATTTCATGGTGACGCTGTAAAAAAAGGGGCTGTGAAGAAATGAATCTCCATTTCTTCACAGCCCCTTTTTACTTTGCTTTCATTTGGTTCAGGGTTCAAGGT
>UQQQ01000061.1 GCA_900543165.1 uncultured Dialister sp. | reverse complement strand
ACGATAGCACAGGCCCTCCCGCACTTCGGTGCTCATGGACGACCGTCACCGATTCTGAGCTCCGCCTGCATCGGGCACAGGTGGGAAGCCTTTTCCGGATGTTTTTTTATGCCTTTGTAAGAAAAATCCCCATAGGCTATGGCATGACACATGCCGCGGTCTATGGGGATTTTCTATTGACTTTTTGCTCTCACTCATTCGTGGCTTCTTCTCAGATGGAGTATCCTGCTTCTCGCGCTATTTCTTTCACATACGGGATCGGACTTTCTGTCGCAGCAGCAATGTTGTCGATCGGCATGTTCAGTTTGAGCAGATTCATGATCACTGTTCTACCTTTTTTCTCCATGCCTTGCTTCATGCCGATCCCTTCCTGCATGCCTTCGGTTTTATACTTTTGGAGTTCCATCAAAAGTGTCATATATTCTCGCCTCATTTCTTTATGTTCTTTGATCCGGATCACTTCTTCGTTGATTTCTTTCGTCAATGCACCTTCTGCTGCTTTCCCGTCCACATAGCGCAAGAAGGCTGCTATATCCGGGTCAAGGGTATCACTTTCGCCTTTCGCGTTCAGGAAGATCTTTGTCGAAAGATCCCCCAACTCCAGACCTTCCTTTTCGATGCAGCGATGGCGGAAGGTATACATGGGGAGATTTTCGCCGAAGGGGTCGAAGGTACAGATGAAGATGATGAAGGACTCTTTCAGCGCTGTATAATACTGCCCTTTTTTCAGCTCATCCATATCGATCATGCCTTGATAGTAGCGGGTCCGCTTGGGAAGTTCCCCTTCGCTGCCATTCGTACATTGCATCTCGATGTCATAGACATGGCCGTTTTCATCGTGCACATAGACGTCCAGACGGATGCTTTTGCTGTCGTAGCGGTTATCTATGGATTTTTCGCCTTCTGGAAATGTGATCTTTTCGATTATTGTAACAAAAAACAGAGAAAAAGCGAAGAGAAATTCCGCAATATACAAGCAGAAAAGAAACATTCTCTCCTCATATTTTGTGTCTGTATTAGGGCATCAGGCAATAGAAAAGCAGCCTGCCGATGAAAACTGGCAGGCTGCTTTTCTATGATTTTTATTTTTCCAGCTTTTTGAAAAGGCTTGCCATTTCGAGTGCATCCATCGCACATTCGAAGCCTTTATTGCCGGACTTGAGGCCGGCGCGGTTGATGGCTTGCTCGATGGTATCCGTGGTGAGGACACCGTAGAGGACGGGGATACCGCTGGAGAGGGAGGCCATAGCGACGCCTTTCGTGACTTCGGTCGCTACGTGTTCGTAGTGGTCAGTCTCTCCGCGGATGACAGCGCCAAGGCAGATGACGGCATCATATTTGCCGCTTTCTGCCATTTTCTTCGCCGCGAGCGGGATCTCGAAGGCGCCCGGCACCCACGCGAGGTCGACTTTGTCCATGTCGACGCCATGACGGGCGAGACCATCGGCTGCGCCGTCGATAAGTTTGGAAACGATGACTTCATTGAAACGGGAGGCGATGATGCCGACGCGGATATCGCTTTCATTGAAAAGTCCGGAAATGATGTTCATGAGGGAATCTCCTTTGGGTATATATAACATACTTTGTAAGTGGTAAAGTCTAGGGTTCAAGGTTCAAGGTTCAGGGTTCAGGGTTGTTGTGGCGGCTGCGCCGCGAATATATGGCCGATGCGCCCTTCTTATTCGCCTTCCCCATGGGGGAAGGTGCCCGTAGGGCGGATAGGGTGCTGTCCTTTGAAAGATCATTTCGAAGAAATAGAAACGTGTATTCCCTTTTCGTGTTCCTGCCGCTAGTACCCTATCCCCCGCTGGCGCGGTCCCCCTTCCCCATGCAGGGAAGGCTAAGAGGTGCGGCGCTTTGCGCCGATTTTCGTAAATTTAAGGAAACAGTCACTCAGCATTCCTAATCCCTAGCCACTCATCCCTAGCTACCAGTCACTAGCCACTAAAATCCTATGCCTTCGGTTCTATGATGTCCTGGTCGAGCTTCAGCATGTGGCCCATTTTTTCCTGCTTGGTCTTGAGGTAGAATTCGTCTTCTCTGGTGGGCGCGATCTCGATGGGGACGCGCTCGGTGATGGTGATGCCGTACTCGCTGACGTCGTCGATCTTCTGCGGGTTGTTTGTCAGGAGGCGGACATGGGTCGCGCCGAGATTTCTAAGGATCTGTGCGCCGGTCATGTACTCGCGAAGGTCGGCAGCGAAGCCAAGTTTGAGATTCGCTTCTACGGTGTCATAGCCTTCGTCCTGCAGGGCATAGGCGCGGATCTTATTGATGAGGCCGATGCCGCGGCCTTCCTGACGCAGGTAGACGAGGACGCCCCGACCTTCTTTGGCGATCTGGCGCATGGCTGCGGAGAGCTGCTGTCCGCAGTCGCAGCGCAGCGAGCCGAAGCAGTCACCGGTGAGACATTCCGAGTGGATACGGCAGAGGACAGGAGATCCGTCATCGACCTTCCCCATGGTGAGAGCGACGTGGTGCTCGCCATTCATGCGGTTCACGAAGCCGTAGATCTCAAAGTCGCCGTACTTGGTCGGGAGTTTCGCAGCGGTGATGCGTTCGACGAAGATTTCATGCTTTTTCCGGTATTCGATGAGTTCCTGAATGTTGCCGATCTTGAGGCCCTTTTCCTTCGCAAGACGGAAGAGGTCTTCGCGGCGGGCCATAGTGCCATCTTCATTCATGATCTCGCAGCACAGGCCGGCGGGCTTGAGCCCCGCAAGGCGGGCAAGGTCAACGGTCGCTTCGGTATGGCCCTGCCGTTCAAGGACGCCCCAGCGACGTGCTTTCAGCGGAAAAAGATGCCCCGGGCGGCGGAAGTCTTCCGGCTTCGCACCGTCTTTGATGGCTTCTAAAGCTGTCATGGAGCGGGCAGCGGCAGAGACGCCGGTGCCGGAGTCTTTGTAGTCGATGGACTCGAGGAAGGCGGTCTGGTGATTGTCTGTATTGTGACGGATCATCGGTCCCAGGTACAGGGATTCTGCGATCTCCTCGGACATCGGCATGCAGATGACGCCCTTGGCTTCGGACGCCATGCGGTTCACATTCTCCGGCGTAGCGAATTCTGCGGCGCAGATGTAGTCGCCTTCGTTTTCGCGGGATTCGGCGTCCTGCATGATGACGATGTGTCCCTGCCTGATCTCTTCTAAAATATCTTCAATCGGGTCGAATTTAAATTCCATAGTTTCCTCCAGAAAGTGTCTCAAGCAGGCTCATGGTGAGACCTTCTTCCGTGTCCTTTTTCATGAGCTGCTCCACATATTTCCCCAGGTAGTCGCACTCGACATTCACCGGGTCTCCCGGGTGCTTCCCGAGAAGGATG
This sequence comes from uncultured Dialister sp., assembly GCA_900543165.1. GTDB lineage: Bacteria > Bacillota > Negativicutes > Veillonellales > Dialisteraceae > Dialister. The sequence goes on along the minus strand of UQQQ01000061.1, from coordinate 7,905 downwards.
GTCTTCTCCCCCGTATGTGGGATGAGGGAGATCGTGAAGCGGTCTGCTTCGCGCCTAGCGACCGTGAGGCTCACGCCGTCGATAGCAACAGAGCCTTTTTCTATGATGTATTTCATCCATTTCTTTTCGATGGAAATCGTGATATTCACCGCGTTTCCGTCCTTGATGAAGCAGATCAGGCGTCCCGTGGTATCGACATGGCCGAGCACGATGTGACCGCCCAAGCGATCCGAGAGACGGAGCGCACGCTCGAGATTCAGGGGCGAACCGACGCGCACCATGGAAAACGACGTGCGGGAAAGCGTCTCCGGTGTGACGTCGCAGTCGAAAGAGTGCGTATCCATCCTCGTCACGGTGAGGCAGGTACCGTTCACCGCGATACTGTCGCCGAGCTTCGTCCCCTCGAGGACTTTTTCACAAGAAATGGTGAGCGTGCAAGAAGACGCTGTGGGCTTCATCCCGCGAAGCGTCCCGATTTCCTCTACGATCCCTGTGAACATGGCTCTTCCTCTCTCTTCAGCAGGTCGACATCCGTCGGGCGCGTGGACTCTGCTTTTTCTTCTTTGGCTTCTTTTTCTACATACGCCTCGATGACGAGATCCTTCCCCGTCATCTGCGTCTGGATGTCACGGAGACGGATGGCCTTCGGGATGGTCGGTGCGCCCTCGCCGCCGATGAGCCCGGGCGCAGAGACGCCGCCGATGATCATCGGCGCGGTATAGATGCGTACCTTGTCGACGATACCGGCATCAAAGGCAGACGCGGCGAGCGTCGCGCCGCCCTCTAAGAGGATGCTGTCGATGCCTTTCAGCGCGAGCCCCGTCATGGCGGCTTCGAGATCGACACTGCCTTTCTCTTCGCTGTCTGTCATGATGATATCGACGCCCATATCCGAGAGCGCTTTGCGCTTTCCCTCATCCGAGGCCGTCGTGGTGAGGATGATATTCTCCCCCTCTTCCTGAAATACCTTCGCTTTGAGCGGCACCGAAAGATGCCCATCCACGATGATACGCACGGGGTCGATCATCCCCTCTGTGCGGGCCGTCAGCTGCGGATTATCCGCAAGGATCGTCCCCGCGCCGACCATGATGCCCTTGTAGCAGCCGCGCAGGACATGTACTTCTTCCCGCGAGTCTTCACAGGAAATCCACTGGGAGTCCCCCGTGTGGCAGGCCGTCTTGCCGTCCAAAGACATCGCAGCCTTGTAGAGGACGAAGGGCTTGTGCTGCGTGATGTATTTCAGGAAAACTTCATTCAGCTTCTTCGCTTCCTCTTCCATGATACCGACCGTCACGAAAATTCCCGCTTCTTTCAGCTTGCGGATCCCCTTGCCGGCGACGAGAGGATTCGGATCCTCCATCGCGACGACCACGCGGTCGACGCCTTTTTCCACCACGAGATCAGCGCACGGCGGCGTCTTCCCATAGTGCGAACAGGGCTCGAGCGTCACATAGAGCGTCGCCCCCTTCGGATCTTCTGTCGCGTGAGCAAAGCAGTTCACTTCCGCATGCGGCCCGCCATATACTTCATGCCAGCCCTCGCCGATGATGCGGCCATCTTTCACAAGCACCGCCCCGACCATCGGATTCGGACGGGTATGTCCCATGCCGCGCACCGCCAGCTCCAGCGCACGGCTCATGAATTTTCTGTCTTCATCTATACGCAAAAAATCCACCTTCCTTTCCTTCAGGGAGGTGGACAGCCAAAAAGTCTACCACTCTTCTTTCATCCGGACTCTAACCGTCGGCTCTGGGTTCTCACCAGATCTACTGCAGGACATCCGCAGCTCGTGGGCTCAGAAAATCTTTACCACCGGTGGGGAATTCCGCCCCGCCCTGAAGAGATATATTTCTACGTTTCTATTATAACAGATAACGCAAGAGGGATGCGTGGCTGGTGACTGGTGACTGGTGGCTAGGGACTAGGGATGAGGGATGAGGGATGAGAAAGGAGAATACCGCTTTCCCTGTACTGCAGCCTTCCCCGCGTGGGGAAGGTGGCGAGCATAGCGAGCCGGATAGGGTTTTAGCGGGATGAAAATGCGAGATAATGACCTAATCCCTAGCTACTAATCCCTAGTCACGAATCCCCCAACCTCCCTTGCGTAAAATCCTCACACCATATATACTAGAAAAGATAATTCTATTTTTTATTAAGGAGATGGATGTTTTGAATTTTGTTGACGCCGTAGTGGCCTTTCTGAACATTGGCATTTTCAGTACGCTGATCTGCCGCTTTACCGGAGCGAATATGGCAATGCTCGTTTTCTGTGCGCTGCTCTACATGGGAAGTGAACCGATGGAAACGGTAGGCATCATGCTGACGTACCTGGTCTTCATGCGCCTCACCATTTACACCCAGAAGCGCAAGCTGAATTTCAAGAAACTGCAGGTCTTCAAGGGGATGCGAGTCTTTGTCCCTGTCCTGCTGATCGTGATCTCTCTCTTCCTGTATCCATTCGCAGCGCTGGCGATCTTCCTCCTGCTCTTCATGGTGGAAATCCTCGCACAGATCAAGTCGGAAATTCCGGAAGACAGACAGCTCTCGAAGGGAGAACTCACCAAGTACATCGTGATCGGTTCCCTCCTGACCACCGTCTCTATGATCGCCGTCAAATTCATCCCCGCTGCCTGGTACTATGCACTGGGCGGCGCTGTCGGCCTCTTCCTCTGCGCCTTCGTATGGTGGCTGGGACAGGACCGCGACAGACTTTCCGGTATCTGGGATACGGTCATCCTGCTCTCCTTCATCCCGCTCGGCCTCTTCGGCTTCGATATGGCGGACTGGATGGATGATATGCGCCGCAGCGTGAACCCGACCCGCATCGCATACAATCTGCCTTTCATTTTCCTGCCGGTCTTCTATGTCGGCTTCCTGATGGCAAATATCCTCTTCGGTGTCTTCTCCCTCTCCGGCATGTGCATCACCTTCTTCGGCGCACTCGGTCTGCGTCTCTTCGGCTACTATGAAATGTCCGGCAAGGGCAAGGCAAGCCTCATCGCGATCGGCTTCACCGTCCTAGGCCTCTTCCTTCTCTTCCTCACCGCACCGGAGCCTGTCGGTGTCTCCAAGTACGTAGACGCTTTCCTGCCGACCAATTACTATGGATTTAAAGGACTGCTGAATATGTTCTAAGGCTGGTGACTAGTAGCTAGGGATTAGTGGCTAGGGATTAGGAAGTTTGCCTCACATTTCCCGCTACTCCGCTATACCTGATCCCAAAAGAAAACCGTCATGATCGGAAATGGTCATGACGGTTTTTGTTTGCCCAAAACAGATCGTGAAAAATACAACACGTAAAAAGCGAGGCCCAATAGACCTCGCTTTCGTGTCGATTTCATACACCGATAGTATGGAGAAATGGTAAGGGGGAAAATTCCTAATTCCTAATCCCTAGCAACTAGTCACTAAACAGCTACTCCCCCGCCTTCGGCTGACGATACGTGAAGACACGCTTCGGCTCCTTGCTTTCTACCTTATGATCGAGGAGATTCACATCAAGGATCGGGCAGACACCACAACCATTGCAGGCCTGGTGGCGGCAGTCGTGGGTAAGGATTCCCTTCTCCGCCATGCGCCATTCTTTCAGGAGGTAATCCTTCGTGACACCGCTGTCGATATGATCCCATGGTTCACATTCGTAGAAATCACGAATACGCGCTGCGTACTCGTCGGGATCGATACCGCATTCCCGGAAGCTGTCCATCCAGACGTCGAAGTGGAAAAATTCCGTCCAGCTGTCATAGGTGCAGCCTTTCTTCCATGCGGTGTAGATGGCAGAAGAGAGCTTGCGGTCGCCGCGAGCGAGGACGGCTTCGATATATCCTGTCTTGGCATCATGATAGGCGTACTTGATATGACGGTTTGTGAAAAGGCTCTTCAGGTACTGCTGTTTGCGCTCGATCTCCTCTACGCTGCACTGCGGCATCCACTGGAAAGGGGTGAAAGGCTTCGGGACAAAGCTCGAGACGCTGACGGTGATGCGCAGGTCATAGCGCCCCTTGATCTCATGATAGAGCTCGTGGATGCGGTTCGCCAGATCGGCGATGCCCTTCAGGTCTTCATCCGTTTCCGTCGGAAGGCCCATCATGAAGTAGAGCTTCACCTTTTTCCAGCCATTTTTGAAGGCATTCGCACAGGCGCCCATGATGTCTTCCTCCGTGACGCCCTTATTGATGACATCGCGCATACGCTGCGTACCGGCTTCCGGTGCCAGCGTGAGACCGCTCTTTCTGACCTGCTGGATCTTTTTCGCGATGTCGATGGAGAAGCTGTCGACACGCAGTGACGGGAGACTGACGCTCACGCGCTTGTCTTTGAAATTTTCCAAGAGGTGATCGACGAGCTCGGGCAGGCAGGAATAGTCTGCCGAAGAGAGGGACATGAGGGAAATCTCATTATAGCCCGTGTTCTTGATCAGGGTATCTGCGATCTCCTGCAGTCTCTCTTCGCTCTTCTCGCGCACAGGGCGGTAGATCATCCCCGCCTGGCAGAAGCGGCATCCGCGGCTGCAGCCGCGGAACATTTCCAAGACGGCACGATCATGCACGATCTCGATATGCGGGAGGATCGGCTTGTCATCGATGTGGACATGGTCTACATCACGGATGACACGCTTCTTTACAGGGAACTGTGCCGCTTCGTCGATGGGACGGATGCTGCGGAAGACGCCATTCTCATAGTAAGAGACCTCATAGAAGGACGGCGCATAGCAGCCATCGATCTGACCAAGACGGCGGATCGCCTCTTTGCGGCCGCCGGGCTTCCCTTCCGCTTTCCATGCTTTCACGATATCCACCATCTCTCCGATGGCTTCTTCGGACTCTCCGATGAAGAAGACGTCGAAGAAATCAGCGACCGGCTCTGCATTGTACACACAGGGGCCGCCGGCGACGACGAGGGGATCCTCGTCGCTGCGGTCCTTCGCCCAGACAGGAATGCCTGCCATGTCGATCATGTTCAGGATATTCGTGTAGCACATTTCATACGGCATGGTGAAGCCAAGTACATCGAAATCCTTGACCGGGCATTTGTTTTCAAGAGAAAAGAGCGGGATATGCTTCTCTCTCATCATCGCTTCCATGTCCACCCATGGCGCATATACACGCTCTGCCAGCGCATCCTCTCTGGCGTTCAGGACACTGTAAATGATTTTGAGTCCCAGATGGCTCATGGCGACTTCGTAGACATCAGGGAATGCCAGCGCCACTTTCACCGGGATCTCATCGTGGTTCTTCACCACACTGTTCCACTCTCCGCCAATGTAGCGGGCAGGCTTTTGGATATGCATCAGCCATACGGGATCGATAGTTACACGGTTCATTTGATACTCCTAAAATAAATGGGGTTACAGGTTCAAAGGGTTCAAGGGGTTCAGGGTTGTGGTGCGGCGCATAAAATATAGAAGCGCCGCGAAGTATAAATAATGGCGATGTCATGAGCTGGCATTCCAGTCACTAGTCTCCTAGTCCCCAATCAATCAAACATCAATTTCTTTCTTCTTAAATAGATATTCATCAAAAGCCCGACGCAGAGAAGGTTCATGAGGAGGGCCGAGCCGCCGTAGCTCATGAAGGGCAGCGGGATGCCGGTGACGGGCATGATGCCGAGGGTCATGCCGACATTGATGAAGATCTGGAAGAGCCACATGGAAAAGATCCCACAGGCGAGCAGGCTGCCAAAGGCATCCCCCGAAGAGCGGGAAATCATAAGTGTCCTGTATAAAAGGACGAAAAACAAAAAGAGGACGAAGATCGCTCCGACGAAGCCCAGCTCTTCCCCGATGACGGAGAAGATGAAGTCGGTGTGATTTTCCGGGAGGAAATCCAGCTGGCTCTGCGTACCTTCGAAGAGCCCCTGCCCGATAAAGCCGCCGCTGCCGATGGATATCTTCGACTGGATGACATGGTAGCCGGAGCCATACGGATCGACATCCGGATTGAAGAGGACAAGGATACGCATCTTCTGGTAGCTGTGCAGCACGAAGAACCAGATGAGCGGGAAGACTGCGACGAACGCAAGAAAGGCGCGTTTCACAAGCTGCATCTTGAGTCCGGAAATATAAAGCATGCCGAAGGTGATGGCCGCGAAGACAAGGCTCGTACCAAGGTCCGGCTGGATGAAGATCAAAAGTGTCGGAAGTGCCATCATACCCGCGACAGGCAGAAGGCTCTTCCATGTCTGGAAGCCGGATTTGTCATTCGCCATGAGCCTTGCCAGACAGATGATCATGATGATTTTCGCAAATTCCGAAGGCTGCAGCGTGAAAGGGCCGATCTGGATCCAGCGCTGCGCCCCGAGCGCACTTGTTCCGGCGAATTTGACGACCAGAAGCAGGATCGCATTGATCCCATAGAGGATAGGTACGAAGCGATAGAGTTTCCTATAGTCAAAATAGAGCGAGCCCCCCGCGATGATAAGACCGCCGACCAGGAAGACCCCCTGCTTCATGACGAAGTCATACTGCCCCGGCTGTCCATCCATATTCGCATGGGTGGCGCTCGCAATGATCAGAAGACAGATGACGGCAAGGCCCAGGACAGCCATCAGCAGCGTGCTGTCGATGCGCCGCCAGTACCGAATGAGATTCATTCCGTTATCTCCTCCTCTGCCATTTATACGAGCGGCTGCCGGAGTGCCAGGAAAGGCCGGCCGGCGCCGTCTTCACAGGTGCCTTCTCCCGCGCATTCTCCTCTTCTGCTTTCCGGAGCAGCTTCTTCCAGCGCGAAAGCGGGATCTGTTTCTCTTCTTTATATGATTTCCAAAAAAGAGCGAGCGCTTCACCGAGCGCCCCTTTTTCAGAAAAATCTGAAAGCTCTCCCTGATGCGCGAGACGGTCTGCCTCCTCTGTATACGGGATGATGGCAGAGACGGACTCTTCATCGAGCGTCTCCAGCATATCCGTCAAGGAAATCTGCGTATCCCCCGAGAGGGAGAACTGGTTCAGCACATAGGTCATGTACCGCTTGCGCGGTCCCGTCATGAGGCGCTCTGCATTCCGCTTCGACGCCCATGACGGCGCCACGACGAGGAACATATGATCCGAGAGATGCTCCGCAAAACGGATGCCCTCCCCTCGCCCCGCCGGACAGTCGAGGAGGATGTAGTCATACTTATCCTCCACATCTTCCAGCACGGTATCCATCGCTGCAGGGAAGACCGTCTCCCAGGTATCATTCTGCGCTGCCGGCAGGAAATCCAGATGGTCATTCACTTCCAAGATGACATCTTTCGCAAAGCAGCGGCCTTCCGCCAGATCCATCACATGATAGAAGCATTCATTTTCCAGCCCCAGCACGAGATCCATATTCCTCATGCCCATATCCCCGTCGATGAGGAGGACTTTCTTCCCCTTCCGGGAGAGGAAGATCCCCAGAGCAGCGGTGAGGAGCGTCTTCCCCACGCCGCCCTTGCCAGAAGCAAAGGATACGATCTCAGCCATTCTTTTTGCCTCCTGCCTTCGCCTCATCCGCTGCCTTCAGCTTTGCCGGCGAATAATCTCCGATATGGAAATAGGCATCCATCATCTTCTTGACGACCGGTGCCGCGGACTCCGAGCCGAAGCCGCTGTGTTCGAACATGCACAGGATCACGACCTCCGGCTTGTCGAAAGGCGCATACGCCACGAACCAGCCGTTATCGAGACCATTCGTTTCCGCCGTACCGGACTTACCGGCGATCGAGATCGGATAATGCTCGAAGAGCTGTCCGCCTGTCCCATCCTTGCTCATGACCATCCGAAGCCCCTTGTGGATCGCATCGAGCGTATCCTTAGATACAGGAAGCGTCCCCACCTTCTCCGGCGAGAAGATCTTGAGCGGTGTCCCATCGAGCTGATCGATGCGGTTCACAAGGTATGGCTGGGGGCGGGAGGCGCCCTTTGGGGTACGCCCGGATTTCTATGAA
>UQQQ01000060.1 GCA_900543165.1 uncultured Dialister sp. | reverse complement strand
ACACCTAAAAAGGAGCTGTGAAGAAATGAATCCTCATTTCTTCACAGCTCCTTTTGGTAAACATTATTTCGCGATATCTGTCGCGCGGGTCTCGCGGATGACGACCACCTTGACCTGGCCGGGATACTGGAGCTCCTTTTCGATTCGCTGGGAAATATCATGCGCCAGAATGACAGCCTGATCCTCATTGACTTTCTCCGGCTTCACGATCACGCGAAGCTCGCGTCCTGCCTGAATGGCATAGCAGCTGGCCACGCCCGGGAAGGATTTCGCAATATCTTCGAGCTTCGTGAGTCTCTTGATATAGTTTTCCAATGTCTCGCGGCGGGCACCCGGACGGGCAGCAGAGATCGCATCAGCCGCGGCGACCAGTACAGACTCGACACTGGTCGGCTCAGTATCTCCATGATGAGACGCAATGGCATTGATGACCTGCGGCGATTCATGATATTTCTGTGCGAGCTCGACACCGAGTTCCACATGCGTACCTTCCTGCTCCCGATCGACAGCCTTGCCGATATCATGGAGCAGACCGGCTCTTCTGGCAAGCTCTACATCGGCTCCCACTTCAGCCGCCAGAATGCCGGAGAAATAGGAGGTATCGATACAATGCTGCAGGACATTCTGCCCATAGCTGGTACGATACTTCAGACGGCCGAGCGTCTTGATGAGTTCAGGATTCATGCCGCGAATGCCGCATTCCATGACAGCCTGTTCACCGGCTTCACGGATCGCTTTATCCACTTCTTTCTTCGTCTTCGCCACGACTTCTTCGATGCGGGCCGGATGGATACGTCCATCCTTGACAAGATTTTCCAGCGCAAGACGTGCAACTTCACGGCGGATCGGATCAAAGCACGACAGAATGACGGCCTCCGGAGTATCATCGATAATGAGATCGACGCCCGTCAGCGTTTCGATGGCGCGGATATTTCTGCCTTCACGACCAATGATGCGTCCCTTCATTTCTTCGTTCGGAAGAGCTACGACGGAAACCGTAGTCTCTGATACAGTATCTGCCGCATTTCTCTGAATGGCAGCCGCAATGATTTCTCTCGCTCTGGTATCCGCACTGCTCTTGGCATCCTCGACTGCATCGCGGATGCGGACAGCCTTCTCATGCGTCAGCTCTTCATCCACGCGGGACAGGATCATATCCTTGGCCTGCTCACGGGACAGCTGGGAGATCTCTTCCAGCTTTGCCTGCTGGGACGCATACAGGGCATCGACTTTTTCCTTCTGGGCCTTGACCTGATTTTCTTTGCGGTCCAGCTGTGATTCACGCTGTTCCAGATTGTTGCTGCGCTGATCCAGATTATTATCCTTCTGTACCAGACGCTGCTCATACTTCGCCAGCTCATCGCGGCGATCCTTATTTTCCTTTTCCATATCCTCGCGGAGCTTGTGGATCTCCTCGCGGGTCTGTACCAAGGTTTCTTTCTTCAGCGTCTCCGCTTCACGAGACGCTGCATCCAGCATCTTTTTCGCATCCTCTGCGATCTGCTTCGCTTTTTCCTCTGCAGAACCGATCCGGGCTTCCGCGATGCGCTTGCGCAGCAGGTAGCCGATCCCCGTACCGCAGACAGCCGCTGCGATACCACAGAGAATAACGTAGAGTAAAACTTCATCCAGTGTCAAATGGTTCACCTCTCTCTTTCTGATTTTATTATTTTAAGACAGAAAATACGTAGCTCCGGACACGCCGGAAAGTGCAGGCCGTGGTAAATGGTCTTTCATCCTTCAAGAGAAAAGGTTCCTATGACACAAAACATCCTTTGAAAAATTTCAGCAGGTGATGATGGCGAAAAGGCCGACAGATAGCCTTTATCTATAATAAGAATCCCTCCGCTCGCGGAGTTCTCACTGGGCTTGCAGCTTGCAGCTGATCCATCCGGTACGCTGCACGCACGACGGGCATCGTATCACGATGATTCAGCACTGCATCAATTTTAAAATGTTTATTTTTTATTGTCAAGGTTGAGATAGAGGGGCAGGGTAGCCCATAGGGCGTGCCGTCCAATGATTGTGGATGAAAGTTTTACTCGAATAAGAAATTAAAAATGAGAAATGCGAAATGCGAAATGGTGGTGCGGCGCCTAAAAATCAGAAGCGCCGCAGAATTTTGATAGCGCTTCGCGCCGTCGTCAGCTCGAGCGTAGTAGAGATCTTTCTTGCAGAACTGTAAGCGTTCTAACTGCGCTATTTCAATCACCGCTTGCTTTTAATCTCTAGTCACTTGTCACTTGTCACCAGCCACTCCTATCCCCTTCTTCCTCCCCCAAAGAGAGACCATACGAAAAGAGCCGCCACCGCTGCCCAGGACATATGGTAATTCATGATCCCAAGATCCGTCATGATATTGATCACCGTAAGCCCCAGCATGAAGAGCATATTCGCCCGCAGATCGATGCCCCGCTCCCTTCGAAGAATCAGGTACGAGATCAAAAGGATAGAGAGATGCACACCAAAGACCGCGTACAGATAAAACATAAGCGGCGTCATCTGCAGGATGAATCCACCAATCAGCATAATGCCAATGATCCACATCCAGCCGTTTGTCATAAAGTTCCTCCCGCGCCGGTTATACCATTCTTGAGGAAACGCTGATCCCATCGCAGCGTCAGTGTTTCCTTAACTCAAAATCAGAACTCCCCCGGCTATGGCTCAATCACCTTGACATCCCCATCCTTTTCGGGGATCCAGAGCTTCTGTTCCGGATAATGCCAAAGAAATTCATAAGAGGGAAGCCATCGCTTGCCAAAAGCATGCATCGCGACGAGGAGCTTCGGCTCTACCCTTTCAAGATACGCCATGACGCCCCACTCGCGGGCTGCCTGCTGCCTCACATCCACCGGGAAAAAAGCCACATCGACCTGTCTCTCAGACAAGCGGGACAGTTCATGGAAGAAATCCAGCCGCGCCGCCAGATTATCTGCCGCCGGTTCGCCGGCCCAGTGCCACCAGTTCAGATCTCCCGCGTGGAAGATCGTCTTGCCCCCGCTTTTGACCAGAAACGAGCCACCTTCATCTGTCGAGCCATACATAGTGACCGTCAGATCGCCAATCGTCAGTGTATCTCCGGGGACCATAAGATGCTTCTTTTCTTCCCTGTCCATCGTCAGCCAGCAGTTCTTATGCATGATGTAGGCCTCTGCCCGCTCTTCCCACCTTCGTATATCGCGGTTGAAATGATCGGCATGATAATGGCTCACGAAGAAATACAATTTCTTCGTGGAATCCTTGAGAAGAGCCTCCAGCCGGTCCTCCGGGTCTTTGTAGAAATCAAAAACAAGAAGGCTCGTCTCATTTTCATAGATGAATCCGCTGTGATGTAGAAAATAAATGGTATCGCTCATAAGCGCTGTCCTCCGATATTGAAAGATCCGTAAGTATTTATAGATTTTACCTGTGATGAAATGCAGAACCATTTATAGTATAATAATTGTAATTGTTGTGCAAATGCCTCATCAATAACCCATATATGGTATTGTCAGCGAAAGGCGTGCCTACGAGGCAGGAAACGGAATCCAAGAGAAATGCAGCGCATTCCTCCAAGAGCCGTCTGCCGCCTCTGGCACCAATTATACCATACCTAATGGGATTTATATATTTTTCAACTTTTCTTTGACCTTTCCCCTTAAATTGTGTACAATGTTCATTGTGTCTTTTGCAGAAAACAGGAGGTACCTCTTATGATCATCCATGATGAAGCCCGTCATCGATTTCTAAAGGAAGACCCGAGAGGAACCGCCTACATGGAGTATACCTGCGCGGGAAATATTCGAACCGTCACCCATACAAAAGTCCCCGATGCCCTCACCGGACGCGGCATCGCCGCAGAGCTGGCTTCTGCCTTCTATGAATGGGCCAGCCGCCATCACTATATCATTCATTCCGAATGCTCTTACATGAGCCATTGGATGGAAAAAAACAAGTGACTAGTGACTAGTGACTGGAATGCCAACTCATGGCATCGCCATTATTTATACTTCTTGTATTTCTTATACTTCTTATACTTCGCGGCGCTTCAGATTTTTTATGCGCCGCACCACCATTTCGCATTTCTCATTTCTAATTTCTCATTCATGCGAGACTTTCATCTACAATCAAGGGGGCGGCACGCCCCAAGGGCTAACCCTGAACCCTGAACCTTTAACCCTTTTTCACAGAGGAACCACCATGTACAGTTCGTCTCTCTTTCAAAACCCGATCTCTTTCCGGGAAACGCAAAACATGCTCGAAACCATCACTCTACATTTTGCAGACCTGCTGCGTCTGAAATCTGCTGCGCTTTACGACCACTCTGTCCGCGTCTCGAACTATGCAGCTGCGACAGCCGTGTATATGAAACTGCCATCGAATGAGATCACGCTCATCCGCTATGCGGGACTTCTGCATGACATCGGTCTCATCCCCCTGCCGAATCAGGTCCTGTCCAAGGCACCCTACCTTTCTCGGAGAGAACTCTCGCTGTACAAAAAGCATCCGGAGCTCGGTGCGAATATGCTCGAGTCCATCCCCGGCTGTCAGGATCTTCTCCCCTACATCCGCTGCCATCACGAGCACTGGGATGGAACCGGTTTCCCAAAGCACCTGAAGAACGTAAACATTCCTCTCGGAGCGCGTATCATTGCCGTCGCAGACTACTACGATACCGCCATCTATTCCTCGCCGGATTTCACAGAAAAGACGAAGGCGGAAGTCACACGCGAAATCTTCAGCGGCTCCTCCATCCTTTTCGATCCCGAGGTCATCGCCGCCTTCCTCAAAGTCCTGTTCCATAAGACGGACCTGGAATGAAAACCATTCATTAGCGACTGGTGGACTTGTGACTATGGACTAGGGCGCAAGGTGACTGGTGACTTCAGAAAACACAGAAACTCAAATACTGAATAAAAAAAGCTATGATGAAACTTTCGTTTCACCATAGCTTTTTATTTGCTGCCGCATCGTCGGCTGTTATTTTTTTGACTCATCGGCTGCTTTTTTGAAGAACCACTTCTGCGAGAGCTTGTCATAGGTCCCGTCCTCCATGACCTTCTTCAGTGCCGCATTGACCTCCTGCTCCATGGCCTTGTCATCCTTCGCCATGATAATGACGAACTGCTCTCCGGTCGGGATGGTGCCAGCCGTGGTCAGCTTGCCTCTGCCGCCGTGCTCCAGATAGTACTTCGCTCCCGGCTCATCCACGATAGCTGCATCCGCTTCTCCCTCTTCCACGGCCTTGAAGACATCCTTATAGTAGTCAGGCATCACCGTGCGCGCCGGAGAAAGCTCCTTCGCTTTCATTTCATTCGTAGTACCACGTTCGGCGGCTACGATCTTCCCCTTCAGATCTTCCGGCCCATGGATCCCTTCCGTTCCCGGACGGACTACGATGACGTAGCTTCCCAAGCTGTAGTATGGATCACTGAAAGACACGTGCTTCTTACGTTCTTCTGTCGCGCCGATGGCAGAAATTCCAAGCTGGATCTTCTTGTCCCCGACAAAATGGAAAATCTGCTCAAAAGGCAGGTTGTTGAACTCCGCCTCTGCATCCATTTTCTGTGCGACTGCCTTCATGAGGTCCACATCGAAGCCGACGATAAGACCGTTTTCATCTTTATATTCGAAAGGAGCATAGGAGGCCTCTACAGCGACACTGATCTTTTTCTTCGGCGCCGCTGCACTGCTCCCTGCTTCCCCAGCGCATCCGGTGGAAAAGAAAATAGCACTGGCTACCAGAGCGAAAGCGGCTGATTTCATTGCATTTTTGTTCATGTGATTTCCTCCCGAGATCAAATTGTTTTTTATCCTTAAAGAATTGTCTACAAAAAGTATACCAGAAAAATACCCGCTTTTCACTTTAAAACTTCAAGTGTTTTTAATGAAGCCATACATCATATGCTGATTCTTCTAAAAACTTTAAAATTTCAACTCTAGGGAAATCCCCCATCAACGATATGGCACGCAAAAAGGAGCGGGGCAACGCCCGCTCCTTTTATCCTGTCACGTTTATTTCTTTTCTTGCTTGCCGAACCATTTTTCGAAAATCTTATCATAGGTTCCGTTTGCTTTGAGATCCTTCAGCGCCTTATTCACAGCCGCCTGCAGTTCTTTATTTTCTTTCTTCACTGCGAAAACCATGCCGTTGGCGCCCTTGGAGGTACCGACAATCTTCAGGTCCTTGTCGCCGCCCTGCTTCAGATAGTACATGCCGACAGGCTGGTCGATGACAACGGCATCGAGCGTCTTAGCCTGCAGTTCCATGAATGCCTGAGAATTCGAGTCGAGCTGCTTCACCTGCGCGGCTTTGGCTTCCTGTGCGAGCTTCACCTGCTGGGTGCCGACCTGCGCGCCGACATTCTTGCCTTCCAGATCTGCCCAGTCTTTGATAGCATCATTGTCTTTTCTGACGATGATGATGTAGCCATTCTGTGTGAAATAGGGATCGGAGAAAGCGACCTGCTTTTCGCGTTCCGGTGTCGCATCCAGACCCGCTGCGATGAGATCGATCTGTCCGGACTGCACAGCCGGGATCAGCGCATCGAAGCCCATGGACTTGAATTCCATCTGGCTGCCCATCTGTTTGATGACCGCATCCGCAAGATCCAGATCGAAGCCTACATATTTATCATCTTGGGTAAATTCAAAAGGAGGGAACGTGGTTTCCGAACCGACGCGGATGACTTTCGGAATGCCAGAGCCAGACTTTTCTGCGCTCGCGCCGGATTTCGCATCGCCGCCGCAGCCGGAAGCAAGAACCACCGCTGCCATAGCACCCATCGCCAGAAGAATTTTCATTTTTTTATTCATCATTCTGATCATCTCCATATTCTTCACATATATAAATAAGCAGTCAATCAACTGTTTGTATCTTATCAATTCTTTGCACATATGTCAAATTATTCTAGCTTTTTGAATATTTATTCAAAGAAAGGGTTCTCTGGTTCAGGCTTCAGGGTTAGCCCGTGGGACGTGGTGCCCCTTTGATTACATTTTAAAGCCTCGCTTGAATGAGAAATGGTGGTGCGGCGCATAAAAAAATGGAAGCGCCGCTGAGATTTGAAATTAGCGATTTTCTCGTATCGCCAACCTAATCCCTAGCTACTAATTCCTAGTCACCAGTCACGAGTCACTCGCGGTCCTAATTCCTATTTGCCCTTCTTAAACCTGCTATTTGATTGACCCACCCCTGTATCCATGCTATAGTTTAGAATATATGTGATTCTATGAACACACAGGATTTATTTAAGAATTAGAAAACAATGCCTGATATAGTAATAATAGTAACTGGTGGCTGGTGACTTGAATGCTGCTTTCGGGCATCACCCCATATATACTCGCGGCGAAGCCGCCACAAGTTTGAAAACAGGGATGAGTAGCTAGGGATTAGGGATTAGAAGTGACTAGTGACTGAAATGCCATCTTCAGGCATCGCCCCATATATACTCCGCGGCGCGTCATTATTTTTATGCGCCGCACCACCACTCCTAACTCCTGACTCCTGACTCCCAACTAGAGAGCGAGGCTTTCAAACGTAATCACGGGACGGCACGCCCCACGAGCTGCCCTGAACCTTGAACCCCTTACGCCGTTTTTTTCAAAAGGATCATATTTATGGAATTCATCATATCTTTTCTCTCTGAATGGGGCTATCTTGCGCTCTTTATCTGCATGGCTCTCGAAAACATGAATATCCCTATCCCCAGTGAAATCATTCTGGGCTTTGCGGGTTTCCTCGTCTCGCAGGGTGTCTTCTCCTTCTGGCCGACGATCTTGATCGGCACGCTGGCCGGGCTGGTCGGCTCACTGGCCTCCTACTACATGGGCTACAAGGGCGGGCGCGACATGATCCTTCGCCACACGCAGAAAGGCGGTATGGGCGCGAAAAAAATGATCGCCGCGAAGAACTGGTTTGAGACCTACGGCGGCATCGCCGTCTTCACCGGCCGTCTGCTGCCGGGGATCCGTACCTTCATTTCCCTGCCTGCGGGCATCGCGCAATTTCCCCTCCCGGAATTCACAATCCTTACCATCATCGGTACCGTGCCTTGGACGATATTTCTGGTCTATGTGGGTGCCATGCTGGGAGAAAACTGGCAGGCGCTTCTCTCCTACAAGCTGGAGATCGCTCTCGTGTGCATCGTCATCTGCGCCATCATTGCGGCGGCTTTCCATTTCTATCTGAAACATAAGAATAAACATGAAACTCAATAAAAACTGCATCTTACTTTTCCTTTTCTGTCTCGCCCTCTACGGCACTTTTTCCGGTCTCATTCCTCTGCTCGACCCAGATGAGCCAGTCTACGGCGAGACAGCGAAGGAAATGCTCTCCACCGGCGACTGGCTGTCTCCCCGCATTTATGGCGAATTCTGGTACGACAAGCCGCCGCTTTTCTATTGGTTGGAATCGATCTCCTTCACCCTCTTCGGCGTCTCGACCACGAGCGCCCGTCTTCCTTCGATCCTGATGGGTGCGCTCCTTTCGCCCTACCTCTACCTGTCTATGCGAAAGCTCGTGGGTGAGAAGGCTGCGCTCTACGGTGCCTTCATCTGTGCGTCTTCTCTGGAAATCATCGTCCTTGCCAGAAGCTCGGTGACGGATCAGACGCTGACCTTCACGCTCACCGTCGCCCTCATCTCATTTCTTCGAAAAGAATATATCCCTGCCTATATCTTCTGCGGTCTCTCGCTCCTCGCGAAAGGCCCGATCGGCTTCGGATTTCCTGCACTCATCGTGGGGCTGTGGATGATCTTCTCGAGCTCTTTCACTTTCAAAAATATCATGGCGCTTCGCTGGACATGGGGCATCCCTCTTGCCTGCCTTGTGGGACTTCCCTGGTACCTCGCGATGGGTATGATCCATGGAGATGCCTTCATCGACACCTTCCTCGGCTATCACAATGTGACGCGCTTCATCAGCCCGGAACATGCCGGACAGAACCACTACTGGCTTTACCTCGTCGTCCTGATTGCCGGTTTCTATCCATGGACCGGGACACTACCCGGCATCCTTCGTCGCTTTCGGACATGGAAATCGGATCCTGTCCTTTTCTATCTCATCGTATGGGCGCTCTTCATTTTCCTTTTCTTTACACTCTCCTCGACGCAGCTCTTCTCCTACATTCTTCCGATGTTCCCCCCGCTCTCGCTGCTGGCGGGGAAATATCTCACGGAGCTTACAGAAGCAGGGCATGTCTCAAAGACTCTCATCGGATTTCATCTCTTCTTTGCTCTGGCGACCGCCATCGCCATCAGCCTCGCACCGCTGACCCCCGCAGGCGGCACGATCATGAAATATGGCATCTCCCTCTTCATGATCCTCTCCGCTCTCTTTTCTGTCCGTATGCTTTCAAAGGGGCGTATGCGCGGCTTCCTCTGCTCGCAGGCCTGCCGCATCCTTCTCTTCGTGACATCCGTCTGGGGCCTCTTTGCGGCTCCCGTTTCCACCCTCTTCACCTCGAAGGCCATCGCAGAAACTCTCACGGAAACAGAAAAGGTACCTGAACTTCCTGTCTACATCGATACCTTCTACCGCCCATCCATCGCCTTCTACACAGACATCTACGGAAAAGCCCTTCCGGAGTTTGACGAACGCAAGCGAGAGGAAACGGCAAAAAATGAAGCCGACGGCGTCCTTCTTCCCGGCAAAGACAATTCCCTCACCCTGCCGGATCGTGCCTACATTCTCGTACAGAAAAAAGTCTATGCCCACTGGCCGGAAGAACTGAAAAAAGGAAATCAGGTAGTTTGGGAAAAGGATACGGCGGTATTTCTGAAGAGAAATACCGATTAGTAAACACAGTCATTACTCGAAAGTGAGAAGTTAAGAGTGAATGAGCGGCACCAAAAATAATAAAGCGCCGTGCCACCATTTCTCATTTCTCATTTCTCATTCAAACAAGGAGGTCCCCTTGAGTACAAAACGTCAAAAGCGTGAGAGAAAACAGGCGGCGCTTGCCAAAGAGAACGAACGCAGCACCCTGATTTCCTTTATCAGCTTTTTCATCATCGCCTTTCTCTTCTTCCTTTGGGGCAGCTGGCTGCTCCCAATCACCGATCCGGTCGAGTCGAATTACGCACTGACCGCCCGTGAAATGGTGGAGTCCGGCGACTGGATGTCCCCGCAGATCTATGGCGTCTACTGGTACGACAAGCCCATCATGGTCTACTGGTTTCTCTCGCTCGCCTATAGCGCACTGGGCTTCACTGACCTCGCCTCCCGCCTGCCATCCGCGCTTGCAGGCGCTCTCTCCGTGACACTTCTCATCTGGTACCTCCGGCGCATCCTGAAAGACAATGTCGTCTCCATCTGGGCCGGCGTCATGCTCGCGACCTCGCTCGAGTGCTGGGTCATCTCCCACGCCATCATCACCGACAGCCTGCTTCTTCTCTTCACCATCCCGACCATGCTGTCTGCCTACATTGGCATCACAGAAAACAGCAAAAAGCATCTGGTGATCGCCTACGCCGGGGCCGGTCTTGCCTGCCTCACGAAAGGCCCCGTCGGCCTCGTCCTCCCCGGCCTTCTCCTTGTCCTCTGGTGCCTTTCGATGAAATCACCGAAAACCATCCTCCGCCTCTTCCCATGGCAGGGCCTTCTCGCCTTCTTTGTCATCGTCCTTCCCTGGTACGGCGGCATGTACGCGATCCACGGCAGTGATTTCATCAATGAATTTCTGGGACTGCACAACGTCCTCCGCGCCACCTCTTCCGAGCATCCGGAAGATAACCACTGGTACTACTACCTCATCCTCCTTCCTGCCTCGCTCCTCCCATGGGCTTTCGTTTCCTTCTATGAAATGAAAATGCGCTGGAAAGAGAAAGGCGCCTTCTACCTCTTCCTCATGGTCTGGTGCTGGGGCACCATCCTCTTCTACACCCTGATGGCCACGAAATACGTCACCTACTCCTACATCGCCGTCGTCCCCGCCATCACCTTTGCCGCCTTCGGCGCACTCCGCATCCGCATGGGCGAAAAGCTTCCCTCCATCCTGGGCGGCCTCGGACTCCTGCTCCTTATGGCGGCGCTCTTCGCCGGCACCTTCCGTCTTAAGGAAGGAAACTGGCTGGTCTTCTACGCTGTCCTCGCCTATGGCCTCTTCGCCTACCTCATCCGCTGGAAAGCAAACCAGTACAAACGCCTCACCATCATCTCTGCAGTCACGGCATCCGCCTTCCTCTGCTGTATCTCCGAAGGCCTTCCCTACTTCATGATGACACGCTCGGCATTCGAGATCAAAAGCGCCGTCCACGAAGAAAAAGGAAAACACTACTTCTTCCTCACCTATCCTGCCAGCTACAACTACTACACAGGCGACATCGCGACACGCCTCATGCCTGATGAACCCCTGCTGGACCAAGAAAAACGCGATGCCCGCTGGGATAAGAAATCTCCCATCCCCACCGTAAACGAAGAACAATTCATCGAAGCCGCCAAAGCCTCTGATGCGCCCAGCTATCTCTATGTAGCAAACGAGAAAGCCAAATTCTTCGACACCTGGTCGCTCGCTCCCCATTTCGAAAAAGTAGAAAGCACCAAGGCTGGGACGATCTATCGGTTTGTGGAAACTAGTGACTGGTGACTGGTGACTGGTGACTAAGGAAACACTGATTAAATCGTTGTCAGATTTAATCAGCGTTAGTAGTGTCAAATGCTTTGTGTCAATTTTTCTTCACTTTCTTAGAAGAAATAAATCGCATCCTTCCAGATCTTCTGGAAGGATGCGATCTCCAAACTGAAGAAGCAGCTGGTTCAGG
>UQQQ01000059.1 GCA_900543165.1 uncultured Dialister sp. | reverse complement strand
CACCGCCACCGGGGCCGCGGGGGTGCGGGAGGAGCCAGTCTATCGGCGGCCGTCCGGCGGTGATTGCCGGCAAGGAGGCGGCTGCGGAGAAGGCGCGCTACATGGTGGAGGCGCTCACGAATCAGCAGGCGGATATGACGCTCCTTTCGCCGCTTTCCGGTATCGTCAGCTATCGGAGGGCAGAAGCGGGCGAGTGGGCCACGGCAGGGGAGAAGCTGCTCACGATCGTCGATGCGAGCGAATTGTATCTAGACTGTCAGGTGGCAGAGCAGGATGTCGGGATCCTGCAAGAGGGGATGAGTTTGGATGTATCGATCGATTCGCTCGGGGAGTCGGTGAAGGGGACGATCCGCTATATCAGTCCGGCGATGGATGCGGATACGCATGCATACAAGGTGCGTCTTGTCCTCATCGATCCCGCAACGACCATCCGCGGGGGGATGTTTGGCCGGACGGAGGTGACGGCGATGCAGAAGAAGGATGTGCTTCTCCTTCCGAAGGCGGCTGTCATCGATCACAATGGGAAGAAGCTGGTGTATGTGGTGGGGGAAGATGGCCGCGCAGAAGAGGTGCCTGTCACGCTCGGCGCTTCCAATGATGAGATGGTGGAAATCCGGAGCGGTCTGGCAGCTGGCGAGAGGGCGGCTGTGACGAATCTGTCTAAGCTCAAAAATGGAATGGTCGTAGAGGTGAAGGACTAGTGACTAGTCACTCCCAATCCCTAATCCCTAATCCCTAGCTACCAGTGACTAGTCACTTAGTTCCCGTTTCCATCGTTACTTCCGGAGGCATGCATGAAGTCATTCAATCTGACTCGGTATTCCGTGACGCACCCGATCGGCATTTTTATGATCGTGCTTTTTTTCGTGGTGCTGGGTCTGTACAGTTATTGGCGCATCGGCGTGGAGCTGTATCCGAATATCAATGTGCCCTATGTCATCGTGTCGGTGCGCTATGATGGTGCGGATGCGGAGTCGGTGGAGCAGCAGATCACGAAACCCTTGGAAGATGCGTTGTCTTCGGTGTCGAATGTGAAGCACATCACGTCGAAGTCGCGCACGGGGCGTTCGGATGTGACGCTGGAGCTGAATTTCGATGCGGATGCGGACGCGGCGGCGATCGACGCGTCGGAGAAGGTGAATCGTATCCGCAGGAAGCTGCCGGATGATGCGGATGATCCTGTCGTAGAGAAGCGCGATATGGATGCGGCGCCGATCATCGATCTGGCGGTATTGTCGAGCCATCCACTGGATGAGATGTATTCCATGGCGGATAATACTTTCACGAATGATTTCACGAAGGCAGACGGTGTATCGGATGTGGAGCTGCACGGGGGGCGAAGTAAGGAAATCGCGGTGAAGGTGGATCGTGATAAGCTCTCTTACTACGGCATCACGATGAATGATATCATTTCCACTTTGAAGAAGGAGAATAAGCTGGCACCGGCGGGCTCGTCCTACACGGATACGCGCCAGACGCAGATCCGTCTCTCGGCGCAGTATGATACGGTGGAGGATATCCGCAAGATCCATCTCACTTGCGCAAACGGCGCGGTGATCCCGATCTCTGCGGTGGGGGAGGTCGTGCGTCAGGACCAGAGGGTGTCTCGCTTTGCGCGCATCAATGGACAGGATGCCATCGGGATTTCCATCTATAAGAACAGCAATGCGAATCTTGTCTCGACGGCAGATGGTGTGATGAAGGTCTTGGAAAATATGCGGGCGGAGTATCCGGACTACCAGTTCATCGTGGTGAATGACTCGGCGGACTATGTGCGCACGGCGCTGCATAATACGCTTTCGACGCTCATCGAAGGGCTCATCACGACGGGGCTCGTGCTCTTCCTCTTCCTGCGCGGCTGGCGCTCGACGGCGTCTGTCATCATCGCGATCCCGACGTCGCTCATTTCCACGTTCTTCGTCATGTACATGGCAGGCTTTTCCTTCAATATGATGTCGCTCATGGGGATGACGCTCTGCGTGGGGATCCTCGTTGATGACTCGATCGTCGTCTTGGAGAATATCCACCGTCATCTGGCCAAGGGGGAGGACGCAAAGGAGGCGGCGGTGGCGGGCCGTATGGAAATCGGCATGGCTGCCATCGCGATCACGCTCTGCGATGTGGTGGTTTTCCTCCCGATCGCTTTCATGTCGAGTATGACGGGGCAGTTCTTCAAGCAGTTCGGCCTTACGATCGTCTTTGCGTCTCTCTTTTCCCTGTTTATTTCCTTCACGCTGACACCGATGCTGGCGTCGAAATTTTTCAAGAACGGCGTGTATGTTCCCGATACGAAGCTCTGGCGCACGGTGGAGAAGATCGAGCAGAAGATGGAGGACGAGTACGGGCTGGCTATTGCATGGAGTTTCCATCATAAGAAGAAGCTCTTCGGGGGTGTCGCCATCGCCTTCTTCCTTTTCATGGCGATGGTGCCGCTCGGCTGGATCGGGATGGAGTACATGCCTCGCACGGATGAGAGCGGTTTCAATGTGCAGATCCAGCTCCCGACGGATGCGTCTGTCGAGCGCACGGATGCTGTGACGACGCGGCTCGAGAGATACCTATCCGAGGTGCCTGAGGTGAAGTCCTATATGGCGATGGTCGGCGGGGGCAGCGGGGTAAATTCCGGCCGTATCCGCGTCTCGCTCATCGATCGGCAGGACCGCAGCCGCGATATCTGGGCGATCACGAATGAGATGCGCACGTGGATCTCTGAGAACATCACAGACGGCGATGTCCGCATCAAGGAGGACCAGGCGTCTGTCTCCGGTACGGCAGGCGGCGGGCTCGGGCAGGGCGGCGGCGCTTTCCGCCTCGAGCTGCGCGGCAATGATATGGCGGAGCTTATCACCGCCTCCGAGATGGCGCAGCAGATGCTGAAGAGCGGTGCCTACGGCGTATCGGACGTCAGCTGTACCTATCAGGAAGGGCTGCCGGAGATCTCCCTCATTCCCGACCGTGAGAAATTGAAACACTACGGCGTCACGGTCGGCTCTCTCTATGACACGCTGTCATCCGCGATCAGCGGCGCGGGCGCGGGCGTCCTGCCGAATGATCCGCTGAACAACGGCAATGACACGGATATCAACGTCTATTTCAAGGGCGGTGAATCGTACAGGACGAGTGACCTCGCGGCGATCCCCATCAAAGGGCAGACGGGCATAGTCCGCATGTCCGACGTGGCGGAGCTCAAAGATGAAACGGGGCCGATCACCATCCTGCGCACGGATAAGCAGCGCGCTATCATCATCGGCGCGAATCCCGGCGGGCAGGATCTGAACGGGCTCATCCAGCGTTTCACGAAGGATCTCAACCAGACAGGCCTTCCCAAATCGGTGAATTTCCGCTTCTCCGGGCAGGCTGACAGTATGCGCGAAAGTTTCATAGAACTTCTGTCGGCGCTTCTCATGGGGATGCTCCTCGTGTACATGATCCTTTCTGTCCTCTATGAATCGGTGAAGACTTCTTTCATCCGTATGTTCTCATTGCCTTTCGGACTGATCGGCTCGCTTCTCTTCCTCTTCCTCATGAATGACACCATCAATATTTATTCCATGATCGGCATCATCGTCATGGATGGCGTGGTCGCGAAGAATGGCACGCTGCTCCTCGACTATACGCTGACGCTCATGCATCAGCACGGCATGGCGGCGAAAGAGGCTGTCATAGCGGCTGGCCGCGCGCGTCTGCGCCCGATCTTCATGACGACCTTCACCATGATCGTCGGCATGCTCCCGACAGCCCTCGCACTGACGGCGGGCTCGGAGACACGAAGCTCTATGGCGTGGGTCATCATCGGCGGCCTCATCACCTCGACCCTTTTCACGCTCCTCGTCATCCCGATGATTTTCCTCTTCTTCCAGAGAGAAAAGTGACTGGTGACTAGGGACTGGTGACTGGTGACTAGGGACTAGGGACTAGGGACTAGGGACTAGTCACTTGTAATCCCTAATCCCTAATCCTTAGCTGCTCATCCCTGCTTTCAACCTTAAACTCTCCGTTTCCACTTCTCTTTCCCATTCGTGGTACAATATGACCAGAAGAATGACACTATCATTTCCGGGAGGTGTTTCTATGAAAAGATGGAAGAAGCGCAGCATTTCTGCGGCTCTGGCGCTGTTCTGCGTGGCTGCGCCCATAGCGTATCCGATGACAGCGTATGCGGCGACGACGGCGCAGAAAATCCTGTATGGCGCGGCGGCGATGCTTTTCATTTCCAGCTACTACTCCAGAATGGACGATCACAACCAGCTGCAGCTTCTGGATCAGTGCCAGCAGGAGACGGGCGTCTATGACTCGGCGGAGGCGGATAACCGTGTGCAGACCGTGTACCGGAATCTGAAGGATACGGGGCATGTGCTGCGTGACTACAAGGTCTACGTATCGCCGAGCGAGGACATCAATGCGTTTGCCAGCTTAGGCGGCGTGCTCTGTGTGAACAAGGGGACGCTTGATGCGATGGATGATGATGAGCTGGCCTACGTCATGGCGCATGAGATCGCGCACGGCGAGAAGCGACACAGCGTGAGCGGCGTCAAGAAGCGCGTGGGGCTGGTGACGGCGCTGAATATTTATCTCGGAGACGCTTCGTATGGCGAGTACCTTCTGGGAAATATCGCGGCGAACTATGTGTCGAATGCGGTCTTCACCAAGGATCAGGAGAAGCAGGCGGATGACTGGGGTTTCCAGTACCTTGTCGAAGCGGGCTACAACCCGGGCGGCGGCGCGGCGTCTATGGAAGTGCTGCGCGCGAAATACGGCGAGAGCTCGCCGTCAGGCATCAAGGCTGTCCTTGCCCCGGGCAATCACCCGAAGACCAGCGACCGCATCCATAAGAATCTCAAATGGATGAATGCTTACTCGGGCAAACATGTCGAGGTCAAGGATGACTGGATCGTGGTGAATGGGGAGAAAGCCTTCTCACCCGTCGCGGATAATGCGTACAGCCAGAAGGAGCGCCTCTATCTCACCGCGGGCAAGCTCGTGAAGCTCTATCACGCGGGTCATGTTCCTGATGCGGTTCTCGATGGAAATCAGATCTACTGCGGAGATACGGCCATTTACGAGCTCTCTTCGGGAGAAAATGGCAGAGCCTATACCGATGCGCTGAATCAGGGGATCCGGAAAGACCGCGGCGAACGCGTCGTCAGTGATTTTGATATCGATAAAAGGGGGAAGAAAGACGCTAGTGACTGGTGACTAGTGACTGGGGACTAGGAGTGACTAGTGACTGGGGTTCTCTGGTATCGTCATCCCGAGCGCAGCCGAGGGATCTTGCTTGCACTGCGGGAATCAGCGTGTATGCGCTGAGGGAAAACGATGTCTTGGCGCTGCCTCACATCAGGCGATGAGCGTTCTGCAATAAAGACCCTCGGCTACGCTCGAAATGACGATGCGCGCGAAGCGCTATCAAAGCTCCGTGGCGCTTCTGATTTTTATGCGCCGCACCATCACTTCTAACTCCTAACTGGCGAGTAGAGCTTTCAACCATAATCAATGGACGCCTCGCCCCACGGGCTAACCCTGAACCTTGAACCTTCATTTTCAAAGGACGATTTCCATGAAAAAACTACTATCCATTTTACTTCTGCTGCTTATTGTTTGCGGCTGCGGGCTGGGCGCGCTCATCTGGGTGACACCGCCGCCGCCTACGCCGCCGATGATCGCGCCGCCGCCTCCTTCGAAGGCGGTCGCGGCTGCGCTGATCGATGGAAATACGGGTGAGGTGCTGGCGGATAAGGAAGGACATCTGCGTATCTATCCTGCAAGTACGACGAAGATCCTGACCTGTATCATTGCGCTCGAAGAGGGCAAGGCGAAGCTGGATCAGAATGCGGTGATTTCTTCGCGCGCGATGCGCCAGGATGGCACGAATATCGGTCTTAGGCCGGATATGCCGCTCTCGCTTCACCAGCTGCTGTACGGGATGATGTTGATTTCCTGCAATGGCGCGGCTGTCTCTGTCGCAGAGACGGTGGGCGGCTCGTATGATCGTTTCATCGAGATGATGAATGAAAAGGCAGCTTCCATCGGGGTGCATGATTCCCATTTCGCAAATCCGAATGGTCTTACGAATCCGAACCACTATACGACGGCCTATGATATGGTGAAGATCGCGGCGTATGCGATGAAGAATCCTGATTTCCGTGACATCGTGAAGCGTCCTGTGTATCCGATGACCTATCGGAACGGGGTCTATCGCAATGTGGAAAATCGCAATGAATTTCTGACGAGCCACTATGAAGGGGCGAATGGCGTGAAGACGGGCATGACAGAAGCGGCGGGGGAATGTCTCGTCGCTTCCGCCGAGCGCGATGGTCGTCTCATGATCGTGGCATTCTACAATGATACGAATCGCTGGAAGGAAGCCCGGACATGGCTGGACTATGGATTTGCAGAAGCGGAGAAGAAGGCGGAGTATGAAAGACAGCTCGCCGCAGAGCCGAAGGTGTACAAGCTGGTGAACCAGTTCTTAGGGAGGGAGCCTCGTGACTAGGAGAAGGAAACCGCCGTTTCTGGTGCGGCTTTTCCCGCACAGCCCGATCTTGCGTGTTCTTTTCGTCGTCATGCTCCTGTTCTCGCTCTGCATTGTCTTTCGCAGTGGGTATCATTTCTATCAGATCCGCCAGCAGGAGGCGCTGCTTCTGGAGGAGAAGGAGAGACTGTCCAAGGAGAAGGAGGAGCTCTCAAAGAAGCGGGAGGACCTCAAGGATGACGGACAGCTGGAAAAGAAGGCGCGTCAGGAGCTCGGCCTCGTCAAGCCCGGAGAAGTGCCGTATGTGAGATGAGGCTAGTGACTAGTGACTGGTAGCTAGTCACCTCTCATCTCTCTTCAATCTTCTTGCTATTCCTTAAAAAATCACGTATAATTTAAACCGTATTTATATCGCAGGCATTGGGGAGGCGGATGCCGTTTCCCAGAGAGGATTTTTTTGTTAGATGGCTTTAGAAGTCGGAAGTATTGTGGAAGGAACCGTTTCAGGGATTGCAAAATTCGGTGCGTTTGTGGAACTGCCGGAAAACAAGGTGGGGCTGGTTCATATTTCAGAAGTCGCCAATGAATATGTGAGTGATGTGGCGCAGTATCTCAAGGTGAAGGATACGGTGAAGGTGAAGGTCATCTCCATCGATGAGAAAGGCAAGATCGCGCTCTCGATCAAACAGGCGCAGCCGAAGACGGAAGAGAAGACGGCTCGTTTCCCCAGAAAGGAAGGCAGCGAGCATCGTTTCCAGAAAAAAGAAGGCTTCGAGGGAAGAGCTCCTTTGCCCGAAGCGCCGCGTATGCCCGAGCGCCGTCCGTTTGCCGGCGGTTATCGTTCGCCGCGTCATGAGGCGCCCGCTTCTTTTGAAGATAAGCTGAACCGTTTCCTGAAAGACAGCGATGAACGGCTTCTGGATCTGAAGAGAAATGTAGAATCCAAACGTGGTGGTCGCGGCGGCCGCCATTCTGACTGAGCATGAGAGGAGATGTAACGGGATGAGTTATGTCTCCTTTTGTTATGCGTTTTAGGGATGATGTATGCGGATTCTGTTGCTGAATTTGCGTGACAATTAGGGAAACGCTGATTAAATCGCAGAGTCGGATTTCATATAGATTTTTATACATAGCTTCGTCATCATCTTCCTTAAATAGCTCGCTATTCGCGTTAGATGATTCCTCGCTCTGTATAAAAATCCAAGAATGAAATCTGACAACGATTGAATCAGTGTTTCCCTAGAAATGAGAATTTATAAATGAGAAATGGGGGTACGGCGCATCAAAATAGAAAGCGTCGTAAGTTTTATCAAAGGGATAGGTATGCTTGCATTGGCAGCATAGGATGAGAGGCTATTCTTTTATCACTTTATATGAAACTCGCGGCGCTTCTACTTTTGCGCCGCACCACCATTTCTCATTTCGCATTTCTAATTTCGCATTCTTGTGAAAACGATAGAATGATGAATGGAATATAGTGTATCACACGATATAACCACAAGGAGGCTCTTATGCGCGCGATCATTGATATCGGAACGAATTCGGTCCGTCTTTTGATGGCAGAGAAGGATGAAAAAGGAGAGTGGAAGACCCTTCGGAAAGAACTTCGCAGCACCCGGCTGGGAGAAGGCATGACGGATAAGGCGACCATCGGTCAGGGGGCGAAGGAAAGGACGCTCTCTGCCGTGGAGGAATTTACCGCCATGGCCAAGCTCGAAGGGGCTGAGGATATCTTCGCCTATGGTACGTCCATCATGCGCGATGCGTCGAATGGGGAGGAATTCGCTGATGAAGTGACGGCGGCCTCCGGTGTCCCTGTCCGCATTCTTTCGGGGAAGGAAGAGGCGTACTACAGCTACATCGGCGCGGCTGGGACGTCCGGCGTTATCACGTCTGTCGTCGATATCGGCGGTGGTTCGACAGAGATCTGTGTGGGATTCGGCACCGACGTCGGCGCGCGGCACAGTTTCCGTCTCGGATGTGTACGCTGCTCGAAGCAGTTCGATACCACCACCGCCAGAGGACGCGCGGAGCTGAAGAAGCATTGCTTCACGCTTTTCCGTGAGACGGATCTCATGGAGTCCATGCGGAATGTCAAGCGCTGGATCGGTGTCGGCGGGACTGTCACCTCGCTGGCTTCGATGCTGCAGGAACTCGAAGTCTATGATTCATTGAAGGTACAGGACTACGTGATTCATCCGGAAGATGTGTCAAAGATTCTCGAGAAATTATCTAAAATGTCCTACGATGACAAGTGCCATATGAAAGGCCTTCTGCCGTCCCGCGCCGACATCATCGTGGCTGGCGTCGTCATCTTGGATAGCCTCATGGAGTACTTCGCTCTCTCGGAAATCACCGTGAGCGACCGCGATCTCTCTGAAGGTCTGCTCGATGCGGATGTCATCTCACCGACGGAAAAGTAAGGGGTGGTAGCTGGTGACTGGTGACTGGGGATTAGACTAGGAGACTAGGAGACATCAGACTCTTGCGTTGTCATTTCGAGCATAGCGAGAAATCTTTCTTGCAGACCGATAAACGATGGATGTGCGAAAGCAGGGATGAGATACCTCAAGTGACTGGTGACTTGAATGCGGCTTTCGGGCATCGCCCTATACATATTCGCGGCGCAGCCGCCACCTTCATTTCTAATTTCTAATCCCTAGCTACTAATCCCTAGCTACTAGTTCCAAGTCCCTATTTTCCCAGGAGCGAACTATGAAAAAACAACCATCTCCTTTTATCGCGAAGATCCTCTCCTTTGCACGAGAAAAGAAATTATGGCAGAGAGGGGAGCGGATCCTCGCGGCGGTGTCCGGCGGGCCGGATTCGCTCGGGCTCCTTCTCTTTCTGCATGACATCGCAGAAAGAGAAGGGCTCTCTGTCGGCTGCTGCCTCGTACAGCATCATCTGCGCGAGGAGGCCGAAGAAGAGGCGCGGTATGTGGAGAGCATCTGTGAGAGGCTTGGGATCCCCTTCTTTCGTCGGGATGTCTATGTCGAGGAGAGAAGACGCTCCAGCGGCGGCTCTGTCGAGACGGTGGCGCGCACGCTCCGCTATGAGGCGCTGCGGGAGGTCAAAAAGGAAGCGGGATATACTTTGATCGCACTGGCGCATCATGCAGACGATCAGGCCGAGACGATCCTTTTTCACCTGCTGCGCGGGAGCGGCGCCCGCGGTCTGTCGGGCATGGCGCCAAAGCATGACGAGCTGATCCGTCCCTTCCTCACGGTCACGAAGAAGGAAATCGAAGATTTCCTCACCGCTTTTCCCTACACGCCTTGCCATGACGCCACGAATGATGAGATGGATGCGACGCGGAACCGCATCCGTCATCAGCTTCTTCCTGAGATGCTTTCCTATAATCCCAATCTGGTAGAGACGCTCCTGCATACGGCGGATATCCTTCGCGCCGAAGATGCCTGCATGGAAGAGGCAGCAGAGGCATGGCTCGCTTCTCACGGGGGGAATGGAAGCCTTGAGAAGGACGCCTTTCGCGGCCTTCCTCTCGCGATGCGGCGGCGTGTCCTTCAGAGGATGCTCCTTCACATGGGAGAGGAAGCGGTCGATTTCGACACACTCTCGCGGCTTACTCTTCTCGCAGAGACTGGGGAGACGGGGAAGCGCTCTTCGACGGCGCATGTGATGATGGAGATCGGCCAGCGCGATCTCTATTTCTACAAAGGCAATACCAAAAAACAGGAAGAGGATGGTCTTTTCCTTCTCGCAAAGCATTTTTTTGAAAAATTCATGCAAAAAGATGTGGATAAACCCCAAGAGACGGCTATAATAAGTGGCAAGGACCGCGCAGACGCACTCTGGCGCATGGAAACCGTGCGCCTTCGGACGCGGCCGTCGCATCTGGCGCGGAACCAATACCTGCTGGATGCTGAAAAGGTGGGAGAAGTGAGGCTTCGCACGCCTGGGCCCGGCGAGCGCATGGCGGCGCTGGGGATGGATGGGACGAAGTCCATCAAGCGCATCCTGCAGGACGCCGGTATCCCCGCCGCGCTCCGGCCTCACTGGCCTGTTGCCGCTGATGAAAAAGAAATTTACTGGACTTGCCTTCTCCGCGGCAGCCGACACGGTCGCGTGACGGAGGAGACGAAAAAGTACCTGCTGCTGACGATTGATTTGGGCGGAAATGAGTGACTGGTGACTAGTGACTGGTGACTAGGGATTAGGAATTAGGGATTAGGAGTGCCGTCCCTTGATTGCGTTTGAAAGCCTCGCTTGAATTAGAAATTAGAAATTAGAAATTAGAAATGCGAAATGGTGGTGCGGCGCATAAAAAGATAGAAGCGCCGCAGAGTATAGATGGTGGCGATGCCAGAAGGTGGTATCCAGTCACGCGCCACCAGTCACTCGAGGCTCCTAATCCCTAACCTAGATTTATACTTTTTACTTCACATTTCATTGACAGGAGAATATCATGGAAA
The DNA here is from genome assembly GCA_900543165.1 of uncultured Dialister sp. Taxonomy (GTDB): domain Bacteria; phylum Bacillota; class Negativicutes; order Veillonellales; family Dialisteraceae; genus Dialister. The sequence goes on along the minus strand of UQQQ01000059.1, from coordinate 1,143 downwards.
ATTTATCGAAAGACATCAAAACCGTACTTGTGACGAAAGAGCAGATCGCAGCGAAAGTGAAAGAAATCGGCGCTCAGATCACGAAAGACTACGAGGGCAAAGATGTCGTACTCGTCGGTATTCTGAAAGGGGCGATGCCTTTCCTCTGTGACCTGATGCGAGAAATCGATCTGCCGGTCACTCTCGATACCATGTGCGTCTCGAGCTATGGCAACAGCACCGTATCGAGCGGGCATGTCAAGATCAAGAAAGACCTGGACAAAGACATCCGCGGCAAGCATGTCATCGTGGTCGAGGACATCATCGACACCGGCATCACCATGTCCCACCTCGTACCGCTGCTGAAGGAGAGAGGCGCGGCTTCGGTGGAGCTCGCCATCTGTCTCAATAAGAAGGAACGCCGCGAAGCGGATGTATATGTGAAGTATGTCGGTTTTGATATTCCGGATGAATTCATCGTCGGCTATGGCTGCGACTATGCAGAAAAATACAGAAACCTCCCTGACGTCTGCGTACTGGATCATAAAGTCTATACGAAGGCGTGACTGGTGGTTTGTGACTAGTGACTGGTAGCTAGGGATTAGTGGCTAGGGATTAGGGATTGGGGATTAGGATTCCCAAGTGACAGGTGACTTGAATACTACTTTCGGGTATCGCCGTTTACAAAAATCGGCGCTCGGGGGAGTGCCGTAAATCGCCTGCTAGAGACGCATTTCCCCACTCTCTTTCATACCGCCAGTGTCCTATCCGCCCCTTCGGGGCACCTTCCCCTCGAGGGGAAGGCTATTTATATCAAACGGCGAAGCCGCCACTGCACCCCTGAACCCCGAACTTTGAAGATTGAAAGCAGGGATTAGTAGCTAGGGATTAGGGATTGGGGATTAGGAGTGACTAGTGACTTGTGACTAAAAGACTAGAAGACATCAGACTCTCGTATCGTCATTGAAAGCGTTGCCGAGAAATTTTTGTCATCTGCGGCTAGGCGGACGATGTTTGGAAATCCGAAACGGGAAACCTGCTCTGCAAGCAGCTTTCGGGCATCACCCCATATGTACTCGCGGCGAAGCCGCCACCTTCATTCCTAATTCCTCATTTCTGTTATGAAGTGACTTTTGTCAAGCGGGAATTTGCGCCCCCACACTC
>UQQQ01000058.1 GCA_900543165.1 uncultured Dialister sp. | reverse complement strand
GCGAGAGCGCAGAAACGCGCGGCAATAGTGCGGCCTGCCACGCCGTGCTGTCCCGCGCCTGTTTCTGCGATGATGCGTGTCTTGCCCATGCGCTTGGCCAGGAGCGCCTGCCCGATGCAGTTATTGATCTTGTGCGCGCCCGTGTGATTCAGATCTTCACGCTTCAGGAAAATGCGCGGTCCGCCCAGGTTCTTTTCCATGTTCAATGCTTCATAGAGCATAGACGGACGACCGGTGTAGTTCACATAGAGATCATGCAGCTCATCCTGGAAGCTTTTATCATTCTTGCATTCTTCGAATGCTTTCTGTACTCTCTGGACTTCATTCATCAGGACTTCCGGAATGTACTGTCCGCCAAATTCGCCAAATCTTGTATTCATAGTTGGTACCTCGCTTTGTTGATCGATCGTTGTTGGTTGTTTGTATGGGTTCAGGGTTAGCCCCTTGGTGCGGCTCGTCCACTGATTGTGGATGAAAACTTTGCTCGCCAGTTAGGAGTGAGGAGTGCTGGTGCGGCGCATAAAAATATGGAAGCACCGCAGAGTATAGATAGTGGCGATGCTCGAAAGCGGCATTTAGTCACCAGTCACCAGTCACTCGAGGCTCCTAATCCCTAGCCACTAATCCCCAGCTACTCATCCCCGCTTTCAAACTTCAGGGTTAACCCACTATTGATTCTCTTCCCTCAATGTTCGGATCACATTTCCTCTTCTCTCCCCCGCTCTCATCAGCATCTCGCCGATGAGGATGGCGTCGGCGCCGGCCTCTCGCATCTGTTTCACGATCGCCTCTGACATCATGCCGCTTTCCGAGACAAGGATACGGTCCTTGGGCACGAGCCTTGCCAGATGCTCGGTATTTTCCAGATGGATGGTGAAATCGCGAAGATCGCGGTTATTCACGCCGACGATGCGGGCCCCTGCGCCAAGCATCCGCTCCATTTCCTTCTCATCATGTGCTTCTGCCAGGACGCCAAGGCCAAGGCTCCTAGCGTAGGAGAGAAACTCTCTGACCTCCTCATCGGAGAGAATGGCTGCGATAAGGAGGATGGCCGAAGCCCCTGCGAGCGCCGCCTCTTCGATTTGGCAGCGGTCAATGATGAAGTCCTTGCGGAGCACGGGGATCTTCACCTCCTGCGCCACCTTCTTCAGGTAAGCGATATCGCCTTTGAACCATTTCGGCTCTGTCAGGCAGGAGATTGCTGAAGCCCCCGCCGCTTCATACTCTTTTGCGATCGCCGCAAAGGGGAAGTCCTCGCTGATCGTCCCCTTCGAAGGAGACGCTTTCTTGAGCTCGCAGATGAGGGAGAGCCCGTCACTTGCCAGATTCTTGTAAAACAGATCATCCGTCCGCGGCGTGAAGTGCTTCATTTCTTCATCCAGACGTCCATAGTAGCCGTCCGCTTTCAGCCGCTCGATCCGCCGCCTGGTCTCGGCAGCAATGTCGTCTAGTATCATGGAAATCATTACTCCGTTTATCGGTAGAATCAAATATCATTCAAACGGGATAGGGTTCGGGGTTGTGGTGGCGGCTTCGCCGCGAGTATGAATAGCCTTCCCCTCGAGGGAAAGGTGCCCCAAAGGGGCGAATAGGGCACCGGCGGTATGAAAGAGAGGGGAAATGCGTTTCAAGCAGACGATTTACGGCAGTACCCGAGCGCCGCTGACGCGGTCCCCCTTCCCCATGCGAGTAATGCTATTAAGTTAAGCGGCAGATCATTCTTGGCTCCCCATCGGGGGAGCTGCCCGGAGGGCTGAGGAGGCAGCACTACGGTATATCCAACATTGTTCGATGGCCGCTGGCATGCCCCTATTGCCTTCGGCACTTCCCCCGAAGGGGGAAGCAAGTCGTTACGGCGCTAACATTTTCCTTAACTTAATAGCATTGCCCATGCGGGGAAGGCTCAGGAAGAACGACGCTTTGCGTCGATTTTTATAAAAGGCGATGCCCGAAAGTAGTATGCAAGTCACCAGCCACTTGAGGCTCCTCATCCCTAGCCGCTCATCCCCAGTCACCAGTCACTGATTTGACACCTTGACGTATTCCTCGAGTTTCTCATACGCTTTTCCGCTATCGATCATCTCGGCCGCCTTTGCGATGCCCTCCTGCATGGTGGGGACCGCTTTGGCTGCGTAGAGAGCAAGACCGGCATTCATGAGCACTGCATTTCTCTTCGTCCCCCGGAGCTTCCCGGTCAGGATGCCCTTGGTGATCTCCGCATTTTCAGAGGCCGTACCACCGACGAGTTCCTCCTTCTTGCCCCGCGTGAGGCCGAAGTCCTCCGGGCAGATGGTCATCGTGCGGTAATAGCCATCCTTCAGCTCGCAGACCAGCGTCGGCGCAGAAGGTGAGACCTCATCCAAGTGGTCTTCGCCGTAGACGACGAGCGCATTCCTCACGCCGAGCTTGTCCAAGACCTTGGCGACCGGCTCTACCAAGTAGCCATCATAGACGCCAAGGAGGAAATAGTCTGGATTCGCCGGATTCGTCAAGGGGCCCAGGATATTGAACACGGTGCGGAAACCCAGCTCCTTCCGGATGCCGCCGACATACTTCATCGCTGCGTGATATATCTGTGCGAAAAGGAAGCAGAAGCCGACCTTTTCCAGCATCTCGAGCGCTTTCTTCGGATTCTGCGAGATGTTCGCGCCGAGGGCTTCCTGCACATCCGCCGTGCCGGACTTCGAGGATGCCGCGCGGTTGCCGTGCTTGGCGACCTTCACGCCCGCCGCTGCGATGACAAAGGCGGCGGTGGTGGAAATATTGAAACTGTTCGAGCCATCACCGCCGGTACCGACGATTTCCAAGACTTTCATGCCCGGATGCGGGACTGGCGTCGCATGCTCTCTCATCGCTTCTGCGCAGCCGGAGATCTCATCGATCGTCTCTGCCCGCGTGCTCTTCGTCGAGAGCGCTGCGAGAAAGGCCGCATTCTGTGTCGGCGTGGTCTTGCCGTCCATGATCTCATTCATCACGGTGTAGGCTTCTTCATACGTGAGATCGCCTTTTCGTACAATTTTCTGGATCGCTTCTTTAATCATGATTGGGGCTTCCGTTTCTAGTTAGGATTCAAGGTTCAAGGTTCAAGGTTGTGGTGGCGGCTTCGCCGCAATTATTCATTAGGTGATCCCCCAAAGTGGTATGCAAGTCACCAGTCACTTTCCAAACCATCGACGAATCGTATTCATACGCCGCTCCTTCCCAGGGAGAAATAAAAAATCCGTCCCTGACAAATACTTGTCAAGGACGGATACTATTCCGCGGTGCCACCTTGCTTCAGGGTATGACCCCTGCTCTTAGCGAGATACCAACATATCTCCGGCAACTGACGTATGCCCTACGTCGCAAGCTACTGGGGTCTCCCTTTTCACTGCGCCCTCAGCGGTCCATTTAACAATCTGCGTTCTGCCGGCTTCTCATTGCCCCGACTCCCTGTAAGTGCACGTACTGTTTTTATCTCCGCTTCAACGGTTTGTTTATGTTGTTGATGTAATCATAATCTCCCTTGGCATTTCTGTCAAGAGGGATATTGATGAGCGTAAGTGTCAAGTTTTCCTCGGTCATTCATTTGACTGTCGATAATTATTATCTCCGTGGCTTCGGTTTAATCCGTATTTCTGTATCGCTCTGGCAAGTCTTCCCATGGGGGAAGAAGAAGTTCCATAAACGCCTATACGCCCTTCCAGGCATCCTGGCCTATAGTTTCTCATTCTGCGCTCTGCCTGCACCACGGCTTTGTGCATGGCTCTATCCATCTTTTTGTAGTTCTTCCCATTAGCATGGTACAAGAGGGCTTGCCTAAGCGTCTTATTCTTCCGGGCGGTCAGTACCCAGACCATGTACTCCATTCCTTCGCTGGACCAGCTCCGTCCCTGCCGTTTCATGCGATAGCTGTAGAACCGGTGATTCGTTTCTTTTGCGTAAAAAAATACGCAACAGACGTGAAAATCCGTTACGAATTTTTCTTCACTATTTATTAAATGATATTGTAGATATTAAAGGCCAGTTTACATCAGCTTAAAACGTCCAGAATATACCGGCATTCCACTGCCAGTCCTTACGCAGGCTGCCTCCGGTAGAACGCTCTACGTCTGCATACAGGTGGTTGTTCTTGCCAATCATGCAGGCAAAGCCCAAGCCGTATTCAAACCAGGTGTCATGGTCATGGTTATCAATACGCAGGCTGTCATTGCCGTTAGTCAAGGTTACACCGTAATTACCGGCAAATTGATGCAGCCAGTTGGCCTTCAGGTAGACAGTATTCTTTTCGTCCATGTCATACATAAAGTTGCAGCCGATACGTCCCAAAACGCTGTTGGGATCGCTTTGGCTTACGTGGATGCCATTGCTGGTGGTATATCTTGCACCGCCCAAATAACCCAAGGTCAGCTGTGCCTGTGGCTCAATAGACCAATGCTCGTCAAGATACTTCTTACGACCATATTCCGCACTCAAGCTGATACCAGAGTTTTCAAACGCACCGGTAATCTTCTTGCCTTCGGTATCAAATACTGTGAAGTCACTATCTGCATCATAAATCTTGAACGCTAGGTCCAGATAATGCCCTTTATTGCGTATATCCGTGCTGTAGAAGCCGATAGATTTGGCTTTCAGCTTGCCACTGCCGCGGTTGAAGCTGTTCTTGCCGTCATCGTAGGAAAAGGCTACGCCCTGATAACGTTTCAGCTTATCAGTATTTTTTACAACATCGTCATAGCCAAGCTGGTACATGGTGTGACGGTTGCTGAAGCCATCACCGCTGTATTTGCCGCCTTTGACGCGCCCCCAAACGCCTTCCTCATTATTGGTTTCGTGGCGCAGGTCGCCCATGCGCTGCATAAGCTTGTCATCCTCCACCCAGTTGGCAAAAGCCAGTCTTTGGGTTGCATCTACTGCATCTACGCTGGTGGTCGGTTTAGGCTTTGTGGCGAAGGCAGGACCAAGCGGCAGGGCATGGATAACCTCGACCTTCTTCAAGTACCAGTCAGTGTTATAGATTGAGCCTGCTTGTTCATTGGGTTTGCTGTCCAGAGAATATTTGTACCAGTAAAGAGAACCCTCATGGTCATTGGCGAAGAACTTGCCCTGTTCGTTATTTACGCTTACGAGGACAGTGCCTGCTGCGCCGTCTATTTTACCTTCAGAGTTGACGTTATTGAGCGTAATGTAATGGTTGCCGGTGTGAGTGCCTGCGATGTACAGGCGGTCGCTGTTGTTGGTATTAGTGCCTGCGTCGATGTCCATGTTAATGGTAGCGTTTGTACCGGACATGTTATTGTTGATGTAGATATCTTGGAAAAGCTTGTTACTACTGTATTCGTTATACGTCATGTCCAAACGAGCATGGTTATCTAATGTGAAGTTAGTAAGATTGCTGTCCATCCAACCATAAGCACTGAAATTTTTCCAAACTGCACCATTTTTCAATGTTAAATTGGTTGTTGCCTCTGGATTCCCATCCCAGTCTGTTTCTAAATAAAAATTGGAATAAAGATAAGAATTTGCATTAGTCAAACGTAAGTCAATGGTTCCTCTTGAGTTATTCTCAATAGAACCGTTAATTTGTACTGTGCCTTGCTCATTAGTATTGACATTGATTTGCGGATTTCTGTTTATATTATAGGAACCAGAATATAGTCTGCCTGTCTGTAATGCAGTTATTTTATCTGCCTGGTTCAATGCAGTTGCGTCTGTTCCAACGAAAAGGTTATCAATTTTAATTTTACCCTCATCAGTTGCTTTTATTCCGACGGAGGTAAGATTTTTGCTGTCATTGGTAAAGTTGATAGTTACGGTACTTGCTTCAAAGGTTGATTTAATATCAGAGCAGATACCATAATTACGTTTTCCATCCAAAAAAATGTTAGTTGTTCCGCGCAAATTAATAGTAGACGGGGTGTAGTTTACATTATAGTATTGGGCAAAAAAATCATAAGTGCCGTTGGTGATACCGGTAACCTTACCAATACCCTCTGCATGTATATTAATAGTACTGTCAGCGCTGCCATTAATGTGACCATCATAGCCGGTATATAAACCGGCCACGTCTTTACCGTCACCACCATTTGCTTGAGATTTGATATGAATATTAGCATCATTATTGATATAGGCATTACCGCCATAAGCAACAACACCCATGGCTCTGTTAAGATAATTGCTATCAGAATTTTTTCCGTCAGGAGTCAGGACGTTAACATCTATGTCCAACTTACCATTGCAGATAATATTGCCGCCTTGATTACTGTTGCCACCAAAATCACTGCCGGATAATAAGCCATAACCTACCTGATGACTGGTAACATTAATTTTATTTTCCAAAGCATTAAGAGTTACCTTACCGCCTTGATATTCCGGCTGCGGTTGGCTGCTATCACCAACCTGATTTCTCATGGTCTGGCTCCAGACACCAACTGCACTGGCTCCCTGTTTGGCATAGCCCACATCAATAGTAAACTTTGCGCCATTAACAGTTACATTCGTAGCACCTGAAAAACTGTCAGCTGCTGTGATACCACTGGCATTGGCAACAGTATTAACGCGAATAGTGCCGCCGTTGTTTACCACCAGGTTATTACTACCAGATAACAGTATGCCGTTATCATCACTATCATACCCTGTTACATTAACGTCAAGAGCATCTATAACACCTCCACTCGTAATTGCACTGACGCCAGCTGCATTAGTGCTTACCGGCACCATGCACATCATACTAAAAGTAATTAATTTAGCTAGAAGTTGTTTTTGTTGTGTTTTCATTAGGTCCCCCATAATACAATAAAGAATAAATTGACGACTAAAAGATGTTAGTATTTTTCTTGTGAATAACATCGATAAAATTATAGCACATTAGTTCCCCCCCGCAAGACATTAATAAAGAATTGTAAGTGTCAAGTTTTCCTCGGTAATCCATTTGACTGTCGATAATTACTATCTCCGTGGCTTCGGTTTAATCACTATTTCTGTATCGCTCTGGCAAGTCTTCCCATGGGGGAAGAAGAAGCTCCATAAACGCCTATACGCCCTTCCAGGCATCCTGGCCTATAGTTTCTCATTCTGCGCTCTGCCTGCACCACGGCTTTGTGCATGGCTCTATCCATCTTTTTGTAGTTCTTCCCATTAGCATGGTACAAGAGGGCTTGCCTAAGCGTCTTATTCTTCCGGGCGGTCAGTACCCAGACCATGCACTCCATTCCTTCGCTGGACCAGCTCCGCCCCTGCCGTTTCATGCGATAGCTGTAGAACCGGTGATTCGTTTCTGCAGTACCCAAGTGGATTTCTGTGCGATTCTTCGCATAGAAAAGCAAAAAACTTTCATGCTAGACCCTTTGCCCATATCCGCAAAAAGTTTCGTATGAAAGTTTGTATTTCCGAGCTATGTAAGGAGAATATCGACGACACTATGTATAAAAACCCATATGAGATCCGATTCTGCGATCGAATCAGCGTTTCCTTATGCCACGCCAAAAGCAGACAGCATGAGATGCACAGCGAAGGCGGCGATCCATGCGACGACACACTGGAAGGCAATCATCCCCACAGCCCATCCCGTCCCATTCTCCCGCTTGACGGAAGTGATCGCCGCGATGCAGGGCGTGTAGAGCAGGCAGAAGGTCAGGAAGGTGAGTGCCATGCCCGGTGTCAGAAGCGAAGAGAGAGCTTCCTCCGTCCCGTAGAGGACCGTCAGGGTAGAGACGACACTCTCCTTGGCCATGAATCCGGAGATGAGCGCCGTAGAAAGCTTCCAGTCTGCAAGACCGAGCGGTGCAAAGAGAGGCGCGACAGCGCCGGCAAGGAAGGCGAGGATACTGTCTTGGGAATCCGCCACCATATTGAGACGGACATCAAAGTTCTGCAGGAACCAGATGATGATGGTACCGACGAAGATGACCGTGAATGCACGCTCGAGGAAATCTCTGGCCTTATCCCACATGAGGCGCAGGACATTTTTCATACCGGGCATACGGTAATTCGGAAGCTCCATGACGAAGGGCACCGGCTCCCCCTTGAAAAGAGTGTGCTTGAAGAGGAGGGCGGTCAGGATCGCCATCCCGATGCCGAAAAGATAGAGCCCTGTCATGACGAGCGCCCCATTTCGCGGGAAGAAGGCCGCCGTGAAGAAGGCATAGATCGGCACCTTGGCCGAGCAGCTCATGAAGGGGATAAGCATGATGGTCATGCGGCGGTCACGCTCCGAGGGCAGCGTCCGCGTCGCCATGACGGCGGGGACCGTGCAGCCAAAGCCGACAAGAAGCGGCACGATGCTGCGTCCGGAGAGGCCCAGCTTTCTGAGCAGCCTATCCATGACGAAGGCGATACGGGCCATATAGCCCCCGTCTTCCAAAAGAGACAGGAAGAAAAACAGGACGGCGATCACCGGCACGAAGGAAATAACGCTGCCGACGCCCTGAAAAATAGCATCCACCACCAACGAGCGGATGGCGGGATTTACTGCCTCTGCCGTGAGCCATGCATCCACCCACTCTGTCACCTGATCGATGCCGTCTGCCAAAGCGTCCTGTAGGAAAGCGCCGATGACATTAAAGGTGAGGAAGAAGACCAGTCCCATGATGAGGATGAAGATCGGGATGGCGGTGTACTTCCCCGTGAGGATGCGGTCGATCTTCTGGCTGCGCGCATGCTCTTTGCTTTCCTGGGGCTTCACCACCGTCCGTTCGCAGAGACGGCGGATAAAGAGGAAGCGCATATCTGCCATCGCAGCCGCGCAGTCAAGGCCGCGCTCTTCTTCAAGCTGCGCGAGAATGTGCCGCAAAAGCTCTTTCTCATTGGGCTCCAGAGCGAGCGCCTGCTCCACGAGAGGATCGCCCTCGACCAGCTTGGATGCTGCGAACCGTAGCGGGATGCCAGCCGCTTTCGCATGGTCCTCGATGAGATGCATGATGCCATGCAGGGCGCGGTGGAGAGCCCCATGATGGTCATTCTTGTCGCAGAAATCCGTGATGCCCGGTTTCTCCTGATAGCGTGCGACATGGATCGCATGCTTCACGAGCTCGCCCACGCCTTGATTTCGGGCAGCAGAAATCGGTACGACCGGGATCTGCAAGAGACGCTCCATCTCATTGATCAGAATCGAGCCGCCGTTGCTTTCCATTTCATCCATCATATTGATCGCAAGCACCATCGGTATATCAAGCTCCATCAGCTGCATGGTGAGATAAAGATTGCGCGTGAGATTCGTCGCATCCACGATATTGATGATTCCCGTCGGCTTTTGTTTGAGGATAAATTCACGAGAGACGATTTCCTCGCTCGTATACGGAGAGAGGGAATAAATCCCCGGCAGATCCACCACCTCTGCCTCCGGATAGCCGCGAATCACGCCCGTCTTCTGATCCACCGTGACCCCGGGGAAATTGCCGACATGCTGGTTGGAGCCAGTCAGCTGGTTGAAGAGCGTCGTCTTGCCGCAATTTTGATTGCCGACGAGCGCAAAAGTCAGTCTGCCTTCGATCGGCTTTACCTCCGAGTACTTCGACTCTTCATGATACTTGCCCGGCTCACCGAGACCGGGATGAAGATATCGGGACGCATCCACTCGCAGCTGCTTTCCTGCTTTCACCGCTACCTCATGCGCATTCGTCACTTCGATCTTTCGCGCATCATCTTTTCGGAGTGTCAGCTCATAGCCCTGCACCATGAGCTCCATGGGATCGCCCAAAGGCGCGAAGCGCACCAGCGTCACCTCTTCTCCCGGAATGAGGCCCATGTCCAGAAAATGCTGTCTAAGCGCGCCCTCTCCGCCGACGGTCGTGAGCGTGGCCGACTGGCCGATTTGTAATTCGTCAAGTGTCATTGTATAGAATCTCCTTGTAGAAAGAGTGATAGAAAAGGGGGAATAGGTTCAGAAGAGTAGTTTAAGGACAGGGCTGATTAAATCAGTGTTTCCTTAACAGGGCTGCTCTCACCAGTCACCCCTATGTTACCACGTTTTTCATCTCACGTTCGTAAAACGTGCTAAAACTTTTGCGAAAAGCAAAAGAAAACGCCCCCGCAATGCGGAGGCGTTCTGTGAAGCTCTATCGTATTATTCACTATAGAGGGAAGGAGCCGGCCCTTCATCTTTTGGCATCGGCGGAAGCGGAGACTCTTCGTCTTCTTCCTTCTTCGGTTCTTCTCCCGGCGCATAGAGGGAGTGATACTTGAAGAGGTTTTCCACCTGTTTATGATCGATGGTTTCCACCTCGAGAAGCGCCTGCGCCATCGCTTCCAAGACAGGCATATTGTCCGTCAGTGTCTGCATGGTATCATTGTACGCTTCATCGAGGTACTTGTGCATTTCTTCATCGATGATGGTGGCTACAGTCTCGCCGTAGTTTCTTTCCGAGCCGAGCTGCTTGCCGAGGAAGATCTGTTCCTGATGTTCGCCGAAGATCATCGGTCCTAAGCGATCGCTCATGCCCCATTCCATGATCATCTTGCGGAGGATCCCGGTCACCTGCTGCAGGTCGCCGGACGCACCGCTGGAGATTTCATTGAAAATGATCTTTTCCGCGCAGCGGCCGCCGAGAGCAACACGCAGCTGGGCAAGGAGATGCGACTTCGTGATGAAGGAGCGCTCTTCATGCGGGAGCATCATGGTGTAGCCGCCCGCCTGTCCGCGCGGAATGATGGTGACTTTGTGCACCGGATCCGCATCCTTCAGCAGGGTCGCCATGATGGCATGGCCGGATTCGTGGTACGCGGTGATTCTTCTTTCCTCATCGCTCACCTTATGGCTCTTTCTTTCCGGTCCGTAGCTGACCTTTTCGCTGGCCTCTTCCAGATCGGCCATGGAGATCGTCTTTCTGTTCTGACGAGCAGCCAGAAGTGCCGCTTCATTCAGCATGTTCGCAAGATCAGCCCCTGTGAAGCCCGGGACTTTCTTGGCGATGGTATTGAGATCGACATCCGGTTCCAGCGGTTTGTTCTTCGCATGGACACGCAGGATCGCAAGACGGCCTCTGAGGTCAGGACGGCCGACGACGACGCGGCGGTCGAAACGACCCGGACGCAGCAGCGCCGGATCGAGGATATCCGGACGGTTCGTCGCAGCGATGGTGATGATGCCTTCGTTCGAGCCGAAGCCATCCATCTCGACCAGGAGCTGGTTCAGCGTCTGTTCTCTTTCGTCATGTCCGCCACCGAGGCCGCTGCCTCTCTGACGGCCCACCGCATCGATTTCATCGATGAAGACGATGCATGGCGCATTCTTCTTCGCCTGCGCAAAGAGGTCACGGACACGGGAAGCGCCAACACCGACAAACATTTCTACAAAGTCAGAGCCGGAGATGGAGAAGAACGGCACCTTCGCTTCACCGGCCACTGCTTTGGCGAGCAGGGTCTTACCTGTCCCTGGCGGGCCGACAAGGAGCACGCCCTTCGGGATCTTCGCGCCGATCGCCGTATAGCGGCCCGGATTTTTCAGGAAATCCACCACTTCGGAGAGCTCTTCCTTCGCTTCGTCTTCCCCTGCGACATCAGAGAAATTCACGTGGACCTGGCCTTCAGCGGTCATCTTCGCTCTGGACTTGCCAAAGCTCATGACACGTCCGCCGCCGCCCTGTGTCTGGTTCATGATCCAGAACCACACGCCGACCAGGATGATGATCGGAAGCAGAGAAGAGAGCAGATTCATCCACCAGGACGGCTGTTCCGGCGGTTTTGCAGTGATGATGACACCGCCCTCCGAAAGCTTCGGCAGGAGCTGCGCGTCATTGTCCGGTGCATAGGTAGCAAATTCGCTGCCATCCTTCAGCTTGCCGCTGATGGAATTGTTCGTCATCGTCACGGAGTCGACATTCTTCTTCTCGACCTGCGAAATGAAATCGCTGTAGGTGATTTCCGAGTGCTTTTCCTGAGGATGAACAAAGGTATTGAATATGGAGACTGCTATAATGATCAGAAGCACATAGAGGGCCACATTCTTTACAAATTTATTCAATATTTTCCTCCTTCTCTATATTTCCTGTGAAATATAAACGACCCATTCAATAGGTTTTTTCACCCCATAGATTGATAGTTCTGAATAATATCTAATTTTAGCATATAAGTATGTAAGAAGGCAACAAAGAAAAGAAGATTCGGGGTTCGGGGTTAGCCCATGGGGCGTACTGCCCTTTGATTCCGTTTGAAAGCTTCGCTTGAA
>UQQQ01000057.1 GCA_900543165.1 uncultured Dialister sp. | reverse complement strand
CTGTTTGTTCTGCTGACTGTGTGCTGTGGCGGGGGGGGGGACAGCGGGGCGGGGCAGCCGCCACTATTGCGGCGCTTTTCGGTATGGAGTGCGAGGTCTTCATGGGAGAGATCGACACCGAAAGACAGGCTCTGAACGTCTATCGCATGAAGCTCCTCGGGGCGAAGGTACATGTCGTCAAGACCGGCTCCCGCGTACTGAAGGATGCCGTGAATGCAGCGATGCAGGAATGGAGCCGCCGCTGCGATGATACGCACTACGTCATCGGCTCGACCACGGGGCCGGCTCCGTTTCCGGAAATGGTTCGCTATTTCCAGAGCTGCATCGGCCGTGAAGCGAGAGCGCAGGTCTTGGAGCGCACCGGCCGCCTTCCGTCCAAGGTCTATGCATGCGTCGGCGGCGGCAGCAATGCAGCCGGCACCTTCTATCCCTTCGTGCAGGATAAGGATGTGGAGCTCATCGGATGCGAAGCCGGCGGCAAGGGCATCGATACCCCCTACCATGCAGCGACGGTGAATCGTGGCCGCATCGGCGTCTTCCATGGCATGAAGTCCCTCTTTTGTCAGGATGATGACGGCAATATCACCGAGGTCTATTCCATTTCCGCCGGTCTTGACTACCCGGGCGTCAGCCCTGAGCATGCGTACCTGAATGCCATCGGCCGCGCCCGCTACGTGGCTGTCACGGATGAAGAAGCCGTTGAGGCTTTCGAATACCTTGCCAAGACAGAAGGCATCATCTGCGCCATCGAGTCTGCTCACGCCGTCGCCGGCATGATGAAGGAAATCCGGACGATGGATAAAAATGACATCGTCGTCATCACCCTTTCCGGCCGCGGAGACAAGGACGTCGCCGCCATCGCCAGATACCGCGGAGAGGATATTCATGACTGAGAGGATCAAGGGCAGGTAGTTGGTGGCTAGTGACTAGTGGCTAGTAGCTAGGGATTAGGGATTAGGAGCGCCGAGTGACTGGTGACTAAGAGACTAGGAGACAGCAGACTCCCGTATCGTCATTTCGAGCGAAGCGAGAAATCTTTTCCGTTCGCGGCGGGGGTCTCACGCTTCCCCACATGTGCCGCGCACCTCTCCGCTTTTCTCATCTGTCTTTCATGCCGCCTGTGCCCTATCCGCCCCTACGGGGCACCTTCTCCTCGAGGGGAAGGCTGGCGATACGAGAAAACCGCTCGTTTCAAAATTCTGCAGCGTTTCCCTGACATACGACGTTTTTCTCCGCTAAGGATGACGAAATGCGCCGCACCAACCCCTTTGAGCCTCTCTTTCAAACGTAATCAAAGGTCAGCACGCCCCACGGGCTATCCCTGAACCTATACATACAGCAAAAGGAGTCTATCTATGAGCCATACAAGTGAAGCATTCAAGAATGGGAAAGCGCTGATCGCTTTCCTGACGGCAGGTGTCCCGTCGATGGAAGACACTGTGAAGTACGTACTCGATATGGGAAAAGCCGGCGTAGGTCTGATCGAGATCGGCGTGCCGTTCTCCGACCCCATCGCCGACGGGCCGGTCATCATGGAAGCGGATGTGAAGGCGCTGGAGAACCATGTCCACCTGCCGCAGGTCATGGAGCTGGTGAAGACGCTCCGCACGAAGACACAGATCCCGATCGTGCTCCTCACCTATTACAATCCGGTCTTCAATTATCCATCGGCTCGTTTCTTTGAGGAAGCGAAGGAAATCGGCATCGATGGCGTCATCATCCCGGATCTTCCCTATGAAGAACAGGCGGAAATCCGACCGCTCGCGGATGCGAATGGTGTCGACATCATCCAGATGGTCGCACCGACTTCGGAAGAGCGTATCCGTGAGAGTTTGAAGGATGCCACCGGCTTTGTATATGTCGTTTCTTCCATGGGCGTCACCGGCATGCGTGGTGATATCCAGACGGACCTTCGTGAGATCATCCGTATCGCGCGCGAAACGACGGATACCCCGCTGGCGATCGGCTTCGGCATCCACACGCGGGAGCAGGCAGGACGGATGGCGCGGCTCGCTGACGGCGTCATCACCGGCAGCGGTGTCGTGGATATCATCAATAAGAATGGCAGCGAAGCCTCCGAGAAGCTCACCGCATATATCCGCGGACTGAAGGCAGGCATGGCGCAGTAAGATATAAGATTGAAAGTAAGGATGAGTGACTGGTGACTAGTTGACTGGTAGCTAGGGATTAGTAGCTAGGGATTAGGTTTGCGATACGAGAAAGTCACTAATTTCAAACTTCTGCGGCGCTTCCATATTTTTATGCGCCGCACCACCATTTCTCATTTCTAATTTCTCATTCAAACGAAGCTTTCAAACATAATTCGCCCCAAAGAAAAAACGATAGAGATGCGCTCTATCGTTTTTTTCTTTGGGGGAAATCTGCTACAATAGAAGAAAAGAGGGGGGATGAGAATGGATAACACGAGACGCAGAGCCTACATCAAAGAAAAGCTGGAGCAGGCAGAACACCGGCTGCGTGGGGCGGACCTTGCGAATGAGTGCGGTGTGAGCCGGCAGGTCATTGTGGGAGACATGGCGCTTCTTCGCGCCGAAGGGATGGACATCATCTCTACGCCGCGCGGATATTACCTCAATAAAGAGAAAAAAGGCTGCCTTCGCACTCTCGTCTGCCGCCACGGCCGGCAGGAGACAGAGAAGGAACTCATCGCCATCGTAGCGGCAGGCGGCATCATCCATGACGTGCGGGTGGAGCATGAGATCTACGGCGAACTGCACGGCCAGCTGGAGATCAAGAGCAAGGAAGACGCCGTATCCTTTGTGCGCGCGATGCAGGACATCGGATTTCCTCTCCTCTCGGATATCAGCGGCGGCATCCATACCCATCTCATCGAGACAAAGACGGAAGAAGAGATGGCGCAGGTGATTCATGCGCTGAGGGAAATCGGCATACTGTATGAGTGACTAGTGGCTGGTGACTGATGCTTAGTGACGGTGACAGAGAGTAGGGAGTACTGACGATGCAGGAATTTATCATACAAAAGGAAGAAGCGGGACAGACAGTGATGAAGTACATGGCACGGCTCTTGCCGGAGGCGTCCATGGGGCTTCTTCGAAAAAGCATGCGCAAGAAGAATATCGTTCTCAATGGGAAGAAGATCGAAGGAAGAGAAAAAATCGCCGCGGGGGACAGTGTGAAGGTCTGGTTCTCCGATGAGACGATCGAAAAATTTCGTGGAAAGAGAGAAGAAGCGCCCAAGCGTGATTATCCTGACTTTGAAACATGGATCCTGTATGAAGATGAAAACATCGTTATCCTCAATAAACCGGCAGGTCTTCTTTCGCAGGGAGACACTTCCGGCGCCCCGTCTCTGAATGAAGCCCTCCTCTCCGCGCGGGAAAGCAGAGCCGGCGTCACGCCCTCCATCTGTCACCGGCTGGACAGAAATACCAGCGGCCTCGTCATCGCGGGCAAGACTGTGCGTGGATTGCAGGAAATGAATGCACTCATCAAGGCGCGCTCTCTCACGAAAGTGTATCAGGCTCTCGTTTACGGGAAGACGCCGGCTTCGGGGATTTTGAAAGGCTACCTCGTCAAGGACCATGAAAGAAATCAGGTGCGTTATACCGAGCGCGCTGAGCAAGGTGCGCTTCCCATCGAGACGCACTATGAGACGCTCGAAACCGTAGAGGCCCATGGATGCCTCTTTTCTCTCGTCCGTGTCCATCTCGTGACAGGGCGTTCGCACCAGATCCGCCTGCATTTTTCCTCCATCGGTCATCCGCTTTTGGGCGATCCGAAATATGGCAGCCGCGCGAGCCTTTCCGCGTCAGAGGCGCTCCACATCCGCCGCCAGCTCCTTCACGCAGCCTCGCTCACCTTCCCCGCGCTTACGGATGATTTCGCCTATCTGTCCGGCAAAACCTTCACTGCGCCTTTGCCGGACGATTTCGCCTCTGTCCGTCATTTGGGGCGGCATGATAGGCGAGAAATGCAGAAAACGGAACGGTGAGGGTTAGCCCGTGGGGCGTGCCGCCCTTTGGCTCTTTGCGAAAGAGGGGGGGAGCGGGTTCTGTGGGTTCTACGGGTTCAGTGGAGAATGGTGGTGCGGCGCATAAAAAACAGAAGCGCCGCGGAAGTTTGAAATTAGCGACTTTCTCGTATCGCAAACCTAATCCCTAGCTACTAATTCCTAGTCACAAGTCACCAGTCACTCCTAATCCCTAGCAACGATTTCATCAGCGCTTCCTTATATTTCATACAACACGAGGTGTATCAATTACGGATTCCAGATTTCTAATTGTATTTGCAGACATTCTGCTTCCGCTGCTCTGCGGCATGGGCCTTAGGCGGTGGGGGCTTTCGAAGGACATTCTTCACTGGATCATCAAGGCGAATGTGGTGGGAGTGTCTACTTTTCTTTCCATTGTTTCCTTCTGGTCGGTGCATGTGACGGCGCAGCTCTTGTGGCTTCCGATTTCTACGCTTCCCATCTGTTTCCTGCCTGTCGCGGTATTCTATGCCTTGGAGCAGCACCGCTTCTCGGATGCGCGGGAGCAGGGAAGCTACCTGATTTCCATGATGCTCGGAAATATCGGGACGCTCGCAGGGCTCTGCGCATATGTCCTCTTCGGCGCGGTCGGGTTTGCTTATGTGCAGCTCATCGCGGTGCCGCAGATCCTGATCATCGTACTTTTCTGTTTTCCGATGAGCCAGTATTACTACGACAAGTGGGCGAATCACGGCGAGGGGAAAAAGATTGAAATCCATCTCTTCCGTCTGCTCTGCACGTGGAATCAGCTCCCTGCTGTCGGCGTGGCGATCGGTCTGACGCTTGCGGGACTCGGGGTGGAGAAGCCGCCGATGGTCACGACGCTTTTCACGATCCTGATCCATGCGGGGGCTTGGATGGGAATGGTGCCTGTCGGCTATGATCTGAATCTTTCGGCAGTCAAGGAATATGGAGGAAGGCTCTGGCCGATCTTCCCCGTGAAATTCATTCTGCTTCCGGTGGTGATGTATTTCCTGACGAGCGTATTCGTCTCGGATGCGACCATCCTGACCTGCGTGGTACTCGCAGCCGCGGCGCCGACTGCCATCTTCGCTGTGGCGTCTTCGCAGCTCTATGGACTTAATGTCAATCTCGCGGAGTCTTCCTTCCTCACGACGACGCTGGCTTTCCTCTTCGTGCTGTACCCGGTGATCTATTGGTGGGAGAAAATGAATTAAGAATAAAATAAGGAATGGGGAATGGTGGTGCGGCGCATAAAAAACAGAAGCGCCGCGGAAGTTTGAAATTAGCGACTTTCTCGTATCGCAAACCTAATCCCTAGCTACTAATTCCTAGTCACAAGTCACTAGCCACTAGCCACTCATCCCTGCTTTCAAACTTTATGACGAAGCTGTGCATAAAAATTCTTGTGAAATCTGATTCTGCGATTGAATCAGCGTTTCCAGAGTATGCAAAAAGCGTATCAAGTTCAAATGTCTGAACCTGATACGCTTTTTATGATATTAGGGAAACGCTAATTAAATCTGACAACGATTGAATCAGTGTTTCCTTAATCAGCGTCTCCCTAACAGATCACATTCTCCTGCTCCCCTTTCAGGTACGCGCGGAGGTTGTCCATCACGATGACGGCACGGCGGGCCATGGCTTCTTCTGTGAAGAAGCCGACGTGCGGGGTGAGGACGGTGTTTGGTGCAGAGAGGAGAGGATCGTCCTTGGCGAGCGGGGGTTCGCCGTCGAAAACATCAATGCCGGCGCCTGCGATCTTTCCTTCGCGGAGGAGGTCAGCGAGAGCGGCATTGTCGATGACGCCGCCGCGGGCGGTATTGATGAGGATCGCACCCGGCTTCATGAGGGAGAGCTTTTCGCGGGAGAGGAGGCCGCGCGTCTCGCCGGTGAGCGGCAGGTGGACGGAGACGATGTCGCAGGTGGAAAGCAGGGTGTCAAGGTCGGTGTAGGTGACGTTTGCTGCCTTCTTGGAGCGGTTGTAGCCATAGACATCGGCGCCGAAGGCGTGGGCGATGTCTGCGACGCGGCTTCCGATGGCACCAGTCCCGATGATGCCGAATTTCCGATGGCCGATCTCGATGCCCATGAGGCCGGCGCTTGTCTTGCCGTTTCGGGCGGCGCATCCGCCTTCGGACAGCTTGCGGTAGAGGGCAAGAATGAGCGCGAAGGTGAGCTCCGCCACGGACTCGGTCGAGTAGCCGGCGCAGTTCGAGACGGCGATGCCCTTTTCTTTGCAGAAATCAATATCGACATGGTCGACGCCGGTGAAAGCGACGCAGAGATATTTGAGCGATGCGGCTTTCGCGAGCGCTTCTTTCTGAAGCGGATAATTGGCAATGACGGCAAGGTCAGCATCCGCGAGACGATCTCCCAAGTCGGTCTGGTCTTTCGGCAGGCTGTCATAGGCGGTGATGGTGAAGCCGTCTTTTTTGAAATCAGCCGTCAGCGTGTCAAGAAGGGATGCGCTGATAGCCAGTGGCTGTGCGATGACGATGTGTTTCATGAGAAGGACTCCTTTCGAAATGGGATGAAGGGACTGGTGACTAGGGACTGGTGACTAGGGACTGGTGACTAGGGACTGGTGACTGGGAGATAGACGTCAGGTGTCAGATGTCAGATATCAGAAGTCTGATATCTGATATCTGAAGTCTAAAGTCTGAAGTCTAAAGTCTAAAGTCTAAAGTCTGATATCTCCCTGTCTCTCTACTTTTTTAAATGATAACACCGCTCTCCCCGGCAGCTGGGAGAGGAAGACGCCGGCGGTCATGGAGAGGACGCCGATCATCTGGCGGGTGGTGAAGCTTTCATCGAGGAAGAAAATGCCTGCAATGCCGCCAAAGACCATTTCCATGCTGAGAATCATAGAGGCTTCGGTCGGGGGCAGATATTTCTGCCCGACGGCCTGCAGTGTGTAGGCGACGCCTGTCGAGAGAAGGCCGGTATAGAGGATGGGCCACAGGGCGCCCTCGATGCCGGAGAGTGTCGGCGTTTCGAAAAGAAAGGCGAGAATGAAATTCAGGACGCCGGCGACGAAGAACTGTCCCGAGGAAAGGACGATGGGAGAGAAGCGCTGTGTGAGGTATGTCATGGCGTGGATCTGGATGGTAAAGCCCAGCGCGCAGAGCAGCATCATGAGATCACCGGCACCTATGGAGAAATCTTCGGTGATCGACATGAAGTACACGCCGGCCATGGCGAGGAGGGCGCCCGCGATGTGCGTTATGCGGAGCGTTTCCTTGAGGAAGATCCCTATGATCGGCACCATGAGGATGTAGGTCGCCGTGAGGAAGCTGGCTTTCGAGGCGGTGGTGTACTGAAGGCCCACCTGCTGCAGTGTCGCGCTGGCGAAGAGCGGAAGCCCTACCATGAGACAGGCGGCAGAGAGCGGCATATTCTTAGGAAGTGGCGGTGCCTCTTCCTTCATCGTAAGGATGATGGGGACGAGCGCAAGCGAGCCTAGGAGGAAACGGACGCCGTTAAACGTATATGGTCCGACGGACTCCATTCCGACCACCTGCGCGGCGAAGGCAAAGCCCCAGATGAGCGCTGCTAAGAGCAGCAGTAAACGGTATTTCATGGTATTCTCCTTTGAATGATGTATAATAGTTATTATAACAGATGAAAGTGAATGCTGCGGATGATTTCGAAGACTTGCAAAAAAGAAGCAGCCGGTGACTTGTGGCTAGTAGCTGGGGATAAGGAGTGACTAGTGACTGGTGACTTGTGACTAGGAATTAGTAGCTAGGGATTAGGTTTGCGATACGAGAAAGTCGCTAATTTCAAACTTCCGCGACGCTTCTGATTTTTATGCGCCGCACCACCATTTCTCATTTCTCATTTCTAATTTCTCATTCAAACGAGGCTTTCAAGCGTAATCAAGGGACGACACGCCCCAAGGCTAACCCTGCACCATAAAAAGGAGACCATTTCTATGTCGATTCGTATGATCGCTATCGATCTCGATGGCACGCTCTTGCATGATGATATGACGATTTCTGCGTATTCGCGCGAAGTGATCCGGAAAACGATTCAAAAAGGCTATCAGATCGTCGTCGCTACCGGACGCATGTGGGATTCGGCGAAATCGAAGGTGGCGCTGCTCCACTTGGGCAATGTCCCCGTTATTTGTTATACGGGCGCATGGATCATGTGGAGCGAGACGGGCGAGCCGATCCGGCAAGACGGGCTGCCTGCGGATCTGGCGAGCCGTGTGATGCTTTCCGCAAAGGAGATGGGCTGGGACGCGACGGCCTTCTGGGATAATCATATTTATATGGAGAGACCGAACGGCAGCGAGGCGAAGTACCAGAAGTATCGCACGCAGAAGCCGCAGTACCTGGGGGAAGCCTTTTATCATCCGCCAATGACGGTGACGCGTGTGGTCTTTGCGGATGCCAGAGAAGAGGAGCGAAGCCGTATCCGTGCTTTTCTGGAGAGCCGTTTCGGAGAGGAAATCACTGTCGTCTATCCGGGAGATGACTTCGTCGACGTGCATAAAAAAGGCATCGATAAAGCATCCGCGCTCTCCTTTCTGGCAAAGAGGAGAGGCATCCGACCGGAGGAAATCATGGCCTTCGGCAATACGGAAAATGATGTCCCGATGCTGCGCTACGCAGGCGTGTCCTATGCCGTCGCCAACGCGGATGCGATCGCGAAAGAAGCGGCCGGTCGCATCTGCGCTTCCAATGAAGAAGACGGCGTCGCGAAGGTGATCGCGGAGCTGGTAGCTAGTGACTAGTGACTAGTGACTTAAATACTGCCTTCGGGCATCGCCCCCATATATATTTGCGGCGAAGCCGCTACCTTGCCCACCAAAAAAGCTCGTTGAACGAAAATGTTCAACGAGCTTTTTGATTTCAAATAACCAAGCAACCAAAACGATCCTCAGTCGAGATGGAAGCGATAGCCGGAGCCCCAGACGGTCTCGATGCGTTCATAGGGATGGCCGGCGACATTTTTCAGCTTGTCACGCAGGCGGTTGATATGGACGGTGACAGTCGCGGGTTCACCGATGGGGTCGAAGCTCCAGATCTTTTCGAAGAGCTGCTCTTTCGAGAAAACTTCATTCGGATGCTGTACGAGGAAGAAGAGCAGGTCGAATTCTTTGCCGGTGAGCGGCACATCCTTGCCCTTCAGGAAGACCTGACGGGCTTTCGGACGGATATTGAGATCGCCGACATAGATGCCCTGCTCTGCCTGCGGGTGGATGGTATCCGTCTGGGTGAGGCGCTTGTGGGTGGCGAGCTGCGCGCGCAGGTGCGCCATGAGCACGGTGCCGCGGAACGGCTTCACGATGTAGTCATCCGCGCCGAGGCCGAGGCCGCGGACGATGTCAGCGTCTTCGGTGCGGGCGGTGGCGAAAATGATGGGCGCATTCGTGCGCTCTCTCATTTTGCGGCACAGAGAGAATCCGTCTTCTCCCGGAAGCATGACGTCCAGGATGATGGCATCGATCTCGACTTCATCCATGATTTTCAAGGCTTCTTTGCCATCGGAAGCGACATAGGGCTGATACCCGGAGCCTTCGAGAAAGTCACGTTCCATATCAGCGATTTTCGGTTCATCTTCTACAACCAGTACTTTGATCATTGTGTGTTACCCCCTTCTGCCAGTGGGATTTCAAAAATTAACTGTAAGCCATTGTTGTTGACCGCGGAGTAGCGGCCTTTGTGTGCGGTGATGATTTCAGCCACGATGGCAAGTCCGAGGCCGCTGCCATTGCTGGTCTTGCTGCGCGCTTCGTCCGTGCGGTAGAAGGCTTCGAAAATGTGAGGCAGCTTCTCCTTCGGGACGCCCGGACCGTCATCAGTATACATGAATTCGGCATATTTCCCTTTTGCATGAAGAGAAATATGGACTTCGGAAACATCCTTATCTCTATATTTTATCGTATTTGTCAGTAAATTGAAAATAATTCTTTGAAATTCTTTTTCATCCACCATTGCGATGAGCGTGTCATCCATGTCATAGGTCACATGCACCTTTCGGGAGTTGAGATAGTCCTGGTCTTCTGCGATGAAGCTGCGGATGACCTCGCTGAAATGGAGAGGCTGCGGATGACAGATGATGCGGCTCGTGGAGAGCTTGTTGTAAAGCGAGAGCTCTTCGATGAGGCGCGAGAGGTCATCTGCGCAGGAGGCGATCGAGTTCAGGTACTGCATCTGCTTTTCCTTCGTCCGCCCGAGTCCGAGCTGCAGTGCTTCGGTGTAGCCCATGATGGCTGTGAGCGGAGTCCGAAGGTCATGCGCGATGCCGGAGAAAAGGATCTTGCGGCTCGTATTCGCATGGGCGCGTTCGGCGATACTGCTTCTGAGATTGGTCTGCATCGTGCGGAAGGTGTCGCACATCTGCCCGAGCTCGTCATCACTGTAGTGATCGACGATGACATTGAAATTGCCATGCTGGATCGCTCGTGCAGCCATCGACAGCTGCTGGAGCGGGATCAGCATCTTGTTTCTGGTCATGCTGTAGAAATGGTAATTCATTCGGGCGGAGAGCGCGATGATGAGGAGCATGATAGCAGCAAAGGCACCATAGACTTCGACCGAGTGATGCGGGTCATTTGCGGCAAAGTAGGTCGCAGAGAAGAGCAGCAGCACCAGTGCGGAGAAGACAGGGACGCAGATGAAGAGAAGGATCTGTGTCATCATCTGCTGCGTCAGCCCATTCTTCGTCTTCTTGAAAAGAAGGGCGTCTTTGATATTCTTTTCCATACAAGCCTCGATGGGGGGAAGGGGAGACTGCGGGGGCAATCTTGGCTACGAATGAAAGCCTCGCTTGAATTAGAAATTAGAAATTTGAAATTAGAAATGAGAAATGGTGGTGCGGCGCATAATAATATGGAAGCGCCGCGGAGTATAAATAGGGCGATGCCCGCTTGAGACGTTAGACTTTAGACATCAGACATCAGACATTAGACATCTGATTTCGTGCATCAGACGTCTGGCATCTGACGTCTGATATCTGACTTCTATTTCAGAGGCTCCCGGTCTCCGAGTCTCCCAGTCTTTTAGTCTAATCCCTAATCCCCAGTCCCCAGTCACCAGTCACCAGTCACTCATCCTCAAACACGAGCTCTACAGGACAGTGGTCGCTGCCGTGGATCTCCGGGTGGATAGAGGCGCTTTGGATGGCCGGACGGAGGGCATCGGAGACGATGAAGTAGTCGATTCTCCATCCGATGTTCCGCTCTCTGGATTTTGCGAAGTAACTCCACCACGAGTAGGCTCTCTTTTCATCCGGATGGAGGAAGCGGAAGGAATCGGTGAAGCCTTTGGACAGAAGGACATTCATTTTTCCGCGCTCTTCATCCGTGAAGCCTGCATTTTTATGGTTCGAAGAGGGATTGGCGAGGTCGATGTCTTCATGAGCGACATTGAGGTCGCCGCAGAGGATGACCGGCTTTTCCTGAGAGAGTCTTGTCATATAGTCTGCCATCGCATCTTCCCATGTCATGCGGTAGGAAAGGCGCGTGAGGCCGCGCTGGCTGTTCGGCGTGTAGCAGACGATGAGATAGTGACTGCCGAAGTCGGCGGTGATGATACGCCCCTCCTGATCATGCTCCTCGATGCCAAGGCCATAGGTGACGGAAAGCGGTTCTTTCTTCGTGAAGAGTGCGGTACCACTGTAGCCCTTCTTCACGGCGCTGTTCCAGTACTGGTGGTAGCCGGGAAGCACCATCTCGATCTGGTGCGGCTGCAGCTTCGTCTCCTGCAGGCACACGCAGTCCGCATCGAGTGCTGTGAAAGCGTCCATGAAGCCTTTCTTCATGCAGGCACGGAGGCCATTCACGTTCCAGGAAATATATTTCAGTGTTCCCATAGTCGTCTCCTTTGTGGGAATGATAAAAATTTTATAACACTACTTTCATTATACACTATCGGGCAATGGGAAGAGGAGTTAGGGTTAGCCTGTGGGGCAGGGGCGCCCATGGATTGCGGATGAAAGCTTTGCGCGAATTAGAAATTAGTAGCTAGGGATTAGTAGCTAGGGATTAGGGGTGCCAAGTGACTAGTGACTAGTGACTTGTAACTTGAATACTACCTTCGGGCATCGCCATTATTTCTACTCCGCGGCGCTTCTATATTTTTATGCGCCGCCCTACCATTTCGCATTTCTCATTTCTAATTTCTCATTCCATCGAGGCTTTCAAACGTAATCAAGGGGCGAGCCGCCCCCAGGGGCGAACCCTCTTAGTATAAAATTTTACTCGGTAGGGAAATTTTTCCAGAAACAATAAAAAAG
>UQQQ01000056.1 GCA_900543165.1 uncultured Dialister sp. | reverse complement strand
AAGCCGCCATTGGCGATCGCCGAGTACACCATCGCCATCTGCAGCGGCGTCGTCAGCGTGAAGCTCTGTCCGATCGCGGCATCCATCGTCTCCCCGAGATACCAGTCCTGCTTGAAGACTTTCATCTTGTAGGCTTCGCTTGCGACATTGCCGTCCGATTCTCCGGCAAGGTCGATGCCTGTCGTTTTCCCCAGACCGAATTCCTCCGCCATATGGGAGATGCGGTCGATGCCCGCACGACGTCCCATTTCATAGAAATAGACGTTATCCGACTTTTCGATCGCTTCATAGAAATTGATCCATCCGAAGGCTTCGCCCTCCGAGTTTCTCTTATCGACGAGCCAGTGCTTGCCGCTGTCGAAGATACGCTCTTCCGGCGTCGTCACCTTCGCCTCGAGCGCTGCCGCGCCCGTGATGACTTTGAAGAGCGATCCGGGCGGATACATCGACTGGATCGTGCGGTTCTGCATCGGATGATTCTTATTATTGACGATTTCATTCCAGTCCTTCGAGGAGATCCCCTTGCTGAAGCAGTTCGGATCATAGCTCGGCCAGCTGGCCATCGCGAGGATCGCACCGCTATTCGGATCGACAGCCACCGCCGAAGCCCCCGTCGGCATGACGCCGTCATGGACGAGCGTCTTCACCTGTGCTTCCATCGCATCCTCTGCCGCTTTCTGCAGATTCGCATCCAGCGTCAGGCGCACGCTGTTCCCCGTGACAGAAGGCGTACCGCCCACATAGCGGACAGGCTGGCCCGATGCATTGACTTCGACCGTCTTTGCGCCATTCTTGCCTTCAAGGTAATTGTTATAGCGGCTCTCAAGACCCGCACGGCCGATCAGAGTCGTGGTCGTATACGGATTTCCTTCCGCATTCCTGTCATCCGGCCCCGCTTCGCCGACATAGCCTAAGACCTGCGCCCCCGCATTGCCCAGCGGATATACGCGCAGCGGATTCACTTCGATTTCTATGCCGGGAAATTCATCCTTCTTCTCCTCGATCTGCGTCGCGACATCGATGCCGACATCGTTTGCCAGATAGATCGCACCGAAGGCCAGCTTATTGTCTTCGATCTTTTTCTTGATATCCGCAGTCGGCACATGAAGCAGCTGCGACAGGCGGGTGAGCGCCTCATCGGAGAGCGTATTCCCCTTGCGGTCGACCGGCATGACGACACTGTACGCCGAGCGGGACCCCGCAAGGATCACGCCGTTCCGGTCATACATGACACCGCGCATCGCCTGCATGGGGAGATGGCGGATGCGGTTCCCATCCGCTTCTTCTTTATAGTACCCGCCCTGAATGACCTGCATATAGAAGAGACGCAGCCCTAAGACGAGCAGGAGGAAGATCGCCGCATAGATCATACGCGCATAGCGGGACTCCTCCGTATTTTTCAAAAGCCCACCGAGAATCGAGGGCACATGTTTATTCACCACTTCGGTTCTCCCTCCCGTTTCATGGCCCACAGCGGCCTGTGAAGAACGAGCACGGCCGCTCCATTCATGAAGGTGGTGCTCATCACAAAGTACAGGATATAAGAAATAGAGAAGACATGGCTGCCGGCTGCGAAAAGCACCAGCCAAGACAGCAGCGCATAGAGGAGAGAGGCCAGCGTCATCGCAAAGAGCGAAATGTACCAGTGACGATTGTAGCGCTTCCTCCCCAAAGCGAGATACAGCCCTGCAATCGCGAGGTACGGCAGGAGATGCAGTCCGAAAAGATTTCCCGTCACAAGATCCGTAAGGAGCCCGCCCACGAGTGCCAGCGTCATCACTGTCTTGTTATCAAAGATCAGCGTCGCAAGGACGATGACAGCCAGCCACAGATCCGGCTGATGCAACCCTGAGAAAAAGAATGGCATCACCGAGGACTGCGCGAGGAAAATGAAGAAGCTCAAAAAAGCCAGTGCATAGCCGCTCATTCCTTCTCACCTGCCTGATGTTTATTAGGATTCATCGGCGGTTCCTTCTTCGGCGGCTTCACCAGAATACTCTCTGGCGTTGCCCGCTGAATATGGTCTGTGATGATGAAGACCTCTTCCAGATGAGAGAAATCAGCCGCCGGAATAATGCGTGCCACCTGCGTGCCGCCGATGGAGTCGACATCCACCTGCTCGACCGTACCGATGACCATCCCCTTCGGATACACCCCGCCATAGCCGGATGCCACGATGGTATCTCCCTTGATGACGTCTGCCTCTCGCGGCAGATTCACGAAAGAGAGCTTGCCAGGTTCACTGCTGTTCCCGGAAACCATCGCCACCACGCGCGAAGCCGGACGCGCAACGATGCCCCCCACCGATGTACGCGGATCCAGAAGGAGCTGCACGCGCGCGGAATTCTGATACACTTCACTTACAAAACCCACCAGACCCGTCGGGACGATGACCGGCATATATTTCTGAATGCCGCTGTCACTGCCCCTGTCCACGACCAGCGTCTGTGTCCATCCGCCGTAGTCGCGCGTGATGACAGACGCCCCCGTCAGGTGGTACTGCTTATAGCCCTGCTTGAACGAAAGGAGACTCTTCAGCCGGATATTCTCCGCAAGGATCTCACTGTACTGTGCCTGCTCCGCGCGAAGACTTTCATTTTCCTTCCGGAGCGCATCCAGCTCACTCCAGTTCTCCCACACGCCCGAAAGTAAGTCAACCCCCTGTGTGAAAGAAAGCGCTGTCTTGCTCGCGGTATAGTTGAAAGGCGCCGCACCGATAGAAAGCGGCTGCGAAATGAAAGGGATATACTCCCTATGCCGCCAGAACCAGCCGCATGCGCCCATGAAAACAAAGAGTGCGACCGCGGCGGCCATCTTTTTTCTGCCAAAAAATATCACGATCAAGCGCCTCCATAATATTTTTCACCGTTCTCAATGAGAAGCGGCAGATCCTTATACATACCAAGAGCCTGATAGCAGCCCACGGCCAATACATCCCCCGGCAGAGCCGGTACATAGACCGGCATATGCAGCTCTCCGGCGAGCCAGTCCTTCAGCCCGTCCAGAAGCGCACTGCCGCCGGATAGAAGCAGACCATTCTTCAGAAGATCGCCCGCCATCTCCGGCTTCGCCTCGCGAAGGACACGACGGATGAGCTTCAGGACCGGCTGCAGAATACGCTGCATCACCGGCCTTAATTCCTCCGTGGAAAGCTCCACCACCACTTCCACGCCATCACGGATCCTGCGCCCGCGGATAGTGAATGTCGCCTGCCCATCCGCCGCTTCGAGAGAAATCACTTCACTCTTCAGCTTCTCCGCCTGATCCAGCCCGATCATGATCTGATACGTTTCCTGCAGATACTGGCAGATCCCCTTATCGATATGATGCCCGCCGAAAGGGATCCCCTCCTTCGCGACGATCCCCCCGCAGCTGTAAAGCCCCGCGTCAGAAACGTCACGCCCGATGACAAGAGAAAAGATCACCGACGGTGCCAGCATATCCTTCCCCATCCCGATGGCCGCAGCCGCCGGCGAAGGAAGGAGATACACATGCTGCGCGCCGGCATGGATCAAAGCATCCACCAGCGCATGGCGCGTGACCGAGCTCGTCTCGCCCGGAATGGAAATCATCACCGTCGGACGCGACACCGCATGGTGAAGCGATTTGCGGATGAAAAAACGAAGCATCGCCTTCGTCATGTCATAGTCAGCGATGACGCCATTCTGTACCGGCCACTCCAGAGAAATATTCTCCGGCGCCTTATGGTAGTGAATGAGCGCCTCCGTGCCAAAACCCAGTACATGACCGTCGATATTATCCACCGCGACCGTACTCGCTTCGGCAAGGATCACTTTATTCTCCTGGTAGATACGGACTTGGGACGACCCCATGTCGATACCGATCCAGTTCGATAGTCCTCGAAACATTTTCATGGTAAACCCTCACGATATATAAAGGCCGGTACAGAGCTCCCCCGGTGTCAAAGACCCATGGGATACAGCGAAAGTCTGCGTCGCATCCGGAAGCGCGGTGATTCTGATAAGCACTTTGCCTCATGAAGCGCAGGCCCCGTCTCTGTCCGATGTATTCAAACGAAACGTCTTATTATTATAGCATGTTTACCATGGAGAATACAGTAGAAAGAGACGGTTTGGAAGCGTCATAGCCAAGGAAATATACGATGCCGAACCAACGAACTGTGATCAGGGAGTTGCTGTTAAAACAAAGGAAAAGGCATAATAAAAAGCCGAGGCAAGCCGCCTCGGCTTTTCGACCTCCTCAAAGGTCGATTTTCCCCCCATGTATTTCCCCACTTTCATGGAGGAACTGGGTGAATTTTATTTTATCCGATATTATCGGGTATATTCTGGTGCGTCTAGAGGGATTCGAACTCTCGACACCTGGTTCCGGAGACCAGTGCTCTATCCACTGAGCTATAGACGCTTAACAAGCGTTATTATAGCATATGGAGCGAAAATAAGAAAGGGGGGAAGATGTCCCGCTTTTGCCCGACATGACGATACGAACAGATCCCGCTCTCCTCCAGTGCCGGATCCTTCAAAACTATTTTTCTACAAATACTCTCGGGATACGTTTCAGGTCGCACATGATTTCATGCGGGATGGTTTCAGCCGTAGCAGATACTTCATCGACGGTGATCTCTTCCTCGCCCTGCTTGCCCATGAGGACGACTTCATCGCCTGGGCGGACTTCGTCATCGCAGGCGACCATGAACTGGTCCATGCAGATGCGGCCGACGATCGGGCAGCGCTTGCCATTGATGAGGACGACACCCTTATTCGAGAGGCTTCTGTGCCAGCCGTCTGCATAACCGATCGGGACGGTCGCAGTCTTCATATCCTCTTTGGCGACATAGGTACCGCCGTAGCCGATGGCTTCGCCCTTATGCAGGATCTGGACATGGGTGACATGGCTCACGACGCTCATCGCATACTGGAGGTCAAGCTTGTTCGTCATGGCGTCCGATGGCTGCGGCCCATAGATGATAATGCCAGGACGGGCAAGGTTGTGCCAGCTTCTCGGGATATCTATGACACCGGCACTGTTAGCGGAGGAGATCACGAAGTTTTCATCGACCGGCATGTAGGAGATCGCTTCATCGAAGCGGTCGAGCTGCTTCAGTGCGGCATCCTTTTCTTTGTGGTCCGCCGTCGCCATATGGGTGAAGGTGCCATGTGCGTGGATGTGCGGATAGGCTTCGAGCTTTTTAAGGAGCGCAGGTACGTCCTCCGGATGAGTTCCGATGCGGTTCATGCCCGTATCGATCGGCAGCATGACTTCGATCGTTTTCTTCGAAACAGCCGCGATAGCTTCTAGGGCATCAAGATCGACGGTATCATCGATCGGCATGATGAGGTCTTTATTCACACCGATAGGCATATCCTCCGGCAGCGGCAGTCCCAATACATAGATCGGGCAAGTGAATCCGGCGTCGCGCAGCTCCGCTCCTTCTTCCACACGGGCGACCGCAGCAGCGACGTAGCCTTCCTCGAGGGCGATGCGCAGCGTTTCCTTCGCGCCATGTCCATAGGCATTCGCCTTCACGACAGCGAGCACATTCACTTCCTTCGGCAGATGCGCGCGGATGACCTTGAGATTGTGACGAAGCGCATTCAGATTGATTTCCATGTAAGAAACCGGCATTTGTATTCCTCCCATTCTTTTCTGCCATCGGCAGAAATGAAAAGCACCGCGCCAAAAGCATCAGGGCAATGCCTGATACTTTGAAGCCTCGGTGCTTCCTTTTATTTTTATGCATCTATCATACCGCGATTGGAAGGAAATGGCAATGGTGCGCAATGCGATTGTGTGAGTAATGATATAACGGGTTCGATAGGTTTGACAGGTTCTACGGGTCCTAATGCCGCGATATCGGGTCAATAGACAGAAAAATGAACCGTTTTTCTCTCACCGGCCATACGTCATCGGACGTTCTGCTGCCACGGACATTTTCTCTTTCCCACCATAAGGCATAGCAGCTTTGGGTTTCTCGAAAGACGGAGCGCCGCCAATGCCAAAATAGCGTTCAAAGAAACCTTTGAACTTGTCGATTACACTCTGTTTCTTTTTGGCACGTGTCCCAGACCCAAAGCGGGAAATCGGTGGGAGAAGAGCATCGATATCCGTTCCCGCGGTCTTGATTTCCCCATCACGGAAAGCATTTTCCATATAACGGCGGGTATCGTCCTCCTTTAGCCGTTCCCCCTGAATGATAGCTGAAAGATCCTCTTCTCTCTTTTCTGCGACATAGCCATTCCACTCATTCAGGATATCTCCCGACTCATTGACACCGGCTATAAAATTCTCGATGAGATCCTTCTTGCTGCGAAGCTCAGGGCTCGCGTCGATGGCCTTACGAATAGAAATCAGCACCTCTTTATCCTCACAATGGGTATCATGATACTTTTTCACCAGCATCAGGATATAGTCGATATTGATCTCCACCTGGCGGATGAGCTCCGTCTCGAAGACTACATCCTCCGTGACATCTTTTTTATCATGCTTTTTCCTGCGGTCCCACTCTTCTTTGATATCGAGATACCGCCCCTGGTAATCCTGCCAGTCACAGGCGGAAAGGATTTCCTTCCCTTTGAATTCATCGAAAGACGAAAGCAGATTTCTCATGCGAAGCAGGACGCCGAAGAGCAAGATGAATTCCTTCTGCTTTTCTTCGCTGATGATATTTCCGCCCAGAGGAAACTTATCCTTGAGCCTCTTCACGAAATCCACATATCCATCCCTGTGCTTGCCATCCATATCCGTATAGCCTTCATAGTAGTCCTTGAAGCGGCGCATAAGCACGATGCCTCCGGCATTTTTATCCCCGAAGAGAGAAATCGCACTATCCACCCGTTTCGAAAGATTTCTAAAGCAGACGATATTTCCAAACGTCTTCACCGCATTCAGAATGCGGTTCGTCCGGGAAAACGCCTGAATGAGCCCATGCATCTTGAGATTCTTATCCACCCAGAGCGTATTCAGCGTCGTCGCATCGAAGCCAGTGAGGAACATATTCACCACGATGAGCAGATCCAGCTCCTTATTCTTCATGCGGAGCGAGACATCTTTGTAATAATTCTGGAATTTATCGGCTGACGTATCGTAGCTGGTATGAAACATCGCATTGTAGTCCTCGATCGCATGCTCCAGAAAATCCCGTGAATTCCTGTCGAGAGCCGATGTATCCTCCGAATTTTCCTCCCCCAGAAGCCCCTCCGCTTCCTCTTCATTGGGCGCATAGCTGAAAATCGTCGCGATCTTCAGCTTCTTTGTCGGATCGGCCTGCATTTGCTTCTTGAACTCTTCATAGTAGAGCTTCGCCATCGGGACACTGGCCACCGCAAAGAGGGAATTAAAACCAGACAGACGCTGCTTCTGCTTGATTTCCTCGACCTGGTTCTTCCCGGACGCCACCTCGCTGATATTCGTCAGTGCCTGATAGACATACGTCTTATCTCCGCGATACGTCTTCTGGTCGAAATGCGTGAGAATGTACTTCACCACCACAGAAATTCGTTCCGGCGCCATCATTACCTTTTCGCGATTGATATCCCAGACCATCTCATCAGAGATATCCTCATCCGCCTCCATCGTCTTGATGTAGTCCACGCGGAAAGGAAGCACATTTCTGTCGCGGATGGCATCCACGATGGTGTAGCAGTGCAGCTGGTCGCCAAACGTCTGCGCCGTCGTGAAGAATTCCGGATTCTTCCCACGGCCCGCATTGACTGAGAAAATCGGTGTCCCCGTGAAGCCGAAGAGATGATACTTCTTGAAATTTTTCACAATCGCCGAATGCATATCGCCGAACTGGCTTCGATGGCACTCATCGAAAATGATGACCACATGCTCAGCATAGACCGGATGCTCCGGATTCTTCTTGATGAACGTCGAAAGCTTCTGGATCGTCGTGATGATGATACGCGCTGACGGATCTTCCAGCTGCTTTTTTAAGACCGCCGTCGACGTATTGCTGTTCGCCGCCCCCTTCTCGAAGCGATCATACTCCTTCATCGTCTGATAATCCAAATCCTTACGGTCCACAACAAAAAGCACCTTGTCGATATACGGCAGACGCGAGGCGAGGCGCGCTGTCTTGAAAGACGTCAACGTCTTCCCTGACCCCGTCGTATGCCAGATATAGCCTCCCCCATCGACCGTACCATACTTCTTATAATTGTTCGCTATCTCGATCCGGTTCAGAATCCGCTCCGTCGCCGTGATCTGATACGGACGCATCACCATCAGCATCTTTTCTGATGTGAAGATACAGTACCGTGTCAGAATAGAGAGAATCGTATGCCGCGCAAGGAAAGTCTTCGTGAAATCGATGAGGTCAGAAATCACTGTATTATTCGCATCCGCCCAGAAACAGGTGAATTCGAAGCTGTTGCTCGTCTTCGTCCGGCTCGCCCCGCGCTTCTCATTCTCCTTCACCGCATTGAAGCGCGTACTGTTCGAATAGTACTTCGTATTCGTCCCATTGGAAATCACGAAAATCTGTACATACTCGTAGAGCCCTGCCCCTGCCCAGAACGAATCCCTCTGATACCGATTGATCTGATTGAATGCCTCGCGGATCTTCACCCCGCGCCGCTTCAGCTCCAGATGCACCAAAGGCAGCCCGTTTACCAGGATCGTCACGTCATAGCGATTGTCATAGGAAGCCCCATTCTCCTTCCCATTCTCATACTGATGAATCACCTGCAGGCGGTTATTATGGATCTGCTTTTTATCAATAAGCGTGATATTCTTCGTCGACCCGTCATCCCGCTTCAAGACCTGGACATTGTCCTCCTGGATCTTCTCCGTCTTCTCCTTCGCATGCTCATTCGGGTTTGCAAGGACGTGATGGAAGAAATCATCCCATTCCCGATCTGAGAAATGATACTGATTCAGCGCCTCGAGCTGCTTTCGGAGATTTGCGACAAGATCCTTCTCCTCATGGATAGCGAGGTATTCATAGCCCTCTTCGCAGAGCATACGGATGCACTCCTTCTCCAGCTCCGCTTCACTCTGGTAGCTCGTGGATCGCCGCTTCTCCGGCGTATATTCCGTGATGACGGTATTCTCAGACGTTTCCGCAACGACTTGGAATTGTGACATAGAGGTTCTCCTTTCTTCCTTTGAGCGCAAACTTTGGACTATCCCTTTCGCTCCTTGAATGTAAGCAGCTTGTCTCGGTAGTATTCGTACTGCTTCCTCCGCGCCTCGATTTCCGCCGGAAGACCGTGGGCGATATCGGTGCTGAGCGCTTCGAAGCGATCAAGGATGTGAACGATGCGTTTTAACAATTCATCTTGTGGTACAGGAATCTCTATCATATTTAGATTCTCCTGATTCAATTTTGGTTGTGCTCCGCCAGAGACGAATTTACTCAGGTCAATCGAGTTAAGATAAATTTCCACATATCTTCTCATCTCGTAAGAATCAAATTTTAGTACATGCGCATGATTATTAACCCAAATTTTCCCTAAAGCAGAAAATGCAATCGGCGTACTTCTCGCCAAAAGATTTGCACCATCTTCTGACACAAGTAAATAATCCCCATCAAAAATATAGTCCGCAACGTAATCTACAATGCCAGATGCCCCATAATAGGGATACTTGCCTGCAACTCGATTTCCTTTTGTAACAGGTTTTCTCAACTTGTCATAATTTTCAGAAATATCAGGTAACGTCAAATTGACGAACCTAAAAACATACTGAATAAGCTTAATCACATTCTGTCTGTCTGTCTGTCTGTCTGTCTGTCTGTCTGTCTGTCTGTCTGTCAACGAGCATGCGGCCACTCTCTGCGAATGTCAATAGCTGATCGCGATAATATTCGTACTGTTTCTTTCGTGCCTCAATCTCCGCCGGAAGGCCGATTTTGAGATCGCTGCAGATCGCGTCGAAATGATCGAGGACGTTAGCAATTTTTTCTTGAATTTCTAACGAAGGGATTACCACTTCAAACTGTTCCAATGCACGCATGCTCAGATTTGGTTGTGATCCATGACTTGCTTTCGAACGAACCTGCTTCTGTACTTTTTCCGACTGCAATAAATGAAAAAGAAATCTTGAAGAATTATCAGCATTAACCCGCATAGCAGCAATAGGTGACCATATGTTAAATCTGTCATCCGTATCGACGTATCCTACTTTCCCTGTGGTTGAACCGGATTTAACCATAAATACATCATTTTTCTGTGGTTTATACTTTTTACAACATTCATCATCAAATTGTTCTGTAATATATCCACGCTTTTTCTCAAAATGAATCTGCCCATCATATATAGATTCTGCAGATAAAAAAGGAATTCCTGAAGATACTAATTGTGGTGTAGTATGCGGTCCATCTGTAATCGGTCTTTCAAGCATGTCAATCAATTTACCAACTCTCGCATGAATATCATGTGAGAGCAGGCGATCCCGATAATACTCATACTGTTTCTTCCGAGCTGTAAGCTCGGCTGTAAGCTCGGCTGTAAGCTCGGCTGTAAGCTCGGTGAAATTGTCCAGAATGCGGACAATTTCACGTTGTACCGCTAACGGAGGCAGAGCGATCTTCAAAGTCAATACTTGAAGCATGCTCGGATGTTTAATTCCAGAGCCTCTATAAAAAGTATCTATTAAATCACCATGCTTAACCATCCAATAATAGAGGTATTTATTCAAAAGCTTTTCTGTATCCAATGATGTTGCTATACGATTGTCACCAGTCACAAATTTTCCATTGTAATATTTAATTAATCCTTTTACCGGACTTGATTTTCCCCATGGCAAAGTGACAACTTCTCCCTCGCAAAGGTAATCCCCAGCAATCTCTTCTGTAGTCCAACCCGTTTCAGTGCCTGTAGAGAGTAGAAAAACATTTCCCTTATTCTGCTGCATTGCAAACAAATCTTTTGCAAGTAATACAGGATATTTATATACTTTCGTTTGCATTGATTTATCCACGGCATTAAATTTTTTATCCCAAGCTGTTATTGACCATAGTGGCACAAATTCAACTCCAAGAGGGCAAAGATCCTTTATCAACTCATCTAGCTTGTTCATCTGTCCCCACCTCAATTTCCGCGATCATCCGATCGATTTCTTCGCGAAGGTGATCCTCCCTCGCTACGATCTCCCGGATTTCCTCATTCAGCTTCACGATATCGATCTTCTCCCTTGTGTCTTTTGCCTCTACATAGGTCGAGACCGAGAGATTGTACTCATTATCCACAATGTCCTGATACTCTGCGAGCTTAGAAAAATGCGGGATTTCTTCATGCTTTGCAAAGACATCCACGATACGCGCGATATTCTCCGCGGTGAGCTTGTTGTTATTCGTCACCTTCACGCACTCGGACGAAGCATCGATGAAGAGTGTGCGGTTATCCGTTTTATTCTTCTTCATCACCATGATGCAGGTCGCGATCGAAGTGCCGAAGAACAGATTGCTCGGGAGCTGGATGATGCAATCGATGAAGTTGTTATCCACAAGATACTTACGGATCTTCTTCTCCGCACCGCCGCGGTACATAATGCCGGGGAAGCAGACGATGGCCGCGGTGCCATTCGCAGCGAGCCAGGAAAGACTGTGCATGATGAAGGCCATATCCGCCTTGCTCTTTGGCGCAAGGACTCCGGCCGGGGCAAAGCGCGGATCATTGATGAGGAGCGGGTTGCTGTCCCCTGCCCACTTGATCGAGTATGGAGGATTCGATACGATGAGTTCGAAGGGTTCATCATCCCAATGCTGCGGACTGATCAGCGTATCTTCACAGGCGATGTTGAATTTATCGAAGCCGACATCATGCAGGAACATATTGATGCGGCACAGGTTGTACGTCGTGATATTGATTTCCTGCCCATAGAAGCCATTACGAATGGCGTCCTTCCCCAGCACCTTTTCGGCTTTCAGAAGGAGCGATCCGCTCCCACATGCAGGATCATACACCTTGTTTATTTCTGTCTTCCCGACCGTCCCCAGGCGAGTCAGGAGCTCAGACACATCGGCGGGTGTGAAGAATTCGCCACCGGATTTCCCTGCATTCGACGCATACATGGTCATGAGGTACTCGTACGCGTCACCGAATGCATCGATATCATGGCCTTTGACGTCGCCCAAGTTCATTTTCGCCACACCAGAGAGAAGCTTCACGAGTTTTTCATTCCGCTTCGCGACAGTCGCGCCGAGCTTGTTGCTGTTCACATCGAAATCATCAAATAATCCTTCGAAATCACTCTCTGACTCGCTGCCCTTCGCCGATTCCTCGATATGACGAAAAACCGTCTCCAGCGTCTCATTGAGGTTTTCGTCATCTTTCGCGCGGGCGCAGACGTTGCAGAAGAGTTCGCTTGGCAGGATGAAGAATCCCTTCTCCTGCACCAGACCTTCCCTCGCGCCCTCTGCATCTTCATCGGGCATGGTCACATAGTCAAAGCCGGTATCTCCCGCCGCTCTTTCTCCGCAAGTGATATAGTCCGAGAGATTCTCCGAAATATAGCGATAAAACATCATGCCAAGTACGTAGTTCTTAAAATCCCAACCATCGACCGCCCCGCGGAGTTCATCCGCGATCGCCCATATGGCACGGTGCAGCTCGTCGCGTTCTTGTTCCTTCTTCGTATCTACCATGTCATCCTCCTGGATCGTATCGGAAATGTAAGAAAACGCTGATTCAATCACAGAATCAGATTTCATCAGTGCTCCCTTAATGGAGACTTCTCTCATCCCCACTTTTGTCATTCTGATTCCATGATATCACGCAAAATACATCCGGGCAATAAAAAGACACCTCTCTTGGCGAGAGCCACGCGTCAGATGATTCCTTGCCCTGTATAAAAATCCAAGAATGAAATCTGACAACGATTTAATCAGTGTTTCCTTAAAGAACAAAAGGGCTGTAAAATAACGATCATCTCATTTTCGAGTTCAATCTGCCGCGGGGGACTTGCAGCTCTCATAGGAGTGACGGGGAAACCTTATCCCAGCTGTCTTTCATGCCATAGTCACCCTATCCGCCCCATTCGGGCACCTTCCCCTAGAGGGGAAGGCTGCGATACGAGAATACCATCTTCTAA
>UQQQ01000055.1 GCA_900543165.1 uncultured Dialister sp. | reverse complement strand
AAGCAAAGTAAAAAGGGGCTGTGAAGAAATGAGGATTCATTTCTTCACAGCCCCTTTTGGCATGCGCTATTTCATGAAGCTACTCTCTTAGAGCAGACCGCCATAATTTTCAAGCATCTGACGTACCTTTGCTTTTTCTGCTTCGGTTGGTTCGACCATCGGCAGGCGGAAGTGTCCGCCCGGCTGGCCGATGAGGTTCGTTGCTGTCTTGACCGGTGTCGGGCTTGCGGTGAAGAACATGCCTTTGTTGATTTCATACATCTTGAGGTGCAGCGCTCTGGCTTTTTCAAGATCGCCTTTTTCGAAGGCATCCACCATAGCCAGCATGTCATCCCCGATGACATGAGAAGATACAGAAATGATACCTACGCCGCCAGCGAGAAGAACAGGCAGTGTGAATGCATCATC
Source organism: uncultured Dialister sp. (assembly GCA_900543165.1). GTDB lineage: Bacteria > Bacillota > Negativicutes > Veillonellales > Dialisteraceae > Dialister. The sequence goes on along the minus strand of UQQQ01000055.1, from coordinate 12,640 downwards.
GCCGCTGTAGATCATGAAGTCTTCCGGAAGAAGCGCTTTTTCCTTGGTGACCTGATCCCAGTTGCCGGTTGCATCTTTGATGCCGACGACATTCGGGCATCCATCTACGATTCTCTTGATGGTTTCCGGCTGGATAGATACGCCGGTTCTGCCCGGTACGTTGTAAAGAACGAGCGGCAGATCTACGCCTTTTGCAACCGCTGTGAAGTGCTGGTACATACCTTCCTGATTTGGTTTGACATAGAAAGGAACGATCACCAGCGCGCAGTCGATGCCTGTTTCTTTGGCTTTGTTGCCGAATGCAATGGTATCTGCAGTGCTGATAGTACCGATATTGCCCATGACAGTCACTTTCTTGCCTTCCGCGCGTTTACCGACAGCATCTACGATGAGGGTATATAGTTTCAGTTTTTCTTCTGCGGTCATGGTAGCACCTTCACCGGTGGTTCCACCGACAAGAATGCCTTCAGAGCCATGAGCAACAAGATGCTTTGCAAGAGCGACAGCACTTTCGTAGTCAACAGCACCATCTTCTGTGAACGGAGTAATCATAGCCGTAATGACGCGGCCAAACTGAGCAGTTGCCATAGTTGTATCTCCTTTGGATCTTTATCTTTGAACTAGGGATTAGGGATTAGAAGTGACTGGTGACTGGTGATTTCAATGCCACTTTCGGGCATCGCCCCGTTTTCGTCATCCTGAGCGGAGGGAAACGACGTTTATTCGGATAGCCTCAGCCAGAACTGATGAGATCTGAGTCGAAGGATCTCGGCGAAGCCGCCACCTTCATTCCTCATTCGAGCAAAGCTTTCATTCACAATCAAGGGACAGAACGTCCCCGGGGCTAACCCTGAACCCATCAATCATTTTTATAACATATCATGCGCGATCATATACTCTGCGATCTGCAGGGTATTGAGCGCTGCGCCTTTTCTGATCTGATCGCCAGACACCCAGAGGTTGATACCATTCGGATTCACGAGATCCTTACGGATACGGCCGACGGCCACATCTGTCTTATCCGAGGTATCAAGCGGCATCGGGTAGATCATATTCTTTACATCATCGACCAGTTCTGCGCCCTCGAAGGCTTCGATCGCTTTCTTCACCTGTTCTACCGTAAGCGGTTCTTCGGTTTCCACATAGATGGACTCTGCATGGCTTCTTGCGACCGGTACACGAACAGCGGTCGGAGTGATGCCGATTTCCGCATCATGCATGATTTTGTGAGTTTCATTCACCATCTTCATTTCTTCCTTGGTGTAGTCATTATCCAGGAAGATGTCGATCTGCGGGATCAGATTGTATGCGATCTGGTAATGCTTCGGAAGGCTGGCCGACGGAAGGATCTTCGGTTCATAATTCTCGCCTTTCGCAAAAGCGGCAGCTTCTTCATACAGCTCATCGATGCCTTCTTTGCCTGCACCGGATACGGCCTGATAGGTGCTGACGACGATGCGTCTGATGCGGGAAAGGTCATAAATCGGCTTCAGCGCCATCAGCATGATGATGGTGGAGCAGTTCGGATTTGCGATGATGCCTTTGTGCTTTGCGATATCCTCCGGGTTGATTTCCGGGATGACGAGCGGTACTTCCGGATCCATACGGAAGGTGGAGGAGTTATCGATGACTACAGCACCGCGTTTGGCGGCTTCCGGTGCCAGCGTCTTGCTGATGCTGCCGCCTGCAAAGAGAGCCACATCAATGTTTTCAAAAGATTCCGGCTTGGCTTCCTCTACCGTATATTCCTTGCCGCAGACCATGAGCTTCTTGCCTGCACTGCGTTTGGAGGCCAGAAGCTTCAGGGAAGCGAACTGGAAATTTCTTTCTTCAAACAGACGGATAAATTCCTGTCCGACGGCACCAGTAGCACCAAGGACGGCGACGCGCGGGAGTTTACTCATAGTTCAAGCACCTCATTCCAAATAATTTTCAAGTCCATAAACAAAGCCTTTGACCGTCATGCACTTCTTGCAGGCAAGCATGACGCCCGGCATAAAGGATTTACGATCCAGAGAATCATGACGCAGGGTCAGGATTTCCCCATAACCGCCAAAGAGGACTTCCTGATGTGCCACATAGCCCGGGAGGCGGACAGAGTGGATGGTGATCCCTTCGTACTTGCCACCGCGAACGCCCGGCAGGCTTTCCTTTGTTTCATCCGCTTCCGGTTCCATGGTGCGGGCAGCTGCCATTTTTTCGGCAGTCAGCTTCGCTGTGCCGGAAGGAGCATCATATTTATGATTGTGATGGAGCTCGATGATTTCAGCGTTCGGCATGTATTTGGAAATCTCAGCCGATACCTTCATCAGAAGGACAGCTCCCAAAGAGAAATTCGGTGCAACAAGTCCATTGGCGCCTGTCTTTTTGGCAATGCCGGCGAGTTCCTCTCTCTGCTCAGCCGTAAGGCCGGTCGTTCCGATGACGATATTGACCCCATTTTCAAGGACATACTTTGCATTTTCATAAATGACCTTCGGATTGGTGAAATCAACGATCACATCCGGCTTGCCTTTGGCAAATGCTTCCTCCAGCGTCTTATCAATGATCATCCCATTGTGTCCGATACCGATCGCTTCTCCCAAATCCTTGCCAGCCGCACCGATATCGACGCCGCCGCAAAGCTCCAGGCCATCTTCTGCGAGGACTGAGCGGACAACCTCGCTACCCATGCGTCCTGCAGCCCCATTCACTAATACACGAATCATTCTGACTCCTCCTTTATAGCAAGTGAGGACACAGACTTCCCCCACCGCTTTTGAATAGATTTAAGTCAATGGTAGTATAAAAATGAAAATGCGTCAATAGCTGAATTTCGATAGTTGCATCATTTGATGAGATTTGAGTATGTGAGGATCTGCGTGAGTGATGACCGATGTCTTGTAGCCAGAAAGCAGTGACCAGGGAAAGGGTTAGCCCGTGGAGCAAAGCACCCTTTGATAGTGAATAAAAGCTCTACTCTTACGTGAGGAGTGAGAAGTGCCGGCGCAACGCATTTCGTCATCCTGAGGGAGAGAAACGTCGTATGTTAGAAAATGGCGTATCTGAAACAGGAGAACTGAGTCGAAGGATCTAAGGAAACGCTGATTCAATCACAGAGTCAGCTTTTACAAGAATTTTTATACATAGCTTCGTCATAACCTTCCTTACATAGCTCGCTATTCGCGCCCCCTATTCCCCGCTATGCATAAAAATTCAAGAGTAAAATCTGATAGCGATTGAATCAATGTTTCCCGCAGCGTACAAATAGCGGCAATGCCCGAAGATCTGCGGATGGCAGGTTTCCCGTTTTGGGTTTTCACACATCGACCACTGAGCGGCGAACGAGAAAGATTTCTCGCTTCGCTCGAAATGACGATACGAAAGTCTGATGTCTCCTAGCCCCTAGTCGCTTAAGACGCCTAATCCCTAGCCACTCATCCTTGCTCGCAAACTTAAACTGTTTCAACGGGGTCAATAAGAAAGGTGTAGCGCTTCATTATTTTTTTGCGCCGCACCACTCCCTTTGAACCGTCTGAATCTATGAACCCCAAAACCTCTTTCATCCGCAATCACAGGGCAGCACACCCCACGGGCTCTCCTGAAAGGCACTCTGATGAGGCAAATAAAAAAGCCGTACTCTTTTGAGTACAGCTCTTTATGTTTAGATTATTCACCTACAGGATAAACGCTGACCTGTCTCTTATCTCTGCCGAGACGTTCGAAAGCCACTCTGCCTTCTGCGACTGCAAAGAGCGTATCGTCCTTGCCAATCTTAACGTTCAGACCCGGATGGAGATGGGTGCCTCTCTGACGAACGATGATGTTGCCAGGTTTAGCGATCTGACCTGCGTGCATTTTGGTTCCCAGGCGCTGCGCATTGGAGTCGCGGCCGTTCTTTGTGCTGGAAACACCTTTTTTATGAGCGAATAACTGAAGATCAAACAGTAACATGTAATTCACCCCTTTGCCGTTATAATTTTAAGTTTATCAGGATACTGCTCCTGAATGGCTTCCAAACCATGAACCATGGTTTCTATCAGAATCTGGCTCTTTTCATTCGCATGCGACTGAAGATCCACATTCATGAAGCCGGATTTCGAATCAAAAGTCCCATCCATCTGCAGGATATCCTGCAGTCCGGCAGCGATCGTCAATGTGATTGCCGACACCGCTGCACAGATGAGATCGTACTCATTATCTTCCCTCGCCCCATCGGCATGGCCGGTAATGGTAAATCCCTGATAGAGTCCTTCGACTAAATGTAGTCTTGCGGTAATCATTAGCCTTCGATCTTTTTGATCTGAACCTTGGTGAAAGGCTGACGATGGCCCTGACGACGACGGTAGTTGGACTTAGCTTTGTATTTGAAAATACGAATCTTAGCGCCTTTACCCTGTTCCAGAACCTTGCCGGTAACCTTTGCGCCTGCAACGGTTGGCTGGCCAATCTTTACGCTGTCACCGGATACGAGAAGAACTTCATCAAAAGCTACTTCTGCGCCTGCTTCAACGTCCAGTTTTTCAATGGTAATGACTTTGCCTTCTTCAACGCAGTACTGTTTACCACCGGTTTTGATAATTGCGTACATGTGTGCACCTCCTCTTTACTATACTCGCCGAATATGGCAGCTTGCAAAAGCATTTACGGAGCCGTCTCCGTGCGGTTGCGTCATGGCACCTTGTACAATGACTTGATTATTTTATCAGAAATAAAAATAGATGTCAAATGTTTTTTGACATCTATTTGGAAATTGGGGTCAGGGTTAGCCCGTGGGGCGTGCTGCCCTGTGATTGCGGATGAAAGAGGTTTGGTGAGTTCATAGATTCAGACGTTTCAACGGGGGTAGTGCGGCGCATAAAAATCAGAAGCGCCGCGGAGTTATACATAATGGCAATGCCTGAAAGTAGTATTCAAGTCACCAGTCACCAGTCACTAGTCACTCGAGGTTCCTAATCCCGAGCCCTTTTCTACACCGTCTCATATATCTTCCTCACCAGCTTCTTGGTGATCGTCCCGAAGAAATCCTGGTCGGCAAAGCGGATAAAGCGGATCGGTTTATTCGCTCCTTTGATAAAAAGCCGGTCTGTCGTTTTGAAAGGACAGGATTCGCTGCCATCGAGCGAAATACAGAGATTCTTCTCCCGCGGCGGAGCGGTGACTTCTACGGTATCACTGCATTTCAACACGATGGCGAAACGCTGCAGCGTATGGGCACAGATGGGGATCACGATCATGCGGTCATCGCTCGGCCCCATGACCGGGCCTCCGCAGGAAAGAGCGTAACCGGTAGACCCGGTCGGCGAAGAAACGATGAGCCCGTCAGAAGCATATTCCTGGATCAGATGCCCATTGACGGAAAGATTCAGCCTTGCCAGCTGCCCGATCTTGTTATGCCCGATGACGACATCATTCAGCACGCTCGTCAGCCACTCCTGACTGCCGTCTTCATGTTTCAGGACAGAGTCTAAAAACAGCCGCGACTCTTCAGTATAGTGCCGCGCAAGGATCTGATCCAGACGCAGAGCAGTGTCTTCGATGGTAATGCTGTTCAGAAATCCCAGCTCACCCAAGTGGATCCCCGCCATCAGGATGGGGTAGTCGCGAAACGTCCGCGCCGCTCCCAGGAAGGAGCCATCGCCGCCGATAGAGAGCAGGCAGTCACAATTTCCCAGCTCATCGATGCTGCCATAAGAAGCCCCCTCGATACCGCCCGCCTCCAGTCCTTCTTTCATAGAAAGCGGCAGCAGCGCGCTCGCCCCTCTTTCTTCTATCATCCCAAGAAGCTCGGGCAGAAAGGTAAAGAGCTTCTCTTTTCCCAGATTCGGAAAAATAGCAAATCGCAATGAAATCACCGCCTCGTCCATTATCTTTATAATGTATGGTTCTACACCTATTTTTTCAAAGTCTCATGTGCCTCTTCGACCACCTGACGGATCCGTTCTTCACTGATCCCTTCCTGCGGCTTTTCCCACTTCAGATAGGCCAGAAATTCAATATTCCCTGAGCCGCCTTTGATGGGCGAAAATGTCAGATCCCAGCAGTGGAAACCTTCTGCTTTAAAAGCTGCGAGCGTATCGGAAACGACTTCTTCATGGATTTCCGGTTCCCGCACAATGCCGCCTTTCCCCACCTTGTCCTTGCCGGCTTCAAACTGCGGCTTGATCAGTATCGCCATCGCGCCATCTTCCTTCAGGATGGATTTCACCGCCGGAATAATTTTCAGGACGGATATGAAAGATACATCCGTCGAAACGAGGTCGACCTTCTCCCCCAGCGTCTCTTCTGTCACGACTTTGATATTTGTCTTTTCCATATTGACGACCTGCGGATGAGAGCGGAGCTTCCAGTCGAGCTGATTGGTCCCGACATCGATAGCAAAGACCTTCGCCGCCCCATTCTGCAGTGCACAGTCAGTGAAGCCGCCGGTCGAGGCGCCGATATCCGCCATGACCTTTCCCTTCATATCGATACCAAATGTCTTGATCGCTTTCTCCAGCTTGTAGCCGCCGCGACCCACATACGGCATCACATGCCCTTTGATCCGAAGCTTTGCATCCACGGGAATCTTTGTCCCCGCTTTATCGACAGGCACATCATTGACAAGGATGATGCCTGCCATGATATGCCGTTTGGCATTCTCCCGGCTGTCGAAAAAGCCCTGCTCTACGAGCATGACATCCAGCCGTTCTTTTTTGACCTTCTGATTTCTCATACATTTCCTCTACTTTGTGCGTACCAGCAGCATGTCCACAAGCTCTGTGAGAAGGCTTGTATCCCGATCAATTCTTTTCAGGATCTCTTTGGCATGCCTTGCTTCTTCTTCTGCAAGTGTCTTTGTCCACTCCTTACCAAGAAGACTTACATACGTGGACTTATGATCCGCCGCATCCTGATGCGGCATTTTCCCCATCTCGTCCAGATGCCCATTCACGTCGAGCAGGTCATCCGTCATCTGGAAAAGCAGTCCCACATGGACAGCAAATGCATGCAAGAGGTTCTTTTCTTCAGTGCTGCTCTCTGTCAGTGCCAGCGCCATATCCACCGGTGCCGTCAAAAGGCAGCCTGTCTTGCAGTGGTCCATGAGCTGTAATTCCGGAAGGGTCAGCGTCCGGCCTTCGCTCTCGATATCATGCGCCTGTCCTCCCACCATGCCTTCGGGACCAGCAGCTTTGGCCAGGATGGAAATCAATTCACAGCGGAGCAGAGGAGCGATCTGCTGCTCGCCTGCCAAAAGTTCAAAGGCAAAAGTCAGAAGACCATCCCCGGCCATGGTCGCCATGCCTGCGCCGAAGACCTTGTGATTCGTGGGACGGCCGCGGCGGTAGTCATCATTATCCATGGCGGGAAGGTCATCATGGATGAGAGAATAGGTATGCACGCATTCCAAAGCACAGGCGATATCCAGATACGCCCGCGCATCTTTCCCCCAAAGTTCCAAGATCAGGAGAAACAGAAAGGGACGGATACGCTTCCCGCCAGCCGAAAGGCTGTAGTTCATGGCATCAAACAGCTTTTGGTGCGCACTGCAGTCGGAAGTCAAAAGCCTCTCCAAGCGTTCATTGATTTCCTTCTGCTTTCGTTGTAATACCTCTTTCAGCATGAGTGGCTCCTTTCGGGATAATAATGATTGGTGACTGGGGACTAGGGAAACACTGATTAAATCGTTGTCCGACTTGACTCTGCGATTGAATCAGCGTTTCCTTAAATACCACTTTCGGGCAGAGCTTTCATTCAGTGTCAAGGGACGGCACGCCCCACGGGCTAACCCTTGAACCCATTGAACCTATGAAGGCCATCAGTCACCCGTCAACGGCTTTTCATATACGCTCCGAATGCATTGCCCGTCGCATTGTCGCTGCTATAGCGTGGATCGGCGAAGAGCGGCGTGAGACCGATAGCTTGGCAAATCTCTTCGACCTTTGCCCGAAGATAGCGGTTTGCCATGACCCCGCCCACTGCGATGAAGGGACGGCCTTTTTCGAAAGGATAGCCGCTGAGCTCCTTTTCGAGAGCACGCCCTATGTGGATAAGGACTCCTTTAGCGATATCTTCCTTCCGATAAGCGTGCGACGCTATATCACGCTGGACGCGTGTTTCGGGGCCGGAAAAGCTGAACGCCCCTTTCACGGACGAGCGTGGGATCCGATACGTATCATTTCCCTGTTCTGCCAGCGCTTCCAGCCATTTCCCGCAGGGGAATGGAAATCCCAAAGCCACGCCCACGCGGTCAATAAACTGCCCTGCCGTAATGTCTTTGGACGTCAGGAGCTCATGGATCTCCATTCCCTCTTCCTGCCATTGACAGGAGAGCACATCCTGCGTGCCGCCGGACATATGCATCATATAAAACGGCTTCCCCCAAAGGGCTATCGCCTCTCGGATCGCTGCCATCGCATGATTTTCCTGATGGCTAAATACATAAAGAGGGATGTGATGCGAAGAGGACAGCGCCTCAGCCATACCCCGACCAACAAGAAAGGCGGGCATGTATGAATCTGCCCGCCTCCGTGGAAATCCTGAAACGCCTATGCCCTTCAGATCCTGCAGCAAAGGAGAAAGCCTTCGAAGCAGGACGGGAAGATTCTTCACATGCTGGAAAACCATCTCTGACTGAGACAGTCCCCGCCGCCCTTCCTTCACTGAAAGGACGATCCGTTCTTCCCCCATCAGCCCCTTGGAAGAATCATAAACCGCTGCCGATGTCGTATAGCAGCTGGTATCTATTCCAAGAAACCTCATGATTATTCACCTTGTAATGCCTTATCCAGAAGTCCATTGATGAATCGATAGGAGTCTTCACCGCCAAATGTCTTGGCAAGCTCTATCGCTTCATTGATAATGACCTTCTTATCCGGGCGGTCTTCCCCGGAATGATAAAACTCAGCGACAGCCAGACGGAGAATATTCTTATCCACCACATTAAGCTGCGTGAGCGACCAGTTCTTTTTCAAATATGCCTTGATCTTATTATCGACATCTTCATGAGCTGCCGCTTCGATCAAAGCATCTGCAAAAGCCTTGTCCTTCTCTTCCAAATGAAGCGTCTCTTCCTCGATCGGCTCTGACTCCGGATTGAGTTCTCTGGAGTACAGCACCTTGAGTGCATATTCTCTTGCGCTTGTTCTACTCATGTCAGCCTCTCTCTATGCTATGAAATTTCCTGTCTTACATACATGGTTTCCCATGACTCCACAGGCGCGACGGACCCAGCAGATCCTGCCGGGAGCAGTTTCCCTAAAGAAACTTTGGCGGCAGGATCTGATGACACCCATTCACTCTACCATTTCAGTAATCGTCACATCAATGCTTTCGATGTCCTCTCTTCTAAGCGAAGAGAATACATTCTTCACCACCATCTGGATATAGCGGGCAGTCTCCTGTACCTGACAGCCTTTATGCAGTGCGACAGAGATCGCCACCTTCACACGTCCATCCTTCAGATTTCGTATCCAAAGCCCGCGATGAGCCTTGAAGCCAAAGGCTTGACTGATCCCCTGCATCAAGTACTGAAAGCCATCCGCGGTGAAATGAGATACCTCAGGCATGGCAAGCAGAGCCTCTTCAATTTTCTGATATACGACTTCTTCCGATCGTTTCTTCTCTGCTTCTTCACCGGACATCTCTATTTCTCCTCACCGAAAACGATGCGTTCCACATTGACATTGACTGCATTCACTCTAAGGCCCGTAGAATCTCCGACGCTTTCCTTGACTGCTTCCTGCAGCTGTAAAGCGATAGCCGGCAGGCGTTCGCCATGCCAGGCTGCCACGTAGAGATCGATGACGATACCATTCTCCCGGATGGAGACACGCACGCCTTCTGCTTCCGCATCACTGATGACAGCAGAGATCCCATGAGAAAACCGATCATCCATCCCGTAGATCCCCTTCACATGGAGCGCTGCTTCTCGGGCAATGACTGCAATGACCTGGTCCGATATACGAACGGTTCCCAGGTCATTTTTTACTTCTGCAGTTTCCATATAAAAATTACTTTACGCGTTCGATGTAAGCGCCGGTACGGGTATCAATGCGGAGCATTTCACCTTCATTGATGAAGAGCGGTACAGAAACGACATAGCCAGTTTCCATCTTAGCCGGTTTGGAACCGCCGGTCGCTGTATCACCGCGGATGCCCGGTTCTGTTTCTACGACTTTCAGTTCTACAGAGTTCGGGATATCAACGCCGATGATGGTGCCGTTGAAGAATACGACATTGCATTCCATTTCTTCCTTCAGGAAGTTGATCTTGTCGCCGAGCTGTTCTTTGTTCAGCATGATCTGTTCATAGGTTTCCGTATCCATGAAGCAGTAGGAACCATCCGCTTCGTACAGATACTGCATCGGTTTACGTTCTACAGTAGCCGGCTGCAGCTTGATGCCTGCATTGAATTTACGTTCTACGACAGAGCCGCTCTGCAGGTTTTTCAGCTTGGCACGTACAAAAGCTGCCCCTTTGCCTGGCTTTACGTGAAGGAATTCAATACACTGCCATACCTGTCCGTCCAATTCTACGGTAATGCCCGGGCGTAAATCGTTACTAGAAATCATTTAATTTTTCCTCCTGCTACACTCTTAAAAATTTCTTTGGGAATTTAGTCAAGATGGAGATTCCATCCTTTTCTATTACAACCGTATCTTCGATACGGACTCCACCAACACCTGGGATATAAACCCCCGGCTCCACAGTTTCCGTCATGCCGCTGCAAAGGACGGTATGATCCCTTGGCGACAGCGCGGGCGTCTCATGGATCTCCAGCCCCACACTGTGTCCCAGCGCATGACCGAACCACTTGTCCAGATCTTTCTCTTTCAGATATTTTCTGGACTCCTGATCCACATCCGCTGCCACGAGGCCAGCCTTCAGTATCTTTTCGATATGCTCATTGCATCCCAGCACCGCATCATAGATGTAGCGCTGCCGCTCTGAGATCTCCCCGACAGCCACCATCCTCGTGATATCCGAGTGGTAGCCATGGTAAATCGCGCCGAAATCAAAGGTGATAAGATCCCCCTCTTCGATCACTTTATCTGTCGCTGTCCCGTGAGGATAAGCGGACCGCCAGCCGGATGCTACGATGGTATCGAAAGACTTTCCTTCCGATCCCCCCTCCAGCATCGCGCACTCCAAGATCGTCCGAAGCTCGGCCTCTGTCACACCCGCCTTGATATAAGGCACGGTCTTCTCAAAGCCCAAATCGGAAATCCGACATGCTTCCTGCATCAGACCGATTTCTTCCGCGCTTTTGATCTGCCTCAGCGTATCCGGCGTCACGAAGATGAATTCAGCCTCCGGCAGTACCTCATCGAAAGAAAGATACATCTTGTACGTCATGCCCGCTTCGATCCCAAAACGAGTCACGTGATGTCTAGCAGAAAGCTCTCCCACCGTCTTTGCCAGTTTCCCGGCATAGTCGATGATGGTAAAACCTTTCGCTTCTTCCTTCGCCTGCTCTGTATAACGGCTGTCTGTCAATAAATAGCAGTCATCGGCCGTTAAAAAGAGATAGCTGTCAGATCCGGTGAAGCCAGAGATGTAGCGGCAGTTCTCATCCTTCTCGATGAAGGCTGCATCTACACCGCTCTCTTTCAGAAAATCTGAAATCATTGCTCTTTCTATCAACATATATCACCGCTTTCTATCATTTAAATATATTACCGTATTTACCCTCTTTTGTCCATGAAAAAATTAAGAAGGCCGCAGATCCCGGCCAATCGGGCAGGGTGCCCTCTGAAATGCAAAACCCATTGCACGCTTTGCCCCTTTCGAACCTGTGCCGCAGCAAAATGAAAAGCCGCCCGATAGGCGCCGGGCGGCGATGAGATCATTCCTTGATCCTGCTCTTGCACGTTCATGCAAGAGCGGATAGAGAGACAGCGATCCACTTGGTGAGTATACCGACGAAGTGTTTCATAAACATGCTTACGGAGTGAGACTCCTCGATGGGATCGGCATTCCCCTAGTTCCCATTTCTGAGCTGATTCAGCTTATCCTGCACAGACTTTGGCAGTGCGCGGCCGATCTCGCTTCTAAGATTTTGATTGTTATGATGAGAAATGAAAGTGGTCTGCACTTTCTTGTCTTCATTCACTGCACGGATGAGATCATCGACAGCCACGCGATATGCCCCATTTCCAAGCACCTGACTCTGTTCCGGGCCATCCGAAGTGACGACGTAGATGGAGCGGTACTCCTCCCTGCGGTCATAGGACTCTTTTTCGATATAGCTGTCAGCCGTCATGCGGCTCGGTGTGAAAACGATGGTGAAATTTTTTCCCATCTTTTCGATCCTGGCCTTATTCGAGTTGCCCTGTCCATCGAAGACGACGATCATCTCCAGATTGTTGTGCGCTCCGTAGTCTTCCAGAAGATCGATCAGCTTCTTGCGGCTTGACTCGAGGTCCTCTCGGTCAAAGACCTTCGGAAGCCAGAAAATCACATTGTAGCCATCGACCAAGTATAAATCTTTCATAATACGGCTCCTTGCTATCCAGTAACGGATGACCAAAGATCGGATGAAGCGGGTGACGGGCGGCTCAGCCACTCTCACGCCGGCAATGCTATTAAGTTAAGGAAATCGTTAGCTACGTAATATCTTGCTTCCCCCCTTCGGGGGAAGCAGCGAAGGCAATATGTGCAAGCGAACTGGATTTTTAGG